>JBEVLE010000636.1:0-75108 GCA_040509335.1 Longimicrobiaceae bacterium | reverse complement strand
GATTTCGGCCCGAAGGGGCGAGACCCGGCGGGGCTGTTTCCGCCGGGGCTCGACTCCGTTACGCACGGTTGTTTCGTGCGTTACGGAGCCGAAGCCCGACCCCGGCGCCAGCCGGGGGCACGCCCGAACCCGCAGTTCAAAGCCGTCCCAACCGAACCCGCGGTCAGAGGCCCAGGCTCCTGAGCTCCTGCGCCCGCGCGCGGCTGACCGGCACCCGCCGCCCGTCGGCCAGCTCGGCCTCGAGATTGCCGCGCGGGTCGCGCCTGAACGCGTGGACGTGGTCCAGGTTCACGATGTGCGCGCGGTGCACCCGCACGAAGCGCTGCGGGTCCAGCCGCGCCTCCAGCCGGCTCAGCGCGAGGTGCAGCACGTGGCGCGCGCGCCCGGTGTGGGCGGTCAGGTAGTCGCCGTCGGCCTCGAACCACCAGACCTCCGCGACCGGCAGCGGGACCAGGCTGCCGCCCGTGCGGACGAACAGGCGGCTGATGGGCCCGCCCGCCAGCGCGCCGGTCAGCCGCTCGATCGCGCCGACGCCGGCCGGCTCGCCGATCGAAGAGCGGATGCGCTCCATCGCCGCGGCCAGGCGCGTGGGGCCGAACGGCTTCAGCAGGTAGTCCACCGCGCCGAGCTCGAACGCGCCGACCGCGTGCTGCGAGTACGCCGTGGTGAACACGACGAGCGGCTGCCGCAGGGTGCGCCGCAGCACGTCGGTGCCGAGCAGCCCCGGCATCTGCACGTCCAGGAAGACCAGCTCCGGCCGCAGGCGCTCGATCGCCTCCACCGCCGCGAGGCCGTCCGCCGCCTCGCCCACCACCTCCACCCAGTCGAACGCCGCCAGCATCGCGCGGAGCCCCGCCCGCGCGACCGGCTCGTCGTCCACCACCAGCGTCCTCACCTTCACGACGGCCTCCCGCGCGGCACCACGACGACGGCCTCGTAGCCGCCGCCCTCCACCGGGCCGCACGTCAGCCGCGCCGCGCCGCCGTACAGGAACGCGAGCCGCTCGCGCAGCCGGGCGAGCCCCGTCCCCGCCGCGCCCTTCGCCGGCCGGGACGGCGCATCGTCGCCCGTGTTCCGCACCGACAGCGTCAGCTCGGACGCGCTGCCGGCGGCGGCGACCACGACCTCCGTCGGGGCCACGCGCGGCGCGGCGCCGTGCTGCACCGCGTTCTCCACCAGCGTCTGCAGCGCGAACGCGGGGACGCGCTCCCCCAGCAGGCCCTCCGCGATGTCGTCGCGCACGACGAGCCGGTCGCCGAAGCGGATCCGCTCCAGCGCCAGGTAGCGCGAGACGAAGCGCCACTCGTCGCCGAGCGCGACCTCGTCGCGCTGCTCCTCCAGGGTGGCGCGCAGCAATTCCGCGACGAGCTCCGCCGCCTCGGCCGCGCGCGCGGGATCGACGGGGATGAGCTGCACCACGGTGTGCAGCGCGTTGAAAAGGAAGTGCGGGTGGATCTGCGCCCGCAGCGCGGCGAGCTGCGTGCGCGCCGCCGCGGCCTCGGCGCGGGCGGCGCGGGCGCTCGACTCCACGGCGTAGAAGATCCCCGCCAGGACCGCGTACACGATCATCCCGATGAACAGGCTCTCTTCCCGGTGGCGCATCACCCGCGCGGCGAGCGATCCGCCCATGACCAGCGCCAGGAGCGCGCTCGACGCCAGGTGCCACGCGGCGGCGAGCAGCGGCGCGGCCGCCAGGTGCAGGGCGAGGAAGCGGAGGCGGAACGGCCGCGGCCACGGCACCCGGCGGACCAGGCGGTGGACGAGGAGCGCGATCGCGATGCCCACGAGGGGGCGGATCACGGCGGCCGCCACCTCGTCGGGCGACCACACCGGCGCGCCCGCCTGCACGAGGGCCGGGAGGATCAGGGGAAGCTGGAGCACGTGCGCATCCTGGAACGGGGGGACGATGGGGCTCGCCGTTGATGATAGGGCGCCCTCCACGCCGCAGCCACGATGCCCGCCGCCGTTCGTCGGCGCCGATCTGCCATCCGGCGAAACGCGCCTTCCGGGAGGCCGCGCGCCCCCGCAGCTTCGGTGCGTCACCCCCGATTTCACCGACGCTCCCACCTCCCCGGATCCGATGCTCGACCTCCACGACGTCAGCCACGTGTACGCCAACGGAACGCGCGCGCTGGACCACGTGACGCTGTCCATCCCGCGCGGCATGTACGGCCTCCTGGGCCCCAACGGCGCCGGCAAGTCCACGCTGATGCGGACCCTCGCGACGCTGCAGGCGCCGACGGCGGGCGCGATCCGCTTCGGCGACGTCGACGTCGTCGCGGAGCCGGAAAGGCTGCGGCGCACCCTGGGCTACCTCCCCCAGGACTTCGGCGTGTACCCGCGCGTTTCCGCGTACGACATGCTGGACCACATGGCCGTGCTCAAGGGCGTCGCGTCCGCGGCCGACCGCCGGGCGACGGTGGAAACGCTGCTCCACCAGACCAACCTGTGGAGCGTGCGCCGGAAGTCGCTGTCCGGCTTTTCCGGCGGCATGCGGCAGCGCTTCGGGATCGCGCAGGCGCTGATCGGCAGCCCGGAGCTGATCATCGTGGACGAGCCCACCGCCGGGCTGGACCCGGAGGAGCGCAACCGCTTCCTGAACCTGCTCGCCGAGATCGGCGAGAGCGTGGTGGTGATCCTTTCCACGCACATCGTCGACGACGTGTCGGACCTGTGCCCCCGCATGGCGGTGCTGGCGGAGGGACGCGTGCGGCTGGAGGGCGCGCCGCAGGAGCTCATCCGCTCCACCCGCGGCAGGATCTGGATGAAGGTCGTGGACCGCGGCGAGCTGGCCGCCCACCGCGAGCGGTTCGAGGTCCTTTCCACGCGCCTCTTCGCGGGGCGCACCGTCGTCCACGTCCTCGCCGACCGGGACCCGGGCGACGGCTTCGCCCCGGTGGAGGCCGGCCTGCAGGACGTGTACTTTTCCACGCTCGCGCGGTCGCGCCGCGCCGCCTGAGCCCCGACCATGCTCCTCCACATCGCCCGCTTCGAATTCCGCTACCTGCTCCGCAACCCGCTCCTGTGGGCGACGGCGGTGGCGACCTTCGCAATGTTCTTCGCCGCCGTGGGCACGGGCATCGAGCTCGGCTCCGAGGGCGGCCTGCTCCGGAACGCGGCCTTCGCGACGCTGCGGAACTACCAGCTGGTCTCGATCTTCTTCATGTTCGTGACGACGTCGTTCGTCGCGGGCGCCGTCCTCCGCGACGACGAGACCGGCTTCGGACCCATCGTGCGCTCCACGCGGATCAGCGGGTTCGAGTACCTGTCCGGCCGCTTCCTGGGGGCGTTCGCCGCCGCGGCGCTCTGCCTGCTGCTGGTGCCGCTCGCCCTGTGGCTGGGGTCGCGGATGCCGTGGACCGATCCCGCCACGCTGGGGCCCAACCGGCTCGCCGACCACCTGTACGGCTACTTCCTGGTCGCGCTCCCCAACGTCCTCGTCCACTCCGCGGTCTTCTTCGCGCTGGCGACGATCACGCGCTCGATGATGGCGACCTACCTGGGCGTCATCGGCTTCGCCTCGGGCTACTTCGTCCTGGAGGGCGCCTTCGCGGACCGGCCGCATCTCCAGGCGGCGGTCGCCGTCGCCGACCCGTTCGGCGGGCGCGCGCTCACGGACGCCACCCGCTACTGGACGGTGGCCGAGCGCAACGTGGCGCTCCCCGAGTTCACCGGCGCGCTGCTCCTCAACCGCCTGCTCTGGGTGGGCGTCGCCCTCCTGTGCCTGGCACTGGCGCACGCGGCCTTCCGCTTCGCCGGCCGGGGGACGGCGGAGCGCGAGCGGAAGCGGCGGGAGCTCGCCGGGCGGACGCCGGATTCCGGAGACGGATCGCGGCCGGGCGCGGCGGCGCCGCTGCCCGCGCCGCGGCATGGGCCCGCCGCCGCGCGCGCGCTGCTGTGGATGCGCACGCGCTTCGAGGCCCGGCAGGTCGTCCTCAGCCCCGCCTTTCCCGTGCTGATGGCGTGGGGGCTGTTCACGACGCTGGTCTCGCTGACCACCCAGCGCGACCCGGACGGCCAGCCGACCTATCCGACGACGCTGTCGATGATCCCGGAGATCGAGAACGGCATGTTCCTGATCCCGCTCCTCGTCGCCATCTACTACGCGGGCGAGCTGGTGTGGCGCGAGCGCGACCGGAGGGTGCACGAGCTGGTGGACGCGACGCCGATGCCGAGCTGGGCGTACGTGGTGTCCAAGACGGCTGCGATGGCGCTGGTGCTGGTGGCCATGCTGCTGACCGGCGTCGTCGCGTCCGTCGTCGTCCAGCTCACGCTGGGATTCACGGACGTGGAGCCCGGCAAGTACCTGCTCTGGTACGTGCTGCCGGGGACGTGGGACGTGCTGCTCCTGGCGGCGCTGGCGGTGTTCGTCCAGGCGCTGAGCCCCCACAAAGCGGTGGGGTGGGGCGTGATGGTGCTGTTCCTGGCGGGGCTGCAGCTGAACACCGCCGTCGACCACAACCTGCTCCTGTACGGCGGCACGCCCGGCGTGCCGCTGAGCGACATGAACGGCGCGGGGTCGTTCTGGGTGGGCGCGTGGACGCTGCGCGTGTACTGGGGTGCGTTCGCCGCGCTGCTGCTGACGGCCGCGCACCTGCTGTGGAGGCGCGGAATCGAGGTCCGGCTGAGGCCCCGGCTCGCGCACGCGCGGCGGCGCCTGGCGGGCGCGCCCGGACGGGTGGCCGGGGCGGCGCTGCTGGTGTTCGTGGCGGCGGGCGCGTTCGCGTACTACAACACCAACGTCCTGGGTGGGTACCGCACGCAGGGCGCGAGCGAGGAGCACGCGGCCGCGTACGAGAAGAAGTACGGGCGATACGCCGACCTGCCGCAGCCCCGGGTCGCGGCGCTCACGATCGACGTCGCGCTCCACCCGGAGGAGCGGCGGGCCGAGACGCGGGGCACCCTGCGCCTCCGCAACTTCACGGCGCAGACCATCCCGGACGTCCACGTCCGCGTGCTGGGCGGCGACCTGGAGCTCACCCGCGCCACCATCGCGGGCGCCAGGCTGGTCTCCGACGACCCCGGCTTCGGCTACCGCATCTTCCGCCTGGACCGGCCCATGCGGCCGGGCGAGGAGCGCGTCCTGGCCTTCGAGACGCGGCTCCGGCTCCGCGGCTTCCGCAACCAGCCGACGAACACGCGCATCGTGGAGAACGGCACCTTCCTGAACGAGAACCACCTCCTCCCCGCCGTGGGGCTGGCGCGCGCCGGCACGCTGCAGGACCCCGAGGCGCGGCGCAGGCACGGGCTGCCGGAGGCGCCCGGGACGGCGAAGCTGGAAGACCTCGCCGCCACGGCAAGCTCCACGTACGGACGCGGGTGGGCGACGGCGGACATCACCGTGTCCACGTCGGCGGACCAGGTGCCGGTCGCTCCCGGAAACCGGGTGTCGGACGCGGTCCGCGGGGGCAGGCGCGTGGCCCGCTTCGTGTCGGGCGTCCCCATCCACCCGCGCTTCTCCATCCAGTCGGCCCGCTACGCGGAAAAGCACCGGCGGCACGCCGGCGTGGACCTGGCCGTGTACCACCACCCCGCGCACGCGTGGAACGTGGACCGCATGCTCGACGCGCTCGCGGCGTCGCTCGACTACTACCAGGCGGCGTTCGGGCCGTACCCGTTCGACCACGCGCGGATCGTGGAGTTCCCGGGCTACCACGGCTTCGCGCAGGCGTTCGCCGGCACCATCCCGTACTCCGAGACGGTGGGGTTCATCTCCGACTACGACGTGCCGGAGGCGATGGACTACGTCACCTACCTGACCGCGCACGAGCTCGCGCACCAGTACTGGTCGCACCAGGTGGTCGGCGCGGACATGGAGGGACGGGAGCTGCTGTCGGAAACGCTGGCGCAGTACAGCGCGCAGATGGTGCTCAGGAAGCTCCGCGGCGAGGACCACATGCGCCGCTACCTGCAGTACGAGCTCGACCGCTACCTGGAGGGGCGGGAGTATTCCGGGGGGGCGGAGCCGACGCTGACCCGCGTGGACGGACAGGACCACGTCACGTACCGCAAGGGAGCGCTCGCCATGTACCTGCTGCAGCAGCGGATGGGCGAGGCCGCGGTCAACCGGGCGCTGCGGGGGATGGTGGACCGCTACCGGTTCAGGGGCGCGCCGTACCCCCGCTCGCTGGACCTGGTCGCGGCGCTGCGCGCCGAGGCGGGGACGGCGGAGGAGCAGGCCCTGATCACCGACCTGTTCGAGCGCGTCACCCTGTACCACCTGAAGACCACGCGGGCCACGGCGGTGCGCCGCGCCGACGGCAGGTGGGACGTGGCCGTGGCGGTCGAGGCGAAGAAGCTGTACGTGGACGGCGAGGGCGCGGAGACGGAGGCGCCGCTCGCCGAGCGCATCGAGGTGGGCCTGTTCACCGCCGAGCCGGGCCGCGACGCCTTCGACGCCGGCAACGTGGTCGTCCTGGAGCGCCGCCCCATCCGCTCGGGGATGCAGGTGCTCCGCTTCGTGACGGACCGCAGGCCGACGCACGCCGGCATCGACCCCTACAACTACTACGTGGACCGGAGCCCGGGGGACAACGTGCTGGCCCTGGCGGACCCGGACTAGGCTCCACCGTCCCTGCGCCTCCGGAGGCGGTCGAGCCGCCCCTTCCCGGCGGACAGCTTCCCGGAGCGGTCGGGCGCGGCCGGGGGCGCCGTTTCCGGGGCCTCCCCGCCGGCGAGGTGGCGCGCCAGGGCGCCCACGCTGGGGTGCTCAAAGATTTCCAGCGCCGACACCCGCCGCCCCAGCTCGGCTTCCAGGCGCGCCACCACCTGCACCACCAGGAGCGAGTTCCCCCCCAGGTCGAAGAAGCTCGCGCCCGTCCCCACCCGCGGGAGCCCCAGCACTTCGGCCCACACCGCCGCGAGGGTTTGCTCCAGCCGGGTCCGCGGCTCCGCGTCCCCGTCCGCGGCCGGCGCCCCGGGCGCGGGGAGCGCCCGCCGGTCCAGCTTGCCGGTGGAGGTGAGCGGGAGCGCGTCCAGCACCACCATCGCCGAGGGCACCATGTACTCCGGGAGCGACGCGCGCGCCATCTCCCGCAGCCCGGCGGGGGGGACGCCGCCCTCCGCCTCCAGGTACGCGACGAGGCGGCGGTCCCCGGGCGCGTCCTCGCGCACCACCACGGCCACGCCGCGCACCGCCGGGTGGCGCGCGAGCACCGCCTCGATCTCGCCGGGCTCGATGCGGAAGCCGCGGATCTTGGCCTGCGCGTCCGTCCGCCCCAGGAACTCCAGCGCGCCGTCCGGCAGCCAGCGCGCCCGGTCGCCCGTGCGGTACATGCGCGCGCCCGGCCCGCCCGCCCACGGGTCCGGGACGAACCCTGCGGCCGTCTGCTCCGGCCGCCCCAGGTAGCCGCGCGCCACGCCGGTGCCCCCCAGCCACAGCTCGCCGGGGAAGCCGGCGGGGACGGGGTCCAGCGCGGGGCCCAGCACGTACGCCCGCACGCCCGCCACCGGCCGCCCGATGGACGGCGAGCGCGCCTCCCCGGGCCCCGGCTCCACCACGCCCGCGGTGGCCACCACCGTGTTTTCCGTGGGGCCGTACGCGTTGACCAGCCGGAAGGGGAGCCCCGCCCGCGGGCGGACCCGCAGGGCGTCGCCGCCCGTCAGCAGCGTGCGCAGCGCCGTGCGTGCCGGCCACTCCAGCGCCAGCAGCCCCGCGGCCAGCGGCGTGGGCACGAAGGCCAGCGTCGCCCGCCGCTCCAGCAGCAGCCGCCCGAGCGCCGCGGGTGCGGTGCGCGCCTCCTCGTCGTCCACCAGGACCAGCGCGGCCCCGGCGGCCAGGTACGGCCACGTTTCCCACACCGCGGCGTCGAAGCCCAGACCCGCCAGCTGCGTGGCCCGGTCCGCGGCGGTGACGCCGAACGCCCCCAGGTGCCAGTCCACCAGGCCCGCCAGCCCGCCGTGGGTGACGACGACGCCCTTGGGGGTGCCGGTGGAGCCGGAGGTGTAGACGACGTAGGCGGAAGAGAGGGAACAGGGGACAGGGGACAGGGGACAGCCTGCAACTGCGCTCTTGCCCTCGGAGCTGTCGTGCTCCGCGGGGGAGGTGTCGAGCACGACGACCTCGACCTCGAAGTCCTCCAGCCGCTGCGCCTGGGGCGCGTCGGCGAGCACCAGGCGCACGCCCGCGTCGGCGAGGATCACCCGGACGCGCTCGGCCGGCGTGGCGGGGTCGATGGGCAGGTAGGCGCCGCCCGCGCGCAGCACGGCCAGCATCGCGACGATCCCCCGCGGCGAGCGCCCGGCGAGCACCGCCACGCGCGCTTCCGGGCCCACGCCCCGCGCGCGGAGCCGGGCGGCCAGGCCGGCGGAGCGCGCGTCCAGGTCGCCGCGGGTCAGCCGCGCGGAGCCGCACTCGACGGCGACGGCGTCCGGGGCCTCCGCCGCACGCGCGGCCACCCGCTCGTGCACGGGGACGAACGCGGCGGGGCCTGCGGCGTACCGCCCGCTCCACTCCCGCAGCACCCGCTCGCGCTCCGGCTCGCCCAGGAGGGGGAGCTCCAGCACCGGGCGCGACGGGTCCGCCGCGGCGCCTTCCAGCAGCGCGGCGAAGGCTTCGGCCGCGCGCGCCACGGTGGCGGCCTCCCACAGCTCCTCGCGGAAGCCGAAGCGCACCGCCAGCCCCGCGGCGGACTCCGCCACGGACACGGCCAGGTCGAACTTCGCGGCCGCCGGCCCCGTGGGGCGGTACTCCGCCTCCACCCCGCCGAAGGCGCGCGGCGCCCCCGCCCCGTCGTCCACCGAGAACATCACCTGGAAGAGCGGCGTGCGGCCGGGGCTGCGCTCCACGCCCAGCGCTTCCACCAGCCGCTCGAAGGGCACGTCCTGGTGCTGGTACGCCCCCAGCGTGCCCTCGCGCACGCGCGCCAGCAGGCCGTCGAACGAGGGGTTCCCCGACACGTCCGCCCGCAGCACCAGCGTGTTGACGAAGAAGCCGATCAGCTCCTCCGTTTCCCTGCGGGTCCGCCCGGCGACGGGGGTGCCCACCACCACGTCGTCCTCGCCCGACCAGCGCGCCAGGAGCAGGTCCAGCACGGCGAGGAGCGCCATGAACGGCGTGGCGCCGCCGCGGCGCGCCAGCGCGCGCACCCGCGTGGCCGCCGCCGGGGGGAGCACGCGCTCGGCGCGGGCGGCGCGCGCGCCCGCGTGCGGCGGCCGGGGACGGTCCGTGGGCAGCTCGAGCAGGGGAGGCGCCCCCGCCAGCCGCTCGCGCCACCACGCCAGCTGCCGCTCCAGCGTGGCGTCCGTCAGCCACGCCCGCTGCCAGGCGGCGTAGTCGGCGTACTGCACCGGCAGCTCCGGCAGCGGCGACGGTGCGCCGCGCGCGAACGCTTCGTACAGAGCGGCCACTTCGCCGAAGAGCACCCCCATGCTCCACCCGTCCGCGACGACGTGGTGCATGTCCAGCACCAGCACGTGCTCCGCGTCGTCCAGCCGCAGCAGCGCCGGGCGGAAGAGCGGGCCGGCGGCCAGGTCGAAGGGGCGCCCCGCCAGCCGCGGCACCAGGCGGTCCGCTTCGCGCGCCCGCTCGCCGGGCGCGAGACGCGACAGGTCGGCGGCGCGCAGTGCCGGCCCGCCCGCGGGGCGCACCACCTGGAAGGGCGCGCCGCCGGCCTCGCCGAAGACCGTGCGCAGCACCTCGTGCCGGCGCGCCACCTCGGCGAGGGCGCGACCCAGCACGCGCGCATCCAGCGGCCCGCGCAGCCGCAGCGCCAGGGGCATGTTGTAGGCGGTGCTCCCCGGCTCCAGCCGGTCGATGATCCACAGCCGCTGCTGCGCGAACGACGCCGGCAGCGGCGACCCGTCGCGCGGCAGCGGGACCAGCGGCGGGGCCTGGTCGCCGGCGGGCGCGCCGGAGCGCAGCCGGTCCACGCGGCGCGCCAGCCCCGCCACGGTGGGCGCCTCGAAGACGGCCCGCAGCGGCAGCTCGCACCCCAGGGCGCTCCGCACCCGCGACACCACCTGCGTGGCGAGGAGCGAGTGGCCGCCCAGCTCGAAGAAGTCGTCGCCCGTGCCCACGCGCTCCACGCGGAGCACCTCGGCCCAGACGGCGGCCACCACCTCCTCGGTGGGGGTGCGCGGGGCGGCCCGCCCGCGCGCGGCGGCCGGCTCCGGGGCGGGGAGCGCGGCGGGATCGACCTTGCCGTTGCGGCCCAGCGGGAAGGCGTCCAGCGCCACCACGGCGGAGGGCACCATGTGCTCCGGGAGGCGGGTGCGCAGGTGCTCCCCCAGCCCGGCCGGCGCGGTCCCGCCGGCCGCGGGGACCACGTAGGCCACCAGCCGCCGGTCGCCGGGGGCGTCCTCGCGGACGATCACCAGCGCCTCGCGCACCCCGGGGTGCGCGGCGAGCACGGCCTCGATCTCGCCGGGCTCGATGCGGAAGCCCCGCACCTTGACCTGCGCGTCCGTCCGCCCCAGGAACTCCAGCACCCCGTCGGCGCGCCAGCGCACGCGGTCTCCGCTGCGGTAGGCCCGCTCCCCGTCCGCCGGGACGAACTTGTCCGCCGTGAGCTCCGGGCGGCCCAGGTAGCCGCGCGCGACGCCCGCGCCGGAGATCCACAGCTCGCCGGGGACGCCGATGGGACACGGCTCGCCGCGCGGCCCGCACACGCGCAGCCGCACCCCGGGGAGCGGACGCCCCAGCGGGTGCCCCGCGACCTCGCCCGCCGCGGGAACGGCGTACGAGGCGCAGACGATGGTCGCCTCGGTGGGGCCGTAGAGCACGCGCGCCCCGGCCGCGGGGAGGACGCGGCGCATGTCGCGCAGCAGGTCGGGCGGCACGCTGTCGCCGCCCACCAGCAGGAGCCGCAGCGCCGGGAGCTCGCGGCCGGCGCGCACGGTCTCCACCACCTGCCGCATCAGCGCGGGGACGGCGTGCAGCACCGTCACGTCGGCGGACGCGTCCACCAGCGCCTCGGGGTCGCGCGCCAGCTCGCGCGGGACGATCCGCACGGCCGCGCCGGCGAGCAGCGGCGCCGCCAGCTCCAGCAGCGAGATGTCGAAGGCCGGCGAGGCGAGCGCCGCCACCACGTCGCCCGGCGCGAGGCCCAGCACGTCCAGCGACCCGAGGAGCGCGTGCTCGAGCTGCCCGTGCTCCACCATCACCGCCTTTGGCGTCCCCGTGGAGCCGGAGGTGTAGATGAGGTACGCCAGGTCGTCGGGGGACGGCGAGTGCGAAAGTGCGAAAGTGCGAGAGTGCGAAAGTGCGCCCTCGGTCTCGGCATCGTCGTGCTCCCCCTCCCCCCTTGCGGGGGAGGGGGCCGGGGGGAGGGGGGTCCCGTCGCACAGCACGACCGCCCCCCCGAAAGCGGGCAGCGACGCCGCCGTGCCGGGTTCCGCGACCACCGCCACCGCGCCCGAGTCGCGCAGCAGCAGGGCCAGGCGCTCGGCCGGGTACGCGGGGTCCAGCGGGAGGTACACGCCTCCCGCCTTCCACACCGCCAGCATGGAGACCGTCACGCCGGGCCCGCGCTCCACGCACCCGCCGACGGTGGCGCCCCGGCCCACGCCGCGCTCGCGCAGCCGGCGCGAGAGGGCGTCCGCGCGCGCGTCCAGCTCGGCGTAGGACAGCGACTCGCTCCCGACGAGGACGGCGGCCGCGCCGGGCGCGCGGCCGGCCTGCGCGGCGAACCGGAGGTGCACCGGGATGCCGCCCGGCGCCCGCGGTGCGGAATCGCCGCCGAAGGCGAGCAGCCGGGCCTGCTCGGCCGCGGGGAGGACGGGGAGTCCCGACAGGCGCTCCCCCGGCGCGGCGCAGACCGCCGCGAGCAGCACCCCGTAGTGCGCGGCGAGCCGCTCAACCGTGGCCGGATCGAACAGGTCGGTGCGGAAGCGAACGCCGCCCCACAGCTCCTCGCCGTCCTCCCGCAGCTCCAGCTCCAGGTCGAAGAGCGTCGCCCGCGTTTCCAGCGGCAGGCGCTCCAGCCGCAGCCCGGAGGGCGGGGGGTCCTCCCCGCCCCGCGCGTTCTGCAGCGCGAACATGACCTGGAAGAGGGGCGTGTGCGACAGGCTCCGCTCGGGAGCGATCTCCTCCACCAGCCGCTCGAAGGGGAGGTCCTGGTGCGCGTACGCCCCCAGCGCCATCTCCCGCACGCGGCCCAGCAGCCCCGTGAACGGCGGGTCGCCGGACAGGTCGGTGCGCAGCGCCAGCGTGTTGACGAAGAACCCGACGATCCCGTCCAGCTCCGCCCGCGTGCGGTTGGCGATCAGCGAGCCCACGACCAGGTCCTCCCGCCCGGACCAGCGCGCCAGCAGCACGTCGGCCGCGGCGCGCGCCACCATGAACAGCGTGGCCCCCTCGCGCCGGGCCAGCGCCCGCAGCGCCCGCGTGGTGTCCGCGGGCACGCGGAACTCGCGCGAGGCGCCCCGGCCGCTCAGCCGCGCCGGGCGGGGCCGGTCGGCGGGGAGCTCCAGGACCGGGGGGGCGCCGTCCAGCCGCTCTCGCCACCAGTCCAGCTGCCGCCGGAGCGCGTCCCCCCGGAGCCAGCCGCGCTGCCAGGCCGCGAAGTCCGCGTACTGCACCGGCAGCGGCGGCGGCGGCGGAGTGCCGCGGGCGAGCGCGTCGTACAGCGCGTACAGGTCGCGGAAGAGCACGCCCATGCTCCACCCGTCGCTGACCGCGTGGTGCATTGCCAGCAGCAGCACGTGCTCGTCGTCCGCCAGCCGCGCCAGGGCGGCGCGCAGCGGCGGCCCGCGCTCCAGGTCGAAGGGGCGCCCGGCGTCCTCCTGGGCGAGCCGCCGCGCCTCCGCCTCCCGGTCCCCGCGCGTCAGGCCGCCCAGCTCCACCACGGGGAGGCGCGCGGGCGGCGCGGGGTGGACCACCTGCACCGCGCCCTCGGCGGCTGGGTGGAACGTGGTACGCAGCGACTCGTGCCGCTCCACCAGCGCGCCCAGCGCCCGGCGCAGCACGCGGGCGTCCAGCCGCCCCGCCAGCCGGGCGGGCTGGGCCATGACGTAGGCGGTCCCCTCCGGCTCCATCTGGTGCAGGAACCAGAGCCGCTGCTGGGCGAAGGAAAGCGGGAGAGGCTCCCCGCGCGGGACCGGGACGAGCGGCGGGAGGGCGGCGCCCTCCCCCGCGCGCCGCTCCTCGTCCGCGCGCGCCGCCAGCTCCGCCACCGTCTGCGCCTCGAACACGGCCCGCAGCGGCAGCTCCACCCCCAGCGCCGCGCCCACGCGGGCCACCACCCGGGTGGCAAGCAGGGAGTGGCCGCCCAGCTCGAAGAAGCTGTCGGCCGTGCCCACCCGCTCCACCCCCAGCACCCCGGCGAAGATCCCCGCCACCACCTCCTCCGCCGGCGTCCGCGGCTCCCCGTGGGAATCCGCGGATTCCGGCGCCGGCGCCGGGAGCGCCGCCGCGTCCAGCTTGCCGCTGGGCGTGGTCGGGAGCGCGTCCAGGACCACGAACGCGGCGGGGACCATGTACTCGGGGAGGCTCCTCGCCAGCCACGCCCGCAGCTCGGCCGCGGGGGGCGGCGGCCCGTCGGCCGTCAGGTACGCCGCCAGCGCTTCCCGCCCCGCGTCCCGGCGTACGGTCACGGCGGCGGCGCGGACCGCGGGGTGCCCTCGCAGGGCGGCCTCCACCTCGCCCGGCTCGATGCGGAAGCCGCGCAGCTTCGCCTGCCGGTCGGTCCGGCCCAGGTACTCCAGCTCGCCGGAGGCCCGCCGGCGGGCGCGGTCGCCGGAGCGGTACATGCGCGCGCCGGGCTCGCCCGCGAACGGGTCGGGGAGGAACCGGGCCGCCGTCAGGTCGGGACGCCCCAGGTAGCCCCGCGCCACCCCCGCCCCGCCCACGTACAGTTCCCCCGGGACGCACGGGGGCACCAGGGCGCCGTGCGCGTCCAGCAGGTAGACGCGGGCGTTCGCCACCGGCCTGCCGATGCCGACGCGGTCCGCTTCCGCCACCCGGCCCGCGGTGGCGTTGACAGTGGTTTCCGTGGGCCCGTAGTGGTTCCACAGCGCCACGCCGGGGAAGCGGGCCAGCGTCCGCCGGACGAGGTCCGCCGGGAGCGCTTCCCCGCCCAGCAGCACCGCGCGCAGGCCGGCCGGCGCGGGGCGCTCGCCGGCCTCCACCGCGTCCAGCACCGCGCCCCACAGCGACGGCACCCCGCCGAAGGAAACCCGCTCGCGCCCGCCCAGCGCGTCCAGCAGGGCGAGCGGGTCGGCGGCGCTTTCCTCCGGCAGCACCCACACCGGCTCGCCCCGCAGCAGCGGCGGAAAGAGCTGCCGCACGTGCGCGTCGAAGCCCAGGCGTGAGACCAGCGGCAGCGCGAAGCCCTCCTCGCCCAGCACCTCCCGGTCGAACCAGGCCAGGTAGCCGGACAGCCCGCGGTGCGTGAGCAGGACGCCCTTGGGGGTGCCGGTGGAGCCGGAGGTGTAGACGACGTAGGCGAGGTTGTCGGGGGACGGCGCGGCCGGGGGCGCGGGATGGGGGCGGCGCGGAACTCCGTCCGGGTCCCGCGCCGGGGTCCCGTCGGGGAGGAGCACCGCGCCCGCGAAGGCGCCGACGCGGCCCGCCGGCGCCCGGTCCGTCACCAGCGCCGAGGCCTGCGCGTCGCGCAGCACGAAGCGCAGGCGGTCGTCCGGGAGCGACGGGTCCAGGGGGACGTAGGCGCCGCCCGCTTTGAGGATCCCCAGCACGGCCGCCACCATCTCCGGCGAGCGGTCCAGCAGTAGCCCCACGCGCGCGTCCGGCCCCACCCCGTGCCCCCGCAGCGCGGTGGCCAGCCGCTCCGCCCTCGCTTCCAGCTCCGCGAAGGTGACCCGCTCCCCGCGAAAGAGCACGGCGGGGGCGTCCGGGACCCGCGCCGCCACGGCGGCGATCCGTTCGTGGACGGGGAGCCCGGGGACCTCCGCCGCGGCGGAGGTCCACTCGTCCAGCAGCTGCGCCCGCTCCGCGGGGCCCAGCAGCTCCAGGGCGGACACCCGCCGCTCCGGGTGCGCGGCCATCCCCTCCAGCAGCGCCAGGTAGTGCTCCGCCATGCGCGCCGCCGTGGCGGCGTCGAAGAGCGCGGCGTTGTACTCCACGTTCCCCGCCAGCCGGTCGTCCTCCTCCACCAGCACCACGCGCAGGTCGAAGGGCGTCTCCGCCCCCGCCGCGGGCAGCTCCTCCACGGCAAGGCCGTGCAGGCGGGGCGGCACGATCTCGCCGGCGCCGGCGAACGAGAAGACCACCTGGAAGAGCGGCGTGTGGGACGGCGAGCGCTCCACGCCCAGGTCGTCCACCAGCCGCTCGAAGGGGACGTCCTGGTGCGTCTGCGCCGCCAGCATCCGCTCGCGGAGCTGCGCCACCAGGCCGCGCGCCTCCGGGTCCTCCGCGAGGTCCGCGCGCACGACCAGCGTGTTGACGAAGAAGCCGATCATCCCCTCCAGCTCCGCCCACCGCCGCCCGGCCACCGGCGTGCCCACCAGCACGTCGTCCCGGCCCGACCAGCGGGCCAGCAGCGCCTGGAACCCCGCCAGCGCCGCGGTGAAGAGCGTGGCCCCCTCGCTGCGGGCGAGCGCCCGCAGCTCCCCGGCGAGCGCGCCGGACACGACGAGCGGGTTCAGCCCGCGGCGCCCCCCCGCCGTCCGCGGCCGGGGGCGGTCGGCCGGGAGCTCCAGGACCGGGGGGGCGCCGCGCAGCTCGGCGCGCCAGAAGGCGAGCTGCGCCTCCAGCACGTCGCCGCGCAGCCACTCCCGCTGCCACACCGCGTAGTCGGCGTACTGGAGCGCGGGCGCGGGGAGCGGCGACGGCTCGCCCCGGACCATCGCCCCGTACAGCGCCTCCAGGTCGCGGAACAGCACGCCCATGCTCCACCCGTCGGACACCACGTGGTGCAGGGCGAGGGCGAGCACGTGGTCGTCGGGGCGCAGCCGCAGCAGCGCGGCGCGGAAGAGCGGCCCCCGCTCCAGGCGGAAGGGGGATGCGGCCACGCCGTGCACGCCGCGCACGGCCTCCGCCTCGCCCTCCGCCGCCGCGAGCTCGCCGAGGTCCGCCACGGGGAGAGCGAAGCCGCCCGCGGGGAGCACCGCCTGGGCCGGCTCGCCGGCCGCCGCCGGGAAGACTGTGCGCAGCGACTCGTGGCGCTCCACCAGCGCGGCGAGCGCCCGGCGCAGCGCCCCCGCGTCCAGCGGCCCGCGGATCCGCAGCGACGCCGGGACGTTGTAGGCGACGCTGTCCGGCTCCAGCCGGTGCAGGAACCAGAGCCGCTCCTGCGCGAAGGAGAGCGGCAGCGGCCCGCTCCGGTCCGCCGGGGCGATGGGCGGCGGCGCGTGCGGGGCCGCGCTCCCCGATGCGCGGGCGAGGCGGGCCGCCAGCTCCGCCACCGTCTGC
Organism: Longimicrobiaceae bacterium; assembly: GCA_040509335.1. Classification (GTDB taxonomy): domain Bacteria; phylum Gemmatimonadota; class Gemmatimonadetes; order Longimicrobiales; family Longimicrobiaceae; genus JAFAYN01. The sequence goes on along the minus strand of JBEVLE010000636.1, from coordinate 58,799 downwards.
GCCTCGAACACGGTCCGCACCGGGATCTCCACGCCCAGCGCGGCGCGCGCGCGGGACACCAGCCGCATGGCGAGGAGGGAGTGGCCCCCCAGCGCGAAGAAGCCGTCGTGCACCGACACGCGGGGGACGCCCAGCGTTTCCGCCCACACCGCGGCGAGCGCCGCCTCGGCCGGGGTGCGCGGCGCGACGTACGCGCCGCCGTCCGCCGCGGGCTCCGGCGCCGGGAGCGCGCGCCGGTCGGTCTTGCCGCTGGGCGTCAGCGGGAGCGCGTCCAGCACCACCACGGCGGCGGGGACCATGTACTCCGGGAGCGCCGCGCCGGCGTGCGCGCGCACCTCCTCCGCCGCGACGCGGCCGCCCTCCACGGGGACCACGTACGCCACCAGCCGCCGCGCCGCCCCCTCGCCCCGCGCGACCACCACCGCCTCGCGAACCGCCGGATGCCGCTCCAGCACCGTCTCCACCTCGCCGGGCTCGATGCGGAAGCCGCGCACCTTGACCTGCTGGTCCGCGCGTCCCAGGAACTCCAGCGTCCCGTCCCCCCGCCAGCGCACCCGGTCCCCCGTGCGGTACGCCCGCGCCCCCGGCTCCACGGCGAACGGGTCGGGGACGAAGCGCTCCGCCGTCGGCGCCGGGCGGTCCAGGTACCCCCGGGCCAGGCACCCGCCCCCCAGGTACAGCTCCCCGGGGACGCCGACGGGCGCGGGGCGCAGGCCGCCGTCCAGCACCAGGCAGCGCGCGTTGTCGATGGGGCGCCCGATGGACGGGAGGACCGGCCATGCCGCTGTGGGGCCCCGCAGCGCGTGCGAGGTGGCCACGTGCGTCTCGGACGGGCCGTAGTCGTTGTGCAGGGGGACGCCAAGCGCGCCGATCCACGCCCGGATCGCCGGGGTGACGCGGAGCTGCTCGCCGGCGGTCCGCACCTCGCGCAGCCGCGGCAGCGCCGCGCCGCGCGCCGCGGCCTCCTCCGCCACGCCCTGGAGCGCGACGTACGGGAGGAAGAGCCGCTCGACCCCCTCGCGCTCCAGCAGCGCCAGCAGCGCCGCGGGGTCCCGGCGCGCCTCCTCCGGGGCGACCACCAGCCGCCCGCCGGCCGCCCAGCAGGTGAAGACCTCCTGGAAGGAAACGTCGAAGCTGACGCTGGCGAACTGAAGCGTAGTGGCGGGGCCCGCCATCCCCGCGCGCGCCTGCCAGGCGACCAGGTTGGCGAGCGGGCCGTGCGGCATCGCCACGCCCTTGGGCCGGCCGGTGGAGCCCGAGGTGTAGATGACGTACGCGAGGTTGTCGGGAGATAGGGAACAGGGAATAGGGAACAGGGAACAGCCTGCAACTGCGGGGGAGTCCTCCGCGCCGTCGGGGTCGTCGAGCAGGACCACACGCGAGCCGTGCGACGGGAGCCGGTCCGCCAGGCTCCGCTCGGTCAGCAGCACGCGCGGGGCGGCGTCGTCCACCATCAGCGCCAAACGCTCCGCGGGGTACGCCGGATCGAGCGGGACGTACGCGCCGCCGGCCTTGAGCACGCCGAGCAGCGCCACCATCAGCTCCGCCGAGCGCTCCAGGAAGAGCCCCACGCGCGCGTCGGGCCCCACGCCCAGACGGACCAGGTGCCGGGCCAGGCGGTCGGCGCGGGCGTCCAGCTCGGCGTAGCCGAGCGATTCGCCGCCCGCGGCGAGCGCGATGGCGTCCGGGGTGCGCCGCGCCTGCTCCTCGAACAGGCGGTGCACGCCCACGCGCGGATGGTCGGCGGCGGTGGCGTTCCAATCGTGGAGCACCCGCTCGCGCTCCTCCGGGCCCATGAGCTCGGTCGCAGAGCAGGGACGGTCGGGCGCCGCGGCGGCGTCCGCGAGGAGGCGGCGGAAGTGGTCCAGCATCCGCGCCGCGGTGGCCTCCTCCCACAGCTCGGCGCGATAGGTGAGCACGCACAGCAGGTCGTCCTCGCGCTCGTACACGTTGAGCAGGAGGTCGAAGATCGCCGGCTCCACCCCCACCTCCACCACCTCCGCGCGCAGCTCGTCCAGGCGGGTGAGCTCGGGGTCGTGGCGGTGCACCGCGAGCATGACCTGGAAGAGGGGGGTGTGCGTCAGCGAGCGCTCCACCCGCAGCTCCTCCACCAGCCGCTCGAACGGCACCTCCTGGTGCGCGTAGCCGCCCAGCGTGGCCGCGCGCACGCGGCCCAGCAGCTCGCGGAAGCCGGGATCGCCCGACAGGTCGGCGCGGAAGGCGAGCGTGTTGACGAAGAAGCCGATCAGCGGCTCGATCTCCGGCCGGGTGCGCCCGGCCACCGGCGAGCCCACCACCACGTCCTCCTGTCCGGCGTAGCGGGACAGGAGGAGCTGCCACCCCGCCAGCAGCGCCATGAACGGCGTGGCGCCCTCGGCGCGGGCGAGCGCGCGCAGCGGAGCGGCGGCGGCGCCGGACACCACCAGCGAGCGGTTGAGCCCGCGCGCCCCCGGCGCGGCGCGGCGCGGCCGGTCCAGCGGCAGCTCCAGCGTCGGCGGGGCGCTCGCCAGCGCGTCCTTCCAGTAGGCGAGCTGCCGCTCCAGGACGGCGCCGGACACGTGCTCGCGCTGCCACGCCGCGAAGTCGGCGTACTGCACGGACAGCTCGGGGAGCGGCGACGGCGCCCCGCGCGCGAACGCCCCGTACAGCGCGGCGAGCTCGCGGTGGAGCACCCCCGTGGACCACCCGTCGTAGACGACGTGGTGAAGGTTCAGGAGCAGGACGTGATGGTCCGCGGCGAGGCGCAGCAGCGACACGCGCAGGAGCGGGCCGCGCGCCAGGTCGAAGGGGCGCAGCGTTTCCGCGTCGGCCAGGCGGACCATTGCGGCCTCGCGGGCGTGCTCCGGGAGCCCGCCGAAGTCCACCGCCGGGAGCGGCACCGGCGCGGGCGGGTCCACCACCTGCGCCGGCTCGCCGCCGGCGGCCGGGAAGCGGGCGCGCAGCACCTCGTGGCGGCGCGCCACCTCGCCCAGGGCGCGGCGGAGCGCCGCCGCGTCCAGGCGCCCCCGCAGCCGCAGCGGGTACACGACGTTGTACCGCCCCGCGTCCGGCTCCAACTGCTCGATGAACCAGAGCCGCTGCTGGCCGAAGGAGAGCGGGAGCGGGCGGAGCGGGTCGCGCGGGAGCGGGTCGCGCGGGAGCGGGACGACGGGCGGGGGACCCGCGGCGGCGGCGGGCGCGGCGCCCTCCAGGCGCGCGGCCATCCCCGCGACGGTGGGCGCCTCGAAGAGCGCCCGCAGCGGCAGCTCCACGCCCAGCGCCTCGCGGACGCGCGACACCACCCGCGTCGCCAGGAGCGAGTGGCCGCCCAGCGCGAAGAAGTCGTCGTGCGCGCCCACCCGCTCGGTCCCCAGCACCTCGCTCCACACCGCCGCCACCCGCTCCTCCACGGGCGTGCGCGGCGCCACGTACTCCCCCGCCGCGGCCCCGCGCCCCGGGTCGGGCGCGGGGAGCGCCGCCCGGTCCACCTTGCCGTTGGGAGTGACGGGGAGCGAGTCCAGCACCACGAACGCCGCGGGCACCATGTACTCCGGCAGTCGCTCGCCCAGCGAGGCGCGCAGCGCCGGCACCAGCGCGCGGACGCGCCGGCCGAACTGCGGGTCGTTGGCGTACGACGCCCACGGGGCGGGCTCCGCCGGGGACGCGGGGAAGACGGCCGCGCCGCCGTCCGCGGGCCCGAAGAGCACGTCCAGCTTCCCGTCCGCGCCGGGCCGCACCTCCACCGCGCGGCCGGCCGCCTCCCCCAGCGCCCACAGCGCCCCGGGATCCACCCCGGACGGCGCCTCCGCTTCCAGCGCGCGGCGCACTTCCGCGGCCGTGGCGTCCGTCCCCCGGCGCCCCAGCAGGTCGAGCGCGCGCAGGTCGCAGGCGACGCGCGCGCCCGGCACGCCGGCGACCGCCAGCGCCCCCGGCGAGAACGCCAGCCGTTCGCGAAGGCCATCCAGGCCGCCCGCCCCGCTCCACGCGAGGACGGGCGCCTCCGGGAGCGGCGGCGCGTCCAGGCGCAGGACCACGTCGTAGCGGTAGCGAGACACCTCGTTGTCGTGCGCGGCGCGCTTGACCTGCGCCTCCACCCGGCCGATGCGCGGCACCCGCGCCCGCAGCGCCTCCCAGAACGCCGGGTCCACCGCCAGCTCCTGCTCCTCCGCCACCCCGCGCCGGACGCGGGCGCGCAGGTGCTCCGCGGACAGGCCGCCGGGCGCGCGGAACAGCTCCACGGAAGCGTGGAAGGCGGGGAGGAGCGGGAGGCTGCGCACGTCGCCCACGAAGATCGTCCCGCCGGGGCGGAGCACGGCGGCCGCTCCCTCCAGCACCCGCAGCAGGTAGTCCACCCCGGGAAAGTACTGGGCGACGGAGTTCAGGACGACGGTGTCGAAGCCCTCCCCTCCCAGCCCGTCCAGCCGGTCCGCCGGGCGGCGCGAGAGCCGCACCCCGGGGATCCCGCGCGCGTGCCGGCGGACGTGGTCCAGCGCCGCGGCCGCGAAGTCGGTCCCGTGGTACAGCTCCACGTGCGGGGCGACGCGGAACAGCAGGAGCCCCGTGCCGCAGCCGATCTCCAGGACCCGCCGCGGCCGCAGCGCCAGGATGCGCTCCACGGTGCGCTCGGTCCACTCCCGCATCTCCTCGCGCGGGATGGGCTCCCCGGTGTAGCTGCTGTTCCACCCCACCAGGTTGAGGGTGGGGTCCTCGGCGCCGTCCTCCCCGCCCGCCGCGTAGGTGTCGTCGAAGAGCGCTTCCCACCCGTCCACCTGCTCCAGTGCGCCCTCCGCCCCGCCCGCCGGTTCCGCGTCCGCCGCCGGGACCACGTAGGCCACCAGGCGCCGGTCGCCGGGCGCGTCCTCCCGCGCGACCACGACCGCCTCGCGCACGCCCGGCTGCGCGCGCACGGCGGCCTCCACCTCGCCGGGCTCCACCCGGAAGCCGCGCACCTTGACCTGGTCGTCCATGCGGCCCAGGAACTCCAGCACGCCGTCGGCGCGCCAGCGCGCCCGGTCGCCCGTGCGGTAGGCGGGCTCGCCGTCCACGGCGACGAACCGGTCCGCCGTCAATTCCGGCCGGCCCAGGTACCCGCGCGACACCCCGCCGCCGGAGATCCACAGCTCGCCGGAGACGCCCAGCGGCGCCGCCGCCCCGCGCGCGTCGCGCACGCGCAGCCGGACGCCGGGGAGCGGGGTCCCCAGGGGGTGCCCCTCCACCGGCCCCTCCGCCGGCACGGCGTACGTGGCGCAGATGATCGTCGCCTCGGTGGGCCCGTACAGCACGTGCACGCGCGCCGCGGGAAAGGCGCCGCGCAGCTCGTCCAGCAGGTCGGGCGGGACGGTGTCGCCGCCCACCAGGAGCATGCGGAGCCGCGGCAGCCCGCCCGCCGGCCGCGCGGCCTCCACCACCCGGCGCATCAGCGCCGGCACGGCATGCAGGACCGTGGCGCCGCGCACCGTCTCCACCAGCGCTTCCACGTCCACCACCCGCGCGCGCGGGACGACGCGCACCGACGCCCCGGCGCACAGCGGCGCCAGCATCTCCAGGAGCGAGATGTCGAAGGCGACCGGCGCCAGCGCCGCCACCTCGTCGCCGGGGCCGAAGCCGAGCACGGCCTGCGCGCCCGCCAGGGTGTGGGCGAGCTGCGCGTGGCCCACCATCACCGCCTTTGGCGTGCCGGTGGAGCCGGAGGTGTAGACCAGGTACGCCATGTCGCCGGGGGACGGCGAGCGCGGGAGTGCGCGGGCGTCGTCCGGGTCGGCGGCGTCGTCCGGGGACACGACGCGGATCCCCGCCTCCGGGAGCGACGCGGCGGACCGCGCGTCCGCGACCACCAGCTGCGTGCCGGAGTCCCGCAGCAGGAAGGCCAGGCGCTCGGCGGGGAGGCCGGGGTCCAGCGGCAGGTAGACGCCGCCCGCCTTCCACACCGCCAGCAGGGCGGCGAGCGCCGCCGGGCCGCGCTCCACGCACACGCCCACGGGGACGCCGGGCCCGGCGCCCCGGGCGCGGAGCGCCCGCGCGAGCCGGTCCGCGCGGGCCTCCAGCCGCGCGTAGGTGACGCTTGCCGCGCCCGCCGCCACCGCCACGGCTCCGGGCGTCCGCTCCGCCTGCGCCGCGATCCGGTCCGGGACCGTGTCGGCGAGGCCGGCGGGCGGGGCCGGGCCCGTCCCCAGCGCGGCGAGGCGGCGGAGCTCCGCGGCAGGGAGCAGGGGGAGGCGCGAGAGGGGAAGGTCCGGGTCGGCGGCGGCGCCGTCCAGGAGCGTGCCGAGGTGCGCCGCCATGCGCTCCACGGTCGCGGCGTCGAACAGGTCGGTCCGGTAGCGCAGGCTCCCCACGACCTCCGCGCCGTCCTCCACCAGCTCCAGCTCCAGGTCGAAGAGCGCGTCGCGGATCCCCAGGAAGCGCGCCGTCTGCAGCCCGCCGGAGAGCGGGCCCAGCGTGATCCCGGAGAGCGCGAGCGCCTGCTCCTCGCCCGGGGTGTTCTGCAGCGCGAACATCCCCTGGAACAGCGGCGTGTGCGACAGGCTGCGCTCCGGGGCGATCTCCTCCACCAGCCGCTCGAAGGGGAGGTCCTGGTGCGCGTACGCCCCCACCGTCGCGTCGCGCACCCGGCCCACGAGCGCGCGGAACGGGGGATCGCCGGCAAGGCTCCCCCGGAGCGCCAGGGTGTTCACGAAGAAGCCGATCAGCCCTTCCGTCTCCCTCCGCGTCCGGTTGGCGATGGGGGTGCCCACCACCAGCTCCTCCTGCCCCGACCAGCGCGCCAGGAGCGCCTGCCAGGCGGCGAGCGCCACCATGTAGAGCGTGGCGCCTTCCCGCCGCGCGAGCGCGCGGAGCGGGGCGGCGCCCGCGGCCGGGACGCGGAAGCCGTGCACGGCGCCGCGGCCGCTCGCCGCCGGCGGCCGCGGCCGGTCGGTGGGGAGCTCCAGCACCCGCGGCGCCCCGTGCAGCCGCTCCCGCCACCACGCCAGGAGCGCGGCGAGCCTGTCCCCCGAGAGCCGCTCGCGCTGCCACACCGCGAAGTCGGCGTACTGCACCTCCGGCTCCGGGAGCGGCGACGCTTCCCCGCGGGCGAAGGCGCCGTACAGCGCCGACAGCTCGCGGAACAGCACCCCGGTGCTCCACCCGTCCGACACCACGTGGTGCATGCACAGGAGGAGCACCGCGTCGTCGTCCGACAGGCGGAGGAGCGACGCCCGCAGGAGCGGTCCGCGCCGCAGGTCGAAGGGGCGCGCCGCGTCCTCCTCGGCCAGGCGCAGGGCCTCGCGCCCGCGGCCGTCGGCGGGGAGGGCGCCCAGGTCGGCGGCGGGCAGCGGCAGCGGCGCCGGCGCGCGGACCTCCTGCACCGGGCCCTCCGGCGTGGGGACGAAGACCGTGCGCAGCGATTCGTGGCGACGGACCAGTTCCCCCAGGGCGCTCTCCAGCGCCCGCGCGTCCAGCCGCCCGCGGAGGCGCAGCGGGAACGGCATGTTGTACCCGGCCCCGGCCGGGTCCATCTGCCACAGGAACCAGAGGCGCTGCTGCGCGAAGGAGAGCGGGAGCCGCTCGGCGCCGCCCCGGGGGACGCGGACGACCGGCGGGACCGCTTCGCCCGCGCCGCCGCGGAGGAGCGCGTCCACCCGCGCGGCCAGGGCGGCGGCGGTGGGCGCCTCGAAGACCGCGGGGAGCGGGAGGTCCACCCCGAGCGCCTCCCGCACCCGGGTCGCCAGGCGCGTGGCGCTGAGGGAGTGGCCTCCCAGGGCGAAGAAGTCGTCGTCCACCCCCACCCGCTCCACCCCCAGCACCCCGGCCGAGAGCCCCGCCACGATCTCTTCCGTGGGCGTCCGCGGCGCGGCGTGCTCCGCGCCGCCCGCGTCCTCCGGCGCCGGCAGCGCGCCGCGGTCGGTCTTGCCGGTGGGCGTCAGCGGGAGCGAGTCCAGGACGACCAGCGACGAGGGGACCATGTGCTCGGGGAGCCGCTCCGCGAGGTACGGCCGGAGCGCCGCCGGGGACGCGTCCGCCGCGCCCTCCGGCACCACGTATCCCACCAGCCGGGGATGTCCCGGCGCGTCCTCCCGCGCGACCACGGCGGCGGCGCGCACGGCCGGGTGGGCGGCGAGCACGGCCTCCACCTCGCCGGGCTCGATGCGGAAGCCGCGGATCTTGACCTGCCGGTCCACGCGCCCCAGGAACTCCAGCACCCCCTCCGGGAGCGAGCGCACGCGGTCGCCCGTGCGGTACAGCCGCGCGCCGGGCTCGCCGGAGAACGGGTCCGGGACGAACCGTTCCGCAGTGGCGTCCGGCCTCCCGGCGTAGCCGCGCGCCACCCCCGCCCCGCCGATCCACAATTCGCCCGGCGTGCCCGCGCGGACGGGCTCGCCCTCCTCGCCGTGGACGTGGAGCGCAACGCCCGGCAGGGGCCGGCCCACCAGCGTCCCCGGGACGCCGCCCCGCTCCGGCACGGGGTACGCGGCGCAGATGACGGCGGCTTCGGTGGGTCCGTACATCACGAACGCGTCCGCGGCCGGGAACGCCTCGCGCATGCGCTCCACCAGCCCCGGCGCGACGGCGTCCCCGCCCACGAGGACGCGGCGGAGCGCCGGGAGCGCTCCGCCGCGCGACCGGGCCGTGCCGGCGATCTCGCCCATCAGCGCGGGCACCGCGTGCAGGACGGTGGCGTCGCACATCGCGTCCGGCAGCGTTGCGGCGTCGCGCACGCGCTCGCGGGGGACCAGCCGCACGGCGCCGCCCGCGAGCAGCGGAGCGAACAGCTCGAACAGGGAGATGTCGAAGGCGTGCGAGGCGAGCGCGGGGACGACGTCCCCCGCCCGGATCCCGAACGCCCGCAGGGTGCCGAGGAGGGTGCCGGCGAGGCCGCGGTGCTCCACGGCCACGCCCTTGGGGGTGCCGGTGGAGCCCGAGGTGTAGATGACGTAGGCGAGGTTGCCGGGGCGGGTGCCGGGCTCCGGCTCCGCGCCGCCGTCCGGCTCCGGCAGGCGGTCCAGGAGCACCACCGGGCCGCGGTGCGGGGGAAGCCGCGGTTCCAGCTCCGCGAGGGTGACGAGCACCGCCGCGCCCGCGTCCTCCGCGACGAAGCGGAGCCGCTCGCGCGGGTACCCGGGATCCAGGGGGACGTAGACGCCGCCGGCCTTCCAGATCCCCAGGATCCCCACGACCAGCTCCGGGGTGCGCTCCACGCCCAGCGCCACCGCGACCTCCGGCCCCACCCCCGCCCCGCGCAGCACGCGCGCGAGCCGCGCGGCGCGCGCGTCCAGCTCCGCGTACGTGAGGCTCGCCGCCCCGGCGAGCACCGCCGGGGCGCCGGGGGTGCGCGCCGCCTGCTCCGCGAACAGCTCTTGGACGCAGCGCTCGGCGACGGCCGCGGCGACGGGCGGGTCCATCAGCTTCGCCATGGTGATCGGGGCGTCGGGGGTCGGACGGCCACATGATTCCCGTCAATTTTAACGCCCCCCGCGGGCGCGTCAACCGGACACGGCCGCCCTCACCCGCCCAGGAACTCCGCCAGCTCGGCCGCGACGACCCGGACGTACGGCTCGCGCATCATGCTGAAGTGGTCCCCGGGCACGATCCGCACGTCCATGCTTCCGGACGTGAGCCTCGCCCACTCGCCGATCTCTCCCGCTTCACCCGCCGCCCGCTCGGCGGCGCGGAGGAGGAGGAGATCGGCGGCGCAGGTGCCCCAGCCGTACTCCCGGCTCGCCCCGGCGTTTGCCCGGTACACCTCCCACAGGGGACGGAAATGGGCGAGGTCCACATCGGACGGGACCACCCCCGCGTCGCGCGCGGCCTCCCACGCCCGCCGCAGCCGCTCCGCGGGGGCGAGCGCCAGGAGCTCGTCGTGCGAGAGCGCGATCCGCTCCAGCGGGATCTCCAAGTGGCGCGCGAAGCCGGCGAGGAGCGCGGCGTCGCCCTCGGGTCCGGCGGGCCCGGTCCCGGGCATGGAGGTGTCCACCAGCACGACCCGCTCGACGCGCTGGCCCGCAGCCTCGAGCTGCCGGGCCATCTCGAAGGCGACCACCCCGCCCATGGACCAGCCGCCGAGCAGGTACGGGCCCTCCGGCTGCACCTCCCGCACGGCGCGGCAGTAGTCGGCGGCCATCTCAGCGATGGTGGCCAGCGGCGCCGCCTCGCCGCCGAGCCCGCGCGACTGGAGCCCGTACAGCGGGCGGTCCGGCCCGAGGTGGCCGGCCAGCTCGCCGTAGGAGCGTACGGCCCCGCCGACGCCGTGCACGACAAAGAGCGGGCGCTTGCCGCCGCCGGCGCGGAGCGGGACCAGGGGGCCCGTGCCGGGCGCTCCCCGCACGCCCCCCAGCGCGGCGGCGAGGTGCGCGATGGTGGGGCGGGCGAAGAACGCCGGGAGCGACGGGCGCATCCCGGTCCGCGCCTCCACCCTCGCGAGCAGCCGCACGGCCAGCAGCGAGTGCCCTCCCAGCTGGAAGAAGTCGTCCTCCACCCCCACGCGCTCCACCCGCAGCACTGTAGCCCAGATCCCCGCCAGCACCTCTTCCGTCGGCGTGCGCGGCGCCACGTACGCGTCCTCGCCGCGCCCGGGCGCGGGGAGCGCCCGCCGGTCCAGCTTGCCGTTGGCGGTGAGCGGGAGCGAATCCAGCGTCACCCATGCATCCGGCACCATGTACTCCGGAAGCCGCGATCCGGCGTACGCGCGCACGTCGGCCACCACCGGCCTCGCACCCTCGGGCCCGACGAGGTAGGCGGCCAGGCGCTCCTCGCGCACCACCACCGCCGCGTCGGCGACGCCCCCGGCCTCGCGCAGCACGGCCTCGACCTCCCCCGGCTCGATGCGGAAGCCGCGGATCTTGACCTGCTGGTCGATGCGGCCCAGGAACTCCAGCTCGCCGTCGGCACGGCGGCGCACCCGGTCCCCGGTGCGGTACAGCCGTGCTCCCGGCTCGCCCCCGAACGGGTCGGGCACGAACCTCTCCGCCGTCAGCTCGGCGCGGCCCAGGTACCCCCGCGCCACCCCCGCCCCGCCGATCCACAGCTCCCCGGCCACCCCCACCGGGAGCAGGCTCCCCGGGGCGTCGCACACGTACGTCCCCTCGCCCGGCAGCGCCCGCCCCATCGCGTGCCCCCGGTGGCCGCCCTCCGGCCGCGCGGGCGCGGCCGCGCTGACGATGGTGGCCTCGGTCGGCCCGTACAGCGTCCACACCCGCGCCCCCGGGAACACGGCCGTCATCCGCGCCGCCAGGTCGGGCGGGACCGCGTCGCCGCCCACGAACGCGTGCCTCACCCGCGGCAGGACGCCCGGCCCCGCCCGCACCCGCTGCACCAGCTCGTGCATCAGCGCGGGCACGGCGTGCACCGCGTCCACTTCCGCCAGCTCCGCGGCCAGCCCTTCCACGTCCAGCACCGCCTCCCGCGCGACCAGCCGCACCGTCCCCCCCGCGACGAGCGGGGCGAAGACCTCGAAGCCCCAGATGTCGAACGCGAAGCTCGCCAGCGACAGGAACACCTCCCCGGCGCCCAGCCCGAAGGTGTCGCGCATCGTCAGCACCGTGGCCGCTAGGCTCGCGTGCTCGACCACCACTCCCTTGGGCGTGCCCGTGGAGCCGGAGGTGTAGATGACGTACGCCGCGTTCCGCGGGCCCACCCCGCTGCGCAGCGCTCCGTCCGGTGCGCCCTCGACCGCCTCCCCGATTGTGTCCAGCCGCACGACCTCGCCACCGAAGCCGGCGAGGAGCTCCGGCGGCGCGCACTGTGTCACGAGCACGCGGGCGCCCGAGTCGGCCAGGGTGCGGACCAGGCGCTCGGACGGATACGCGGGGTCCAGCGGCACGTAGGCGCCGCCGGCCTTGAGCACGGCCAGCACCGCGACGACCTGCTCGATGCCGCGGTCCAGGCACACCCCCACGCGCGCCTCCGGACCGATCCCGCGCCCGCGCAGGTGGTGCGCGAGCCGGTCGGCCGCGGCGTCCAGCCGGGCGTAGGTGATCGACTGCGTTCCGAAGGAGACCGCGGGCGCGTGCGGCGTGCGCTCCGCCTGGCGCGCGAACCGCTCGTGAAGCATCTCCCGGGGAGGCACGGCCGGGATGGGGACCGAAGCCTCCAGCAGCCGCGCGCGCTCCGGCCCGCGCAGGAGCGACAACCCGGAGAGCCTGTGCTCCGCGTCCGCGGCCACCTGCTCCAGCAGGTGCGCCCAGTGGTCCAGCAGACGGGCGATGGTCCCCGCGTCCCACAGCTCCGCGCGATAGGAGAGCGCGCCGGCGAAGCCCCGCTCGTCCTCCGCCAGGTCGAGCGTCAGGTCGAACTTGACGATCTCTCCGCCGTTCCTCTCCAGGGGCTCCATCTCCAGCGCGCCCATGCGCGGCCCGCCCCGCTCGGCGTTCCGCAGGGAGAACATCACCTGGAAGAGCGGCGAGTGCGCCAGGCTCCGCTCCGGCGCCAGCTCCTCCACCAGCCTCTCGAAGGGGATCTCCTGGTGCTGGTACGCTCCCAGCGTCGTTTCCCGCACCCGGCCCAGCAGCTCGCGGAAGCTCACGTCCCCGGAAAGGTCGGTCCGCAGCACCAGGGTGTTGACGAAGAATCCGATCAGCGGCTCCACCTCCAGGCGCGTGCGCCCGGCGATCGGCGTCCCCACGCTGACGTCCTCCTGCCCGGCGTAGCGCGACAGCAGGAGCTGCCACGCCGCCAGCAGCGTCATGAACGCCGTCGCCCCCTCGCGCCGCGAGAGAGCGCGCACCCCGGCCGAGACTTCCGCGGGAAGCTCGACGCGTACGCTAACGCCGCGCGGGTCCTGCACCTGCGGACGCGGGCGGTCCGTAGGCAGCTCCAGCAGCGGGGGAGCGCCGGCCAGCTTGTCACGCCAGTACTCGAGCCTGGCCTCCAGCGTCTCGCCCGTGAGCCAGGCGCGCTGCCAGGCGGCGTAGTCCGCGTACTGCACCGGCAGCGCCGGGAGCTCCGCCGCGCGCCCGGTCTCGAGCGCGCCGTAGAGCGCCGAGATCTCGCGGACCAGCACGCCGGTGGACCAGCCGTCGGAGACGATGTGGTGCAGCGTGAAGAGCACGCCCCACTCCGCATCCCCCAGCCGCACGGCCGAGACCCGCAGAAGCGGGCCCGCGGCGAGATCGAACGGCCGCGCGGCTTCTTCGGAAGCGAGACGCGCCACCTCCCTTTCCCGCGACTCCGCCGGCAGGTGCCGCAGGTCCGCAACCGCCAGCGCCACCGGGGCCGCCTCCCGGACCACCTGTACCGGCTCTCCGTCCACGACCGCGAACACGGTGCGCAGCGTCTCGTGGCGCCGCACGACCTCCGTGACCGCCCGCCCCAGCACGGCCGGGTCGAAGCGGCCCCGCAGGCGCAGCGCGAAGGGCATGTTGTAGGCGGCGCTGCCCGGATCCAGCTGGTCGATGAACCACAGTCGCCGCTGCGCGAACGACAGCGGCAGCGGCGACCCGTCGCGCGGCAGGGCGACCAGCGGCGGCGCATGCACCCCCTCGCCGCCGGCGCGGAGTGCCTGGATGCGCCCCGCCAGCCCGGCCACCGTGGGCGCCTCGAAGAGCGCCCGCAGCGGGAGCTCCACCCCGAACGCCTGCCGCACCCGCGACACCACCCGCGTCCCCAGCAGCGAGTGCCCGCCCAGCCCGAAGAAGTCGTCCTCCGCCCCCACCCGCTCCACCCGCAGCACCTCAACCCAGATCCCCGCCAGCACCTCCTCCGCCGGCGTCCGCGGCGCCACGTACGCCCCCACCGACGCGGCGTCCGGCGCGGGGAGGGCGCGGCGGTCCAGCTTGCCGCTGGGGGTGAGGGGCAGGGAGTCCAGCACCACGACCGCGGCCGGCACCATGTAGTCCGGGAGCCGCCCGCGGAGGCGCTCCCGCAGCCCGGCCGCGTCCCTGCCGGGCGCCACGACGTAGCCCACCAGGCGCAGCTCCCCCGGCACGTCCTCACGTGCCAGCACCACCGCTTCCCGCACCGAAGGCTGTTCCAGCAGCGCGGCCTCGATCTCCCCCGGCTCGATGCGGAAGCCGCGCACCTTGACCTGCTGGTCCGTCCGCCCCAGGTACTCCAGCTCCCCGTCGCCGCGCCAGCGCCCCCGGTCCATCACCCGGTACATCCGCGAACCGCTGCGCGGCGCCCCGAACGGGTCCGGGAGGAAGCGCTCGGCCGTCAGCTCCGGCCGCCCGGCGTACCCGCGTGCCAGTCCCTCGCCCGCCAGGTACATCTCGCCGGGGACGCCCACCGGCTGCGGCCGCAGCCCATCGTCCAGCACGTACGCCCGCGAGCCGGGCACGGGGCGCCCGATGCGGACCGATTCGCTTCCGCGCGGGACCCGCGTCCAGGTGGAGTACGTGGTGTCCTCGGTGGGGCCGTAGAGGTTGCGCACAGTCTCGACGTGGCCCAGGCCGTACAGCGCCCGCGCCAGGTCCGCCGTGAGCGCCTCCCCCGCGAGGTTGAACGCCCGCACGCTCCGCGGGATGCCGCCGCCGCGCAGCAGCTCCGCCGCCGCGGTGGGCACCATCACCGCCAGCCGCACGTCCTGGTCGGCGACGGAGGGGAGGTCGAGCGCGTTGTCCACCAGCACGAGCCTGCCGCCCCAGCAGAGCGTGCCGAACACCTCGGCGATGGACACGTCGAAGCTGAAGGAAGTCGCCCCCAGCACCGACGCCCGCTCCTCGTCCGGGACGAGCTCCCGCATGAAGTGGAGGAAGACGACGGTCCCGCGGTGCTGGACGGCCACGCCCTTGGGCCGTCCGGTGGAGCCGGAGGTGAAGATCACGTAGGCGAGGTTGTCCGGCGCCACGCCCGTCGCCGGCGCGTCCTCCGGCCCGCCGGCGGCGGAGTCCGCCCCCGCGTCCGGCGCGAGCACGTCCACGCCGGCCGGAAGGCGACCGGCCAGCCCGGATTCCGCGACGACGAGGCGGGCCCCCGCGTCCTCCAGCATCACCCCGATGCGCCCGGCCGGGAGGTCCGGGTCGAGCGGCACGTAGGCGCCGCCGGACTTGAGCACGCCGAGCAGCGCCACCAGCGCGGCCGGCGTGCGGCGCATGCACACGCCCACGCACACCTCCGGCCCGACGCCCCGCCCGCGGAGCGCGTGCGCGAGCCGGTTGGAGGCGCGGTCCAGCTCCGCGTAGGTCAGCGCCCCGCCCCGGTGCACCACGGCGACGGCGTCGGGGGTGCGCCGGGCCTGCGCCGTGAACAGGTCGTGGATGCAGGCGCCGCCGGGGTAGCCGTGCGCGGCCGCGCCCCACTCCGTCAGCACCCGCGCGCGCTCCCCGTCCGTGACGAAGGCGACCCCGGCGGCCGGACGATCGGCGTCCGCGACGACCGCACCCACCAGGCGGGCGAAGTGCCCGGCCATGCGCTCCATGGTCGCGCGCTCCCACAGTTCCGCGCGGAAGGAGAGCGTGCCGGCGAAGCCCCGGTCGTCCTCGCCCAGGTCTAGCATCAGGTCGAACTTGACGACCTCGCCGCCGCCGGCCCCCAGGGGCTCCATCTCCAGCGCGCCCATGCGCGGCCCGCCCCGCTCGTCGTTCTGCAGGGCGAACATCACCTGGAAGAGCGGCGAGTGCGCCAGGCTCCGCTGTGGCGCCAGCTCCTCCACCAGCCTCTCGAAGGGGATCTCCTGGTGCTGGTACGCCCCCAGCGTCGTTTCCCGCACCCGCCCCAGCAGCTCGCGGAAGCTCACGTCTCCCGACAGGTCGGTCCTCAGCACCAGGGTGTTGACGAAGAAGCCGATCAGCGGCTCCACCTCCAGCCGCGTACGCCCGGCGATCGGCGTCCCCACGCTGACGTCCTCCTGCCCGGCGTAGCGCGACAGCAGGAGCTGCCACGCCGCCAGCAGCGTCATGAACTCCGTCGCCCCCTCGCGCCGCGAGAGCGCGCGCACCCCGGCCGAGACCTCCGCGGGAAGCTCGACGCGGACGCTCGCGCCGCGCGGGTCCTGCACCTGCGGACGCGGGCGGTCCGTCGGCAGCTGCAGCAGCGGGGGAGCGCCGGCCAGCTGCTCGCGCCAGAAGCCGAGCTTCGATTCCAGCGTCTCGCCCGTGAGCCAGGCGCGCTGCCAGGCCGCGTAGTCCGCGTACTGCACCGGAAGGGCCGGGAGCTCCGCCGCGCGCCCCGTCTCCAGCGCGCCGTAGAGCGCCGAGATCTCGCGGACCAGCACGCCGGTGGACCAGCCGTCGGAAACGATGTGGTGCAGCGTGAAGAGCACGCCCCACTCCGCCTCCCCCAGCCGTACGGCCGAGACCCGCAGCAGCGGGCCCGCGGCGAGGTCGAAAGGCCGCGCGGCTTCTTCGGAAGCGAGACGCGCCACCTCCCTTTCCCGCGACTCCGCCGGCAGGTGCCGCAGGTCCGCAACCGCCAGCGCCACCGGGGCCGCCTCCCGGACCACCTGCACCGGCTCGCCGTCCGCGACCGCGAACACGGTGCGCAGCGTCTCGTGCCGCCGCACGACCTCGGTGACCGCCCGCGCCAGCACGGCCGGATCGAAGCGGCCCCGCAGGCGCAGCGCGAACGGCATGTTGTACGCGGCGCTGCCGGGCTCCAGCTGGTCGATGAACCACAGTCGCCGCTGCGCGAACGACAGCGGCAGCGGCGCCCCGTCGCGCGGCAGCGCCGCCAGCGGCAGCGCATGCATCCCCTCGCCGCCGGCGCGAAGCGCTTCGACGCGCACCGCCAGCCCGGCCACCGTGGGCGCCTCGAAGAGCGCCCGCAGCGGCAGCTCCACCCCGAACGCCTGCCGCACGCGGGAGATCACCTGCGTCGCGAGCAGGGAGTGGCCGCCCAGCTCGAAGAAGTCGTCGCCGATCCCCACCCGGCCGGGCCCCGTCTCGCGGCGGGAGCCCAGCACGTCGACGAAGATCCCGCAGAGCATCTCCTCCGCCGGGACGCGCGGAGCCGCGTACGGAGTGCCCGGGCGCGCGTCCGGAGCCGGGAGCGCGCGGCGGTCGATCTTGCCGCTGGGGGTCCGGGGAAGCCCCTCCAGCACCACGAACGCCGACGGGAGCATGTATTCCGGGAGGCGCTCTCCCAGGAAGCTCCGCAGCGCGGACGCATCCGGCGCTCCCGCCCCCGGCTCGGGGACGACGTAGCCCACCAGCCGCCGGCTGCCCGGCGATTCCTCCCACGCGTGGACCAGCGCCTGGCGCACCGCGGGGTGGGACTCCAGCGCGGCTTCCACCTCCCCGGGCTCGATCCGGAAGCCGCGCACCTTGACCTGCTGGTCCGCGCGGCCCAGGAACTCCAGCTCGCCGCGCGCCAGCCAGCGCGCCCGGTCCCCGGTCCGGTACAGCCGCCCGCCCGGCCCGGCGCCGAACGGGTCCGGGACGAACCGGTCCGCCGTGAGGCCGGGGCGGCCCAGGTAGCCGCGCGACAGGCTGTCGCCGCCCACGTACAGCTCGCCCGGGACCCCCGCGGGCAGCGGCTGGAGCGACGGGTCCAGCACGTACAGCCGCGTGTTGGAGACCGGCGCGCCGATGCCGGGGAGCGCCGGCCACCGCGCCGGCTCGTCCGCCAGCTTCAGCGACGACACGACGTGCGTCTCCGACGGGCCGTACTGGTTGACCAGCTCGCACCCGGGCATCGCCGCCAGCCAGGCGCGGATGGGTCCGGTGACGCGCAGCTGCTCGCCCGCCGTCACCAGCTCGCGCAGCCCGGCCGGGCGGATCCCCAATTCCAGCGCCGCTTGGGCCAGGTGCTGGAGCGCGACGAACGGCAGGAACACGCGCCCGATCCGCTCCCGCTCCACCAGCCGGGCCAGCGCCGCCATGTCGCCGCGCGCCTCCTCGGGGACCACCACCAGCGCGCCCCCCGAGGCCCAGGTGGAGAACATCTCCTGGAAGGAAACGTCGAAGCTGACGGAGGCGTACTGGAGGACCCGCGCGGCCGGACGGCCGCTCCACTCGCGGAGCTGCCAGGCGACGAGGTTGAGCAGCGGCCGCTGCGTCATGGCCACGCCCTTGGGCCGCCCCGTGGAGCCCGAGGTGTAGATGACGTAGGCGAGAGAGAGGGAACAGGGAACAGGGAACAGGGAACAGCCTGCAACAGCTCCCGCATCCCCGTCGTTGTCGTGCTCACCGTCCAGCAGCACCACTGGCGCTCCGGTCGCCGGGAGCCGGTCCCGGAGCCGCTCCTGCGTCAGCAGGACGACGCAGGCGGAGTCCGCCAGCATGAATTCCAGGCGCTCGGCGGGATACGCGGGGTCCAGCGGGACGTAGGCCGCGCCGGCGCGGAGGATGGCCAGCACGGCGACGGCCATCTCCAGCGAGCGCTCCACGCACAATCCCACCCGCGCGTCCGGTCCGGCGCCGAGGGCGCGCAGGCGGCCGGCGAGCCGGTCCGCGTCCCGCCGCAGCTCGGCGTAGCTGAGCGTCCGCTCCCGGAAGACGAGGGCGGGGGCGTCGGGCGTGCGCTCGGCCTGCGCGTCGAACAGGGCCGCGAGGCCACCATCGGTCGCGTACGGCGCCGCGGTCGCGTTCCACGCTTCCAGCACCTGGACGCGCTCGGCTTCCCGCAGCAGCGGCACCTCGCCGGGGCGGAGCCCCGGGGCGGCCGCCATGGCGTCCAGGAGCACCTCCAGGTGCCCGGCCATGCGCGCGATCGTTTCGGCGTCGAAGAGCGCCGCCCGGTAGCCGAGCGATCCCTCCAGCGCGTCCCCGCCGTCGGTGACCGTCAGCTCCAGGTCGAACATCGCCGTCGTCCCGTCGCCCCCGAACGGCTCCAATCCCAGCTCGCCGAGCGGCGGCCGCTCGCCGCGCCCCGCGTCCTCGTGCAGCGCGAACGCCACCTGGAAGAGCGGCGTGTGGGTCAGGCTGCGCTCCACCACCAGCTCCTCCACCAGGCGCTCGAAGGGGACCTCCTGGTGGGCGTACGCGCCCAGCGCCGCCTCCCGCACCCGCCCCAGGAGCCCGGTCCAGGTGGGGGCGCCGGACAGGTCGGCGCGCAGCGCCAGCGTGTTGACGAAGAAGCCGATCAGCCCCTCCACCTCGTGCCGGGTGCGCCCCGCGATGGGGGTGCCCACCACCACGTCGTCCGTGCCGGCCCAGCGCCCCAGCAGCGCCTGCCAGCCGGCGAGGACCGTCATGAACAGGGTGGCCCGCTCCCGCCGTGAAAGCGCCCGCAGCGCGCGCGAGGTCGCCGGCGAAAGCGCGAAGCGCCGGGTCCCGCCGCGCGCGTCCTGCGCCGCGTCGCGCGGCCGGTCGGTCGGCAGTTCCAGCAGCGGGGGGGCGCCGCGCAGGGCCTGCTTCCAGTAGCCGATCTGCTCTTCCAGGACCCCGCCGCCGAGCCGCTCCCGCTGCCACACGGCGTAGTCGGCGTACTGCACCGGCAGCTCCGGCAGCGGCGACGACCCCCCGCGGCTGAAGGCGGTGTAGAGGGCCGAGACCTCGCGCACGAGCACCTGCGTGCTCCACCCGTCGCCGACGATGTGGTGCAGGGTGAAGCACAGCACGTGGTCGGCGTCGCCCAGCCGCAGGAGCGTGCTCCGCAGCAGCGGTCCGCGCGCCAGGTCGAAGGGCCGCAGCGCCTCGGCGCCCGCCAGGCGCCGCGCCTCCCGCTCGGCGTCCGCCACGCGCCGCAGGTCCACCGCCGCGAGCGGCACCGGCGCGGGCGGGTGGATCACCTGCACGGGGCCGGCGCCTCCGGCGGCCTCCCGGAAGACGGTGCGCAGCGCCTCGTGCCGCCGCGCCAGCTCGCCGATGCTCCTGCGCAGCACCCGCGCGTCCAGCGCCCCGCGCAGGCGCAGCGCGAAGGGCATGTTGTAGACGGGGGTGCCGGGCTCCAGCCGGTCCACCAGCCAGAGCCGCTGCTGCGCGAAGGAAAGGGGGAGCGGGCCCGTCCGCGGCACCGGGCGGATGGGGGCGCCCCGCGGCTCCTCCACGGCGCGGAGCTCCTCCACCCGGGCCGCCATCCCCGCGACCGTGGGAGCCTCGAACACCGAGTTGAGGGAAACCTCCACGTGGAACTCGGCCTGGATTCGCGCGGCCAGGTGCGTGGCCATGAGCGAGTGGCCGCCGAGCGAAAAGAAGTCGTCGTGCGCGCCGATGCTCTCGAACCCGAGCAGGTCCCGCCAGAGCGCGGCCATGCGCTCCTCGACCGCGCCGGCGGGGGCGGCGTAGCGGGTGCCGGTCTCCGGGCGCGGGCGCAGCGCCGCGAGCCTGCCGACGCCGCCCCCAGCGGGAGACGGGGACGTGCCTTGCTCCGCGCCCTGGCCCCCGCGCCTCGCGCGGTCCGGGGCTTCCCCGCCCCTGCGGCGCGCGCGGCGGCGGCGCCGCCGATCCACCCAGTACGCCTGCCGCTCGAACGGGTACGTGGGGAGCAGCGTGCGGCGGCGCCGCTCCTCCGCCACGAAGCCGTCCCAGTCCACCCGCACCCCCGCCATCCACAGCCGCCCCAGCGTTTCCAGCAGGTACGCCTGGTCCGGCTGCCGCGTGTACGCGTGCCGCAGCGACGCGAAGACGGCCGACTCCGCCGCCCCCGCGTGAAGCGCGAACGTCCCCAGCGTGCGTCCCGGCCCCACCTCCAGCAGCACGGAATTCCCCTCGCGCAGCAGCTCGGCCATCCCCTCCGCGAACCTCACCGTCCCGCACAGGTGCCGCCCCCAGTACTCCGGGTCCATCGCCTCTTCCGCGCGGATCCACGTCCCGGTCACGTTGGACACGAACGGGATCTCCGGCGCGCGCAGCCGCATGGCCCGCAGCCGCTCCGCCAGGCGGCCGGCCACCGGCTCCATCGCCGCGGAGTGGAAGGCGTGCTCCGCGGCGAGCCGCCGGCACGCCATGCCCTCGCCCAGCAGCTCCGCCTCCAGCGCGGCCACCTCCTCCGCCGGGCCGGAGACGGTGCACAGCCCCGGCGCGTTGTGCGCCGCCAGCGCCAGGCCGCCGCGCAGCCGCGCCCGGACCATCGCCGGGTCCAGCGGCACGGCGAGCATCGCCCCGGCCGGGAGCTCCGAGATCAGCCGGGCCCGCTCGGCCAGCAGCGCCAGCGCGTCCTCCAGCGCGAACACGCCCGCGACGGTGGCGGCCGCGTACTCGCCCAGCGAGTGCCCGATCATCGCTTCCGGGCGCACGCCCCAGCTCATCCACGTCCGCGCCAGCGCGTATTCCACCACGAACACGGCCGGGTGGGCGCGCTCGGTGCGGCCCAGCGGGTCCGCCGCCGCCGCGCCGCGGCCCAGCATGCCGCGCAGGTCGATGGCCGCGCCCGCGGCCCCGTCGCCGCCGGCGGCCTGCTCCGGCGCGGGGTCGCCGGGGAAGAGCGTGTCGCGCACGTCGTCGCCGGTGAGCTCCAGCAGGACGCGGGCGCAGCGGTCCACCTCCGCGCGGAAGACGGGCTCGGCCTCGTACAGCCCGCGCGCCATCTGCGCGTAGTGGTCGCCGACGCCGGGGAAAAGGAAGGCGACCGGGCGCTCGTCGCGCTCCTGCGCCGCTTCCAGCACCCGCCGCGGGTCGCGCGCCTCCAGCGCGGCGGCGGCGTCCTCGCGGCCGCGGCACACCAGCACGCGCCGCCGCTCGAAGCGGCGCCGCCCCGCGCGCAGCGTGTGCGCCGCGTCGGCGAACGGCTGCTCCGGGTGCTCGCGCAGGTGGGCGGCGAGCCGGTCGGTGGCGGCCTCCAGGGCGGCGGGGGTGCGCGCGGAAAGCACCAGGAGCTGCCAGGGACGAGAAGGGCCGGAGGGCGCCTGCCGGGGCGCCTCCTCCAGCACCACGTGCACGTTGGTCCCCCCGATGCCGAAGGAGCTGACTCCCGCGCGGCGCGGCTCCTCGCCGCGCGGCCAGGGGCGCAGCTCCGGGCTGACGTAAAAGGGCGAGCGGTCGAAGGGGATCCGGGGGTTGGGCGCGCGGAAGTACGGCGCGGGCGGGATCTCCCCGTTCTCCAGCGCCAGGATCGTCTTGATGAGCCCCACGATCCCCGCCGCCGCGTCCAGGTGCCCCACGCTGGACTTGACCGCTCCCAGCGCGACCGTTCCCGGCCGCCCCTCCCCGAACACGGTGGTGAGCGCCGCCACCTCGATGGGGTCGCCCATCTCGGTCCCGGAGCCGTGCGCCTCCACGTACGACACCGACTCCGGCTCCACGCCGGCCGCCTCCAGCGCCTCCGAGATGGCGGCCGCCTGCCCCTCGCGCCGCGGCGCCGTGAACCCCACCTTGCGCGCCCCGTCGTTGTTCATGGCGGAGCCGCGGATCACCGCCAGCACCCGGTCGCCGTCCGCGAGGGCGTCGTCCAGCCGCTTCAGCACCACCACCCCCACCCCGCTCCCCCCCACGGTGCCGCGCGCGTCCGCGTCGAACGGGTTGCACTCGCCCGTGGGCGAGGCGATCCCCCCGGGCACGTACAGGTAGCCCTCGTGCCGCGGCACGCCGATGCGCACCCCGCCGGCCAGCGCCACGTCCGACTCGCCGTCGAGCAGGCTGCGGCAGGCCAGGTGGACGGCGACCAGCGACGAGGAGCACGCCGTCTGCACGTTGAGGCTGGGGCCCTCCAGGTCCAGCTTGAACGACGCCAGCGTGGACACGGCGACGGTGTTGCCCTGCATCACCTGCGTGGGGCCCACCGCGCCGACCAGCTCGGGCTCGGACAGGACGTTGAACAGGTACTGGTTGTTGGCCTCGGAAGCGAAGACGCCGATGCGCCCGGAGTGGTGGCCCGCCCGCTCCAGCGCCTCCCACGCGCACTCCAGGAACACCCGCTTCTGCGGGTTCATCACCAGCGCCTCGCGCGGGGTGACGTCGAAGAACGCCGGATCGAACAGTTCCACGCCCTCCAGGTCGCCGCCGGCCGGGACGTAGCCGGGAGATTCGCGGTCGCGGCGCGGGACGCCGGAGGCCCGGAGCTCCGCGTCGCTGAAGCGCCGGACGGAGCGGACGCCCGCGCGGAGGTTGCGCCAGAACTCGTCGAGGTCGCGCGCCCCGGGAAAGCGCCCCGCCATCCCGATCACGGCCACCTCGCGCCCGCCCTGCGGCCGGCCCGGGCTCCGCCTCCGCGCCGCGCCCCGGGCCGCCGGAGCGGGGCCCCGGGCGGCGTGGGCCGCCCCGCGCCGGTCCAGGTGGGCGGCGAGCGCCCCCAGCGTGCGGTGCTCGAACAGCTCGATCAGCTCCACCCGGCCGCCGAAGCGCGCCTGCAGCCGGGAGTGCACCTGCACCAGCAGCAGCGAGTGCCCGCCCAGGTCGAAGACGTTGTCGCCGACGCCGACGTCCGACACGCCCAGCACTTCCTCCCAGATCGCTGCCACGGCGCGCTCGGTGGGGGTGGCGGGAGCTCCGCCCTCGCGGCCCCCGCCGGCGCGCTCGGGCGCGGGAAGGGCCCGCCGGTCGAGCTTGCCGTTTGCGGTCAGCGGGAGGCGGTCGAGGACCACGAAGGCGCCCGGCACCATGTGCTCCGGGAGGCGCTCCCGCAGCCCGGCCCGCAATTCCGCGGGCGTGGGCGCGGCTCCGCCTTCCGCCACCACGTATCCCACCAGGAGCTGGTCGCCCGGGGCACGCTCCAGCACCACGGCCACCGCCTCGGCCACGGCGTCCTGCGCCCGCAGCGCGGCCTCCACCTCCCCCAGCTCGATCCGGAAGCCCCGCAGCTTCACCTGGTGGTCCGCCCGCCCCAGGTATTCCAGCGTCCCGTCCGCGCGCCACCGGGCGCGGTCCCCCGTGCGGTACATGCGCGCGCCCGGCCCGCCGCCGAAGGCGTCGGGGACGAACGTCTCAGCCGTCAGCCCGGCGCGCCCCAGGTAGCCGCGCGCAACCCCCTCGCCGCCCAGGTACAGCTCGCCGGCCAGCCCCGCCGGCACCGGCTCCAGTCCGCCGTCCAGCAGGTACGCGCGGGTGTTGGCGATGGGCGTCCCGATGGGCACCGCGCCCTCCCCGGGCTCCACGCGCCGGATCGTGGACCAGATGGTCGTTTCGGTGGGCCCGTACAGGTTCCACAGCTCGCCGCAGCGCGCCGCGAGCCGGTCCGCCAGTTCCCGCGGCAGCGCCTCGCCGCCGCACAGCACCTTCAGCCCGGGGCTTCCCTCCCACCCGGCCTCCAGCAGCATCCGCCACGTGGCGGGGGTGGCCTGCACGACCGTGGCCCCGCTCGCCGCGATCTCCGCCCCCAGCCGCGTCCCGTCGGAGGCGGTCGCCCGGCTCGCGATCGCGACCCGCGCCCCCGTGGTCAGCGGCAGCAGCAGCTCCAGGGCGGCGATGTCGAAGGCGAGCGTCGTCACCGCCAGCAGCGTGTCCCCGGCGGCGAGCCCCGGCGCCGCGCGCATGGACTCCAGGAAGTTCACCACGGCCCGGTGGGGGACGGCCACGCCCTTGGGCCGCCCGGTGGAGCCGGAAGTGTAGATGACGTACGCGGCGTTCTCCGCGTCCACCGCTTCGTCGTTCCCCCCCTCCCCCCTTGCGGGGGAGGGGGCCGGGGGGAGGGGGGTCCCGTCCAGCGCGACGATCTCGCCCGCGAAGCCCTGGAACCGGCCGGCCAGGCTCGACTGCGTGAGCAGCACGGACGCGCCCGAGTCGTCCAGCATGTAGGCCAGGCGCTCGGGCGGGTGCGTGGGATCCAGCGGCAGGTAGGCGCCGCCGGCCCGGAGGATGCCGAGCAGGGCGACGACCATCTCCGCGCCGCGCTCCACGCACAATCCCACGCGGGCCTCCGGGCCCACGCCGAGCCCGGCCAGGCGCAGCGCCACCCGGCCGGAGCGGCGCTCCAGCTCGGCGTAGGTCAGCACGCCGCCGCCGGCGGCGACGGCCACCGCGCCGGGGGTGCGCGCCGCCTGCTCGGCGAACAATTCGTGGACGCAGCGGCCGCGGGGGAAATCGGCGGCGGTGGCGTTCCAGGCCTCCAGCACCTGGGCACGCTCGGCGCCGCGCAGCAGCGAAAGCTCGGAAAGGCGCCGCGCGGGGCCGGCCGCCATGGCTTCCAGGAGCACTTCCAGGTGCCCCGCCATGCGCGCGACGGTCGCCGCCTCGAAGAGCGCCGCGCGGTACGTCAGCGTGCCGTGCAGCGCCGCGTCGTCGTCCGACACCGACAGGTCCAGGTCGAACTTGGCGACGCCCTCCCCGCCCCGGACCGGCTCCAGCTCCAGCGAGCCCAGCGGAGCGGGCGCGCCGCCCCGGTCCGCGTGGCTCAGCGCGAACGCCGCCTGGAACAGCGGCGTGTGCGTCAGGCTGCGCTCCACGGCCAGCTCCTCCACCAGCCGCTCGAAGGGGACGTCCTGGTGCGAGTACGCGCCCAGCGCCGTTTCCCGCACCCGCCCCAGCAATCCCCCCCAGGTGGGATCGCCGCCCAGGTCGGCGCGCAGCACGAGCATGTTGACGAAGAAGCCGATCAGCCCCTCCAGCTCGCGCCGGGTGCGCCCCGCGACGGGGGTGCCCACCACCACGTCGTCCTGCGCGGCCCAGCGGCCCAGCAGCGCCTGCCAGCCGGCGAGGACGGTCATGAACAGCGTCGCCCCCTCGCGGCGCGACAGCGCCCGCAGCCCCCGCGCCGTGTCCGGCGGCAGCGTGAACGCGTGGAACCCCGCCCGCGCGCTCTGCCCCACCCTGCGCGGGTGGTCGACCGGGACCTCCAGGAGCGGCGGGGCGCCGGCCAGCTTGTCCTTCCAGAAGACCACCTGCGCCTCCAGCGCCGCGCCGCGGAGCCACCCGCGCTGCCACACGGCGAAGTCCGCGTACTGCACCGGCAGCTCCGGCAGCGGCGACGATCCGCCCCGGCTGAAGGCGCCGTACAGCGCGGAAACCTCGCGTACCAGCACGTCCATGCTCCACCCGTCGCCGGCCACGTGGTGCAGGGTGAAGAGGAGCACGTGGTCGTCCGCGTCCAGCCGGAGCAGCGTGCTCCGCAGCAGCGGCCCGCGCGCCAGATCGAAGGGGCGCAGCGCCTCCGCGCCGGCCAGCCGCTTCGCCTCGGCGTCGCGGCGCGCCGCCGGCAGACCGCCCAGGTCCAGCGCGGGGAGCGCGCCGGCCGCCGGCGGGCGCACCACCTGCACGGGCGCGCCGCCGCGCTCCTCGAAGACCGTGCGCAGCACCTCGTGCCGCCGGGCCAGCTCGCCGATGCTCGCCCGCAGCGCCGCGGCGTCCAGCGCGCCGCGCAGGCGCAGCGCGAAGGGCATGTTGTAGGCGCCGCTCGCCGGGTCCAGCCGCTGGATGAACCACAGCCGCTGCTGCGCGAACGACAGCGGCAGCGGCCCCCCGCGCGGGACCGGCGCGACGGGCGGGGCGGCCGCGCCGCCCTCGCTCCGCAGGGCGTCGATGCGCCCGGCGAGGGCGGCCACCGTGGGCGCCTCGAACAGCGTCCGCAGCGGCACCTCCACGCCGAACAGCTGCCGGATCCGCGAGACCACCTGCGCGGCCAGCAGCGAGTGCCCCCCCAGCTCGAAGAAGCCGGCCTCCACCCCCACGCGCTCCACGCCCAGCACCTCCGCCCAGATCCCCGCCAGCACCTCCTCGGTCGCCGTTCGCGGCGCGGCGTGCTCCGCGCCCGCGGCCGGCTCCGGCGCGGGGAGCGCCCGCCGGTCCACCTTGCCCGCGACCGTGAGCGGCAGCCGCTCCAGCACGACGAAGGCGCCCGGCACCATGTGCTCCGGCAGCCGTGCCAGGAGCCGCGCCCGCAGCTCCCCGGCCGCGGGCTCCGCCTCCTCCGCGGCGACGACGTAGGCCACCAGCCGCGCCCGCCCCGGCACGTCCTCCCGCACGACGACGGCCGCCTCCCGCACCTCCGGCGCCTCCAGCAGCGTCGCCTCGACCTCGCCCGGCTCGATGCGGAAGCCGCGGAGCTTGACCTGCGCGTCCATGCGGCCCAGGAACTCCAGCTCGCCGCGCCCGTTCCAGCGCGCGCGGTCCCCCGTGCGGTACAGCCGCGCGCCGCCCCCGCCGAACGGGTCCGGCACGAACCTGTCCGCCGTCAGCTCCGCCCGCCCCAGGTAGCCGCGCGCCACCCCCGCGCCCCCCACGTACAGCTCGCCCGGCACCCCCAGCGGCGCCGGCTCCCCCCACGCGTCCAGCACGTAGACGCGCGTGTTGGCGACGGGGCGCCCGATCGGCGGCGCCTCCGCCGCGCCGGGCGCGCACTCGTGCATGGTCGCGAAGATGGTGATCTCCGTGGGGCCGTACATGTTCACCAGGCGCCGCCCGCGGGACCAGCGCACCGCCGTCTCGCCCGAGCACCGCTCCCCGCCCGTGCTGATGGTGCGGAGGCGCGGGAAGTCGGTGTCCGGCAGGGTGTCCAGAAGCGCGGGGGTGCTCACCAGCAGGTCGATCTCCCGCTCCCGCAGCAGCTCCGCAAGCCGCTCCGGCGCGAGCACCGCTTCGCGGTCGGCCACGTGCAGCGCCGCCCCGGCGAGGAGCGCCACGAAGATCTCCAGCACCGAGGCGTCGAAGCTCAGGGAGGCCACCTGGAGCACGCGCCCTCCGGGCCCGGCCCCGAAGGACCGGCCGGCGCGCGGCAGCAGGTTGGCCGCGCCGGCGTGCGTGACCACGACGCCCTTGGGGCGCCCGGTGGAGCCGGAGGTGTAGATGACGTACGCCGCGTTCTCCGGCGACACTCCGCTCGCCGGGGGCGCTCCGTCCTCCGCGGAGTCCGCTTCCCGCCCGCCGTCGTCCAGCAGGAGCCGCGGCCCCGCGAAGCCGGGGAGGACGTCGGGGGCGGCGGAATCCACCAGGAGCACGGCGGCGCCGGAATCGGCGGCCATCCATTCCAGGCGCTCGGCCGGGTAGGCGGGATCCAGCGGGACGTACACGCCGCCCGCCTTGAGGATGCCCAGCAGGCCGGCGACCATCCCGGGCGAGCGCCGCGCGCACAGCCCCACGCACGTTTCCGGGCCCACGCCCAGGCGGCGGAGGTGGTCGGCGAGATGGTCGGCGCGCCGCTCCAGCTCGCCGTAGGTGAGGACGCGGTCCCCGTGGACCACGGCGGCGGCGCCGGGGGTGCGCCGCGCCTGCTCGGCGAACAGCTCGTGGAGGCAGGCGCGCGGACGTTCGGCGTCCGTGGCGTTCCACGCCTCCAGCACCCGGGCACGCTCCGCCCCGCGCAGCAGCGACAGCTCCGACAGGCGGCGCTCCGGCTCCGCGGCCAGCGCCTCCAGCACGGCCTCCAGGTGCCCCGCCATGCGCTCGATCGTGGCGGGCTCGAAGAGCGCTGCCCGGTAGTCCAGCGCCGCGCCGAGGGCCGCCTCGCCGTCCGCGGCCACCAGCCCCAGGTCGAACTTGGCGACGCGGGCGCCGCCGCCGAACGATTCCAGCGCCAGGCCGCCGAGCGACGGCCGCTCCTCGTCGCCGGGACGGTTCAGCGCGAAGGTGGCCTGGAAGACGGGCGTGTGGGTGAGGCTGCGCTCCACGGCCAGCTCCTCCACCAGCCGCTCGAAGGACAATTCCTGGTGCGCGTACGCTCCCAGCGCCGTTTCGCGCACCCGCCCCAGCAGCTCGCGCCAGGTGGGGTCGCCGGACAGGTCGGCGCGCAGGGGGAGCATGTTCGCGAAGAAGCCGATCAGCCCCTCCGTCTCCACGCGCGTGCGCCCCGCGACGGGGCTCCCCACCACCACGTCGTCCTGCGCGGCGTAGCGGCCCAGCAGCGCCTGCCAGCCGGCGAGCAGCGTCATGAACAGCGTCGCGCCCTCCTGGCGCGCGCGCTCCCGCAGCCCCCGCGAAAGCCCGGCCGGCAGGGCGAAGCCGTGGATCCCCGCGCGCGCCCCCCGCCCCGCCCCGCGCGGATGGTCCGTGGGGATCTCCAGCAGCGGCGGCGCGTCCGCCAGGCGCGCCTTCCAGTACGACAGGTGCGCCTCCAGGACCGGGCCGCTGAGCCAGCCGCGCTGCCACGCGGCGAAGTCGGCGTACTGCACCGGGAGCTCCGGGAGCGGCGACGATTCCCCGCGGCTGAATGCCGAGTAGAGCGCCGCGACCTCGCGCACCAGCACCTGCATGCTCCAGCCGTCGCCGGCCACGTGGTGCAGCGTGAACAGCAGCACGTGGTCGTCCTCGCCCAGGCGCAGCAGCGCGCTCCGCAGCAGCGGCCCGCGCGCCAGGTCGA
The DNA here is from genome assembly GCA_040509335.1 of Longimicrobiaceae bacterium. Lineage (GTDB taxonomy): Bacteria > Gemmatimonadota > Gemmatimonadetes > Longimicrobiales > Longimicrobiaceae > JAFAYN01. Next base: position 29,867 of record JBEVLE010000636.1, on the reverse strand, counting down.
AGGGGCGCAGCGCCTCCTCCGCGGCGAGCCGCTCCGCCTCCGGCGCGCGCCCCCCGGCCGGCAGCCCGGCGAGGTCCAGCAGCGGGAGCGCGGCCGGCGCGGGGGGATGGATCACCTGCACGGGCGCGCCGCCGCGCTCCCGGAGCGTGGTGCGCAGCGCCTCGTGCCGCCGCGCCAGCTCGCCGATGCTCGCCCGCAGCGCCGCGGCGTCCAGCGCGCCGCGCAGGCGCAGCGCGGAGGGCATGTTGTAGGCGGGGCTCCCCGGCTCGATCCGGTCCACCACCCACAGCCGCTGCTGCGCGAAGGACGGCGGCGCCGCCTCCCCCCGCGCGACCCGGACGATGGGATCCGCCGCCGGTCCGCCGCCTGCGCGCAGCGCCTCCACGCGCGGCGCCAATTCCGCGACGGTGGGCGCCTCGAACAGCGTCCGCAGCGGCACCTCCACCCCGAGCGCATGCCGCACGCGGGAAACCACCTGCGTCGCCAGCAGCGAGTGGCCGCCCAGCTCGAAGAAATGGTCGCGCACACCCACGCGGCCGATCCCCAGCACCGCGGCCCAGATCCCCGCCAGCACCTCCTCCGCCGCCGTGCGAGGCGCCTCGTACTGCGCCCCGGCCCCGCTCCCTTCCGGCGCCGGCAGCGCCCGCCGGTCGGTCTTGCCGTTCGCCGTGCGCGGCATGCTCTCCAGCACCACGAAGGCGGCCGGGACCATGTGCTCCGGCAGCCGCGCCGCCAGGTGCGCCCGCAGCCCGGCCGGCTCCGGGCCGGCGCCGTCCTCCGGAACCACGTAGCCCACCAGGCGCCGGTGCCCCGGCACGTCCTCGCGCACCGCCACCGCCGCCTCCCGCACCCCGGGGTGCGCGGCGAGCACGGCCTCCACCTCGCCCGGCTCGATGCGGAAGCCGCGGACCTTGACCTGCGCGTCGATGCGGCCCAGGAACTCCAGCTCCCCGGAGACGAGCCACCGCACCCGGTCCCCCGTCCGGTACAGCCGCCCGCCCGCCGCGCCGAACGGATCGGGGACGAACGCCTCGGCCGTCCGCCCGGGACGGCCCAGGTAGCCGCGCGACACCCCCGCGCCTCCCACCCACAGCTCGCCCGGCACGCCCACGGGCGCCGCCTCCCCCCACGCGTCCACCACGTACACGCGCGCGTTGGCCACCGGCCGCCCGATCGGCGGCGCCGCCGCCACGCCCGGCTCGCACACGTGCTCCGTGGTGGTGACGGTCGCTTCCGTGGGCCCGTACATGTTCACCAGCCGCCGCCCGCGCGACCAGCGCGCCGCCGTCGCGCCCGGAAGGCGCTCCCCGCCCACCCCGACGGCGCGCACGCCGGGGAACTCCGCCTCCGGCAGGCTGTCCAGGAGCGCCGGGGTGCTCAGCAGGACGTCCACCTCCCGCTCCCGCAGCAGCGCTCCCAGGCGCTCCGGCGAGAGCAGCTCCTCGCGCTCCACCAGGTGCAGCGCCGCGCCGGCGAGCAGCGCGACGAAGATTTCCAGCAGCGAGGCGTCGAAGGCGGGGGAAAGCGTCTGCAGCAGGTTGCTCCGCGGGGTGGCCCCCAGCGTCCGGACCGTGGCCGACAGCACGTTCGCCGCGCCGGCGTGCGTGACCACGACGCCCTTGGGGCGCCCGGTGGAGCCGGAGGTGTAGATGACGTACGCGGCGTTCTCCGGCGAAACCCCGCCCGCGGGAGGCGCTCCGCCCTCCCCGGAGTCCGCTTCCCCCTCCGCGTCCAGGACGAGCCGCGCCCCCGCGAAGGCGGGGAGGACGTCCGGGGCGGCGGAATCCACCACCAGCACGGCGGCGCCCGAGTCCGCGGCCGTCCAGGCCAGGCGCTCGGCCGGGTAGGCGGGATCCAGGGGGACGTAGACGCCGCCGCTCCCCAGGATCCCCAGCACGCCGACGATCATCTCCGGCGAGCGCCCGACGCACAGCGCCACGCGCGTCTCGGGGCCCACGCCCAGGGCGCGGAGGGAGCGGGCCAGCCGGTCGGCCCGGCGCTGGAGCTCGCCGTAGGTGAGGGACCCGCCCCGCGCGACGACCGCGACGGCGTCGGGGGCGCGCCGCGCCTGCTCCGCGACGAGCTCGTGGACACACCCCCGCGGGAGCCCGGCGGAGGTGGCGTTCCAGGCCTCCAGCACCTGCGCGCGCTCCATTCCGCGCAGCAGCGACAGGCCGGACAGGCGCCGCCCCGGATCGGCCGCCATGGCTTCCAGCACGGTTTCCAGGTGCCCGGCCAGGCGCGCGATCGTCGCCGCCTCGAACAGCGCCTCCCGGTAGACCAGCACCGCGTCCAGCCGCTCGCCGGAGTCGGTGACCACCAGGTCCAGGTCGAACTTGGCCGCGGCCTCGTCCGCGCCGAACGGTTCCACCTCCACCTCGCCAAGGACCGGCCGCTCGCCCGCCCCGCCGTCCGTGTGCAGGGCGAAGGTGGCCTGGAAGACAGGCGGGTGCGTCAGGCTGCGCTCCACGCCCAGCTCTTCCACCAGGCGCTCGAAGGGGAGCTCCTGGTGGGCGTACGCCCCCAGCGCCGTTTCCCGGGTCCGGGCCAGCAGCTCCCGCCAGGTGGGATCTCCCGCCAGGCCGGTCCGCAGCGCGAGCAGGTTGACGAAGAACCCGATCAGCCCCTCCGTCTCGCGCCGCGTTCGCCCCGCGATGGCGCTCCCCACCACCACGTCCTCCTGCCCGGCCCAGCGGCCCAGAAGCGCCTGCCAGCCGGCCAGCAGCGTCATGAACAGCGTCGCGCCTTCGCGCTGCGACAGCTCGCGCAGCCCGCGCGCCACCGCCGCCGGCAGCGCGAAAGCGTGGCTCCCCGCGAGCTGGCCCTGCCCCGGGGCGCGCGGACGGTCCGTGGGGATCTCCAGCAGCGGGGGGGCGTCGGCGAGCTTTTCCGTCCAGTAATCGACGAGGCCTTCCAGCGCCGCTCCGCCGAGCCGGCCGCGCTGCCACACGGCGAAGTCGGCGTACTGGATGGGCAGCTCCGGCAGGCGCGGCTCCTCGCCCCGGCCGAAGGCGCCGTACAGGGCGGAAACCTCGCGCACCAGCACGCCGCGGCTCCAGCCGTCGCTGACCACGTGGTGCAGGGTGAAGAGCAGCACGTGGTCGATGTCGCCCAGGCGCAGCAGGGTGCTGCGCAGGAGCGGCCCGCGCGCCAGGTCGAACGGCCGCAGCGACTCCTCCCTCACCAGGCGCGCGGCCTCCCGCCCGGCGTCCTGCAGGCGGCGCAGGTCCAGCTCCGCCAGGACGACGGGCGCCGGCGGGTGGACGACCTGCACGGGCCCGTCCTCGTGCTCGGCGAACGTCGTGCGCAGCGACTCGTGCCGCGCCACCAGCGCGTCCAGGCCCGCCCGCAGCGCCGCCCGGTCCAGCGGCCCCCGCAGGCGCAGCGCGTAGGGCATGTTGTACGCGGGGCTCCCCGACTCCAGCCGGTCCACCAGCCACAGCCGCTGCTGCGCGAACGACAGCGGCGCGGGGCCGGGGGAGGACCGGCGGGGAATCTTCTCCTGGACGGGGACGCTCCGCTCCCGCAGGATGCTCTGCAGGAGCGCCTGCCTCCTCGCGGACGAGAGCTGTCCGATCGCGTCCGCGGATCCGGCAGTGGGCTGGTCGCTCATGTGCGGCTATGTCGATGAAATGCGGATCTCAACTTCAGGACGCGTCGGGCTCCAGCCGCTCCAGGTGCTCCGCCACCCGGCCGGGGTCCAGGGCGCCGAGCAGCCTGTCCTCCACGACCCGGGACAGCGCTTCCACGGTGGGCATCTCGAACAGCGTCCGCAGCGGCACCTCGACGCCGAACGTTTCTCCCAGCCGCGAGACCACCTGCGTCGCCAGCAGCGAGTGCCCCCCCAGCGCGAAGAAGCTCGCCGTCACCCCCACCCGCTCCGTCCCCAGCACCTCCGCCCAGATCCCGGCGACCAGCTCCTCCACCACCGTCCGCGGCGCCACGTGCTCCTCCTCCTGGTCCGTCCACTCCGGGGCCGGGAGCGCCCGCCGGTCCACCTTGCCGCCGGAGGTCTTCGGGATGCTTTCCAGCGCCACGAATGCGGCCGGCACCATGTACTCCGGCAGCCGCTCCGCCACGTGCCGGCGTAGCTCCTCCAGGCGGCCACGCAATTCCGCCGGCGCCAGCTGCGTCCCCGCTCCGCCGGCCACGTACGCCACCAGCCGCGGCTGGCCGGGCACGTCCTCGCGCAGGAGCACGGCCGCCTCCCGCACCCGCTCGTGCGTCCGCAGCGCCGCCTCGATCTCCCCCGGCTCCACGCGGAACCCGCGGATCTTGAGCTGCTGGTCGATGCGGCCCAGGAACTCCAGCTCGCCGGAGGCCAGCCAGCGCACCCGGTCGCCCGTGCGGTACAGCCGCGCGCCCGCCCCGCCGCCGAGCGCGTCCGGGACGAACCGCTCCGCCGTGAGTCCCGGCCGCCCCAGGTACCCGCGCGCCACCCCCGCCCCGCCCACGTACAGCTCCCCCGGCGCCCCCAGCGGCGAGGGCTCCCCCCGCGCGTCCAGCACGTACGCGCGCACGTTGGCGATGGGGCGCCCCAGGCTCGGGCGCGCCGCCCCGTCCATGCGCGCCACGGTGGTGTTGACCGTGGCTTCCGTGGGGCCGTAGTGGTTCCAGACCGCCACCCCCGGAAAGGCCGCGCGCGTCCGCCGCGCCAGCTCCTCCGGCAGCGCCTCCCCCCCCAGCAGCACCGCCACCAGCCCGCGCGGCGCCGCGGCCTCGCCCCGCTCCACCCGCTCCAGCATCGCGCTCCACAGCGACGGCACCCCCCCGAACGACACCCGCTCCTCCCCCGACAGCGCCTCCAGCAGCGCCGCCGGGTCCATGGCCGTCGCTTCCGGCAGCACCCACACCGCCTCGCCGCGCAGCAGCGGCGGGAAGAGCTGCCGCACGTGCGCGTCGAAGGCGAGCCGCGACACCAGCGGCAGCGCGAAGCCCTCCGCGCCCAGCACCTCGCGGTCGAAGAACCGGAGGTAGTTGGCCAGGCCGCCGTGCTCCACGACCACTCCCCGGGGCGTGCCCGTGGAGCCCGAGGTGTGGATCACGTAGGCGGCGCCCCGCGCCTCCACCCGGACCGCGGGCGCCCCCTCGGGCTCGCCGGCGATCGCGGAGGCGTCCGCGTCCACGCGGACCAGGGCGCACGGGCACCCCTCCACCCGCTCGGCAAGGCTCGCCTGCGTCAGCAGCACCGGCGCGCCCGCCTCCGCCAGCAGGCGGCGCAGGCGCTCGGGGGGGTGGTGCGGGTCCAGGGGGAGGTAGGCGCCCCCGGCCCGGAGGATGCCGAGCACGCCGACGACCATCTCCGCCGAGCGCTCCAGGAGCACCCCCACCGTGGTCTCCGGCCCGACGCCGCGGCGACGGAGGTGGCGCGCCAGCCGGCCGGAGCGGCGCTCCAGCTCGGCGTAGGTGAGCGTCCCCCCGGCGGAGCGGACCGCCACGGCCGCGGGGGTGCGGGCCGCCTGCGCGGCGAACATCTCGTGCACGCACTCCCCGGGGACGTCCGCCGCGGTGGCGTTCCAGGCTTCCAGCACCTGCGCGCGCTCGGCGCCGCGCAGCAGCTGCACCTCCCGGACGCGCTCCCCGGGCCGCGCCGCCATCGCCTCCAGCACCGCCTCCAGGTGCCCGGCCATGCGCGCCACGGTCGCCGCCTCGAAGAGGGCTTCGCGGTAGACCAGGGTCCCGCCCAGCCCGTCCTCCCCGTCCGTCATCGCCAGGCTCACGTCGAAGCGGACGACCTCCGCTCCCGCCCCGAGCGGCGCCAGCTCCACGTCGCCCAGCGACAGCCGCGCGCCGCGCCCGGCGGGCCGGTTCAGGGCGAAGACCGCCTGGAAGACGGGCGAGTGCGCGAGGCTGCGCTCCACGCCCAGCACCTCCACCAGGCGCTCGAAGGGGAGCTCCTGGTGCGCGTACGCCCCCAGCGCGGTTTCCCGCGTCCGCCCCAGCAGCTCGCTCCAGGTGGGATCCCCGGACAGGTCGCCGCGCAGCGCCAGCATGTTGACGAAAAAGCCGATCAGCCCCTCCGTCTCGGCCCGCGTCCGCCCCGCGACCGGGGTGCCCACCACCACGTCCTCCTCGCCCGCCCAGCGCCCCAGCAGGGCCTGCCAGGCGGCCAGCAGCGTCATGAACAGCGTGGCCCCCTCGCGCCGCGCCAGCGCCCGCAATCCCCGCGACACCTCCGCGTCCAGCGCGAACGCGTGGCCGGCGGCGCGCGGATCCCCCGGCGCCCCCGCGCGGGGACGGTCCACGGGGAGCTCCAGCAGCGGCGGCGCCCCGGCCAGCTGTTCCTTCCAGAAACCGATCTGCTCGTCCAGCACTTCACCGGAGAGCCATCCGCGCTGCCAGGTCGCGAAGTCGGCGTACTGCACCGGCAGCCCGGGGAGATGCGCGTCCGCGCCGCGGGCGGAGGCGGCGTACAGGGCGGAAACCTCGCGCACCAGCACCTCCATGCTCCACTCGTCGCTGACGACGTGGTGGAGCGTGAAGAACAGCGCGTGGTCCCCGCCGCCCAGGGGGAGCAGCGTGCTCCGCACCAGCGGTCCCCGCGCCAGGTCGAACGGCCGCATGGCCTCCGCCCTCGCCAGCCGCTCGGCGAGCCGCTCCCGCGCCCCGGCGGGGAGCCGGCCCAGGTCCACGACGGGCAGCGGGACCGGGGCGGGCGGATGGACCACCTGCACCGGCGCGCCGCCGCGCTCGGCGAAGGTGGTGCGCAGCGTCTCGTGCCGCCGGGTCAGCGCGTCCAGGCTCGCCCGCAGCGCCGCCACGTCCAGCTCACCGCGCAGCCGCAGCGCGATGGGCACGTTGTAGGCGGCGCTCCCCGGCTCCATCCGGTCCACCAGCCACAGCCGCTGCTGCGCGAAGGAGAGCGGCAGCGATCCCGTCCGCGGCACCCGCTCGATCGGCGGCGCCGGCGGGGCGCCCTCGCTCCGCAGCGCGTCGATGCGGCCCGCGAGCCCGGCCACCGTGGGCGCCTCGAACAGGGCGCGCAGCGGCACCTCCACCCCGAACGCCCCACGTGACCGGGAAACCACCTGCGTGGCCAGCAGCGAGTGGCCCCCCAGCTCGAAGAAGCTCGCCTGCACCCCCACCCGCTCCACCCCCAGCACTTCCTCCCAGATCCCCGCCAGCACCTCCTCCGTCGCCGTACGCGGCGCCGCGTACGCCGCTTCCCCCGCGTGCTCCGGCGCCGGCAGCGCCGCCCGGTCCACCTTGCCGTTGAGGGTCAGCGGCAGGCTCGCCAGGACCACGAACGCCCCCGGCACCAGGTGCTCCGGCACCCGCGCGGCCAGGTGCGCCCGCAGCTCCGCGCCCGCAAGCTCCGCCCCCTCCTCCGCGGCCACGTAGCCCACCAGCCGCTTCTCACCCGGCACGTCCTCCCGCACCGTCACCACCGCCTCGCGCACCGCCGGGTGCGCCAGCAGCGCCGCCTCCACCTCGCCCGGCTCGATCCGGAAGCCGCGCACCTTGACCTGGTGGTCCACGCGGCCCAGGAACTCCAGCGTGCCGTCGCCCAGCCAGCGCACCCGGTCTCCCGTGCGATACAGCCGCGCCCCGGGCTCGCCCCCGAGCGCGTCCGGGACGAACCGCTCCGCCGTCAATCCCGGCCGCCCCAGGTAGCCGCGCCCCACGCCCTCCCCGCCGATGAACAGCTCACCGGCGATGCCGGGGGGGAGCAGCTGCCCCCACCGGTCCAGCACGTACACGCGCGCGTTCCCGGTGGGCCGCCCGATGGGCAGGTTGCTCCAGCGCGACCCGTCCTCGCCCGGCGCCAGGTGCAGCGTGGTCGAGGTGCAGGCGGTCTCCGTCAGCCCGAACACGTGCACCAGCGCCGTGCGCAGCTCCGCCCACTCGCGCAGCCGCTCGGCGGCGAGCCGCTCGCCCCCCACCAGGACCATGCGCACGCACCCGGGAAGCCGCTGCCGCCGCCGCGCCAGCTCGCGCACCCACTCGTGCCAGTAGGCCGTGGGCAGCTCCAGCACGGTGACTCCCTCGGCGGCGACCACGCGCAGCAGGGTCTCGGGCGCGAACAGCTCCTCGCGCGAAAACACCACGGCGGCGCCGGCGAGCCAGGCGGGGAAGATCTCCTCCACCACCACGTCGAAGCCCGGCGAGGCGAACTGGAGGAAGCGGTCGCCCGCCCGGAGCTCCAGGCGCTGGGCCATGTCGGCGGCGAAGTTGACGACCGCGCGGTGCGGGACGGCGGCCCCCTTGGGCATGCCCGTGGAGCCGGAGGTGTAGATGACGTACGCCAGGTTCTGTGGGCCCACCCCGCTTGCCGGGGCGTGCGCCGGTCCGTCCGCGGTCTCCCGCCGGAGCGCTTCCAGGGCCACGGTGGGGATCCCGTCCGCGGAGATGCGCCCGGCCAGGTGCTCCTGCGTCAGCAGCAGGGCGGCGCCGGAGTCGCGGAGCACGTGGGCGATGCGCTCGGCGGGATAGGCGGGGTCCAGCGGCACGTAGGCGCCGCCGGCCCTGAGCACGGCCAGGAGCGCCACCGCCAGCTCCGGCCCCCTGTCCACGCCGACCCCCACCCGCACCTCGGGCCCCACGCCCCGCCGGCGGAGGCCGTGCGCCAGCCGGTTTGCCCGCGCGTCCAGCTCGCCGTGGGAGATCCCGCGCCCCTCGAAGACCACGGCGGGCGCGTCCGGGGTGCGCCGCGCCTGCTCCGCGACCAGCTCGTGGAGGCAGCGCCCGGCCGGGAACTCGCGATCGGTCGCGTTCCAGGCGTGCCGCACCTGCTCCCGCTCCGCCCCGCTCACCAGCGACAACTCCGACAGGCGCCGCCGCGGGTCGGCCACCATGGCCCCGACCACCCCCTCCAGGTGCCGCGCCATGCGCGCGATGGTCGCCGCGTCGAACAGCGCGCTCCGGTAGGCCAGCGTCCCGCCCAGCGCTTCACCGGAGTCCTGCATGGTGAGGTCGAGGTCGAACTGCGCGACCCGGGCGCCCTCCCCGAAGCGCTCCGGCTCCAGGCCGCCCAGCCGCAGCCGCTCGTCCGGCCCGGCGCCCTGCTCCAGGGCGAAGACCACCTGGAAGAGCGGCGCGTGCGCGAGGCTGCGCTCCACGGCCAGCTCTTCCACCAGGCGCTCGAAGGGAAGCTCCTGGTGCGCGTACGCCCCCAGCGCCGCCTGCCGCGCCCGCCCCAGCAGCTCGCTCCAGGTGGGATCCCCGCCCAGGTCGCCGCGCAGCGCAAGCAGGTTGACGAAGAAGCCGATCAATCCCTCCGTCTCCGGCTGCGTCCGCCCCGCGGCCGGACTCCCCACGACCACGTCGTCCTGTCCGGCGTAGCGCCCCAGCAGCGTCTGCCAGGCGGCGAGCAGCGCCATGAAGAGCGTCGCGCCCTCGCGGTGCGCGAGCTCCCGCAGCCCCCGCGACAGCTCCGCGGGGAGGGTGAAGGCATGGCTCCCCGCGCGCCCGCCCTGCCCCGCGGCCCGCGGGCGGTCCGTGGGGATCTCCAGGAGCCGCGGCGCGCCCGCCAGCCGCTCCCTCCAGTACGCCAGCTGCCCCTCCAGGGCGTCTCCGCCGAGCCGGCTCCGCTGCCACGCGGCGTAGTCGGCGTACTGCACCGGGAGATCGGGCAGCTCCGGCTCCCGGCCCCGGCTCAGGGCGCCGTAGATCGCGGACACCTCGCGCACCAGCACGCCCATGCTCCACCCGTCGCTGACCACGTGGTGCAGCGTGAAGCACAGCACGTGGTCCTCGTCGTCCAGCCGGATCAGCAGGGCGCGCAGCAGCGGACCGCGGACGAGGTCGAAGGGATCGAGCGCCTCGGCGTCCGCGAGCGCGAGCGCCCGCCGCTCCCGCGCCGCGCGGGGGAGGGCCCGCAGGTCGATCACCGGCAGCGCCACGGGGGCGGGCGGCCGGACGACCTGCACGGGCGTGCCGCCGCGCTCCTCGAAGACCGTCCGCAGCGCTTCGTGCCGCCGCGCCACCTCGCCGAGCGTCGCACGCAGGGCGGCCGTGTCCAGCACCCCGCGCAGCCGCAGCGCGGAGGGCATGTTGTAGGCGGCGCTCCCGGGCTCCAGCCGGTCCACCAGCCACAATCGCTGCTGCGCGAACGACAGCGGCGAGGGCCCGGGGGCGTCCCGCCGGGGGATCCGGTCCGGGTCCCCGGCGGCCTTCCGGTCGCGCAGCATGTCCTGCAGGAGCAGCCGCCTCTTTTCGGGCGACAGTCCGCTGAGAAGCTTCCCTGCTCCGCCCGTCGCGTCTCGGCTCATGAATGGCAATGCTCGTGGATGTGGCGATGGCTCCGGACTGCTACTGCCCCGCGTCCGGGCCGCCCACCAGCTCCAGGCGGTCCAGACGCGCTTCCAGCTCCGATTCGTCCATCGCCAGGATGAACAGCTCCTCCAGCGTGGTGGCGAGATCCGCCAGCGTGGGCGCTTCGAACAGCGCCGCGAGCGGCACCTCGATGCCGAGCTCCCGGCGGATCCGCGTGACGACCTGTATGGCCAGGAGGGAGTGCCCCCCCAGCCCGAAGAAGCTGTCGCCCCTCCCCACCCGCCCGGGCCGCGCCTCCCCGCCCGCGCCCAGGACGTCGAGCCAGATCCCGCAGAGCAATTCCTCCATCTCCGTTTCCGGGGCGGCGTACTCCGTCCCGCTCCCGGGCTCCGGCGCCGGCAGCGCCCGCCGGTCGGTCTTGCCGCTGGGGGTGAGCGGGATGCTGTCCAGGACCACGCACGCGCCCGGCACCATGTGGGCGGGGAGCTGCATGGACACCCGGTCGCGCAGCTCTCCCGGGTCCAGCCGCGCTCCCTCCTCCGCCACCAGGTAGGCCACCAGGCGCTTCTGCCCGGGCATGCCGAAGGCAGAATCCTCCCGCACCGCGACCACGGCCTGGCGGACGCCGTCCTGGGCCACGAGCACGGCTTCGATCTCCCCCGGCTCGATCCGGAAGCCGCGGATCTTGACCTGCTGGTCGATGCGGCCCAGGAACTCCAATTCGCCGTCGGCACGGCGGCGCACCCGGTCCCCGGTGCGGTACAGCCGCCCTCCCGGCTCGCCCCCGAACGGGTCGGGCACGAACTTCTCCGCCGTCAGCTCGGCGCGGCCCAGGTACCCCCGCGCCACCCCCGCCCCGCCGATCCACAGCTCCCCGGCCACCCCCACCGGGAGCAGGCTCCCCGGGGCGTCGCACACGTACGTCCCTTCGCCCGGCAGCGCCCGCCCCATCGCGTGCCCCCGGTGGCCGCCCTCCGGCCGCGCGGGCGCGGCCGCGCTGACGATGGTGGCCTCGGTGGGCCCGTACAGCGTCCACACCCGCGCCCCCGGGAACACGGCCGTCATCCGCGCCGCCAGGTCGGGCGGGACCGCGTCGCCGCCCACGAACGCGTGCCGCACGCGCGGCAGGACGCCCGGCCCGGCCCGCACCCGCTGCACCAGCTCGTGCATCAGCGCGGGCACGGCGTGCACCGCGTCCACTTCCGCCAGCTCCGCGGCCAGCCCGTCCACGTCCAGCACCGCCTCCCGCGCGACCAGCCGCACCGTCCCCCCCGACACGAGCGGGGCGAGGACCTCGAAGCCCCAGATGTCGAACGCGAAGCTCGCCAGCGACAGGAACGCCTCCCCGGCGCCCAGCCCGAAGGTGTCGCGCATCGTCAGCACGGTGGCCGCGAGGCTCGCGTGCTCGACCACCACTCCCTTGGGCGTGCCCGTGGAGCCGGAGGTGTAGATGACGTACGCCGCGTTCCGCGGGCCCACCCCGCTGCGCGGCGCCCCGCCCGGCGCGCCCCCGGCCGCATCCCCGACGGCGTCCAGCCGAACGACCTCCCCGCCGAAGCCGGCGAGGAGCTCCGGCGGCGCGCCCTGCGTCACGAGCACGCGGGCGCCGGAGTCGGCCAGGGTGCGGGCCAGGCGCGCGGGCGGGTAGGCGGGGTCCAGCGGCACGTAGGCGCCGCCGGCCTTGAGCACGGCCAGCACCGCGACGACCATCTCGATGCCGCGGTCCAGGCATACCCCCACGCGCGCCTCGGGACCGACCCCGCGCCCGCGCAGGTGGTGCGCGAGCCGGTCGGCCGCGGCGTCCAGCCGCGCGTAGGTGATCGACTGCGTTCCGATGGAGACCGCGGGCGCGTGCGGCGTGCGCTCCGCCTGGCGCGCGAACCGCTCGTGCAGCATCTCCCGGGGCGGCTCGGCCGGAGTGGGAAGCGACGCCTGCAGCAGCTGCGCGCGCTCCGCGCCGCGGAGCATGGACAGCTCCGAGACGCGGCGCAGCGGATCTGCCGCCATGGCCTCCAGCGTCGCTTCCAGGTGCCCGGCCATGCGCGCGATCGTCGCCGCCTCGAACAGCGCTTCCCGGTACAGGAGCGTTCCGCCCAGCCCGTCCGCGCCGTCCGTCGCCGTCAGTTCCAGGTCGAACCGCACGGGCCCCGCGCCGGTCCCGAACGGCGCCAGCTCCAGGCCGCCCAGCGACAGCCGCTCGTACCCGCCGGCCCTGCGCAGGGCGAAGGCCGCCTGGAAGACGGGATGGTGCGCGAGGCTGCGCTCCACGGCCAGCTCCTCCACCAGGCGCTCGAAGGGGAGGTCCTGGTGCGCGTACGCCCCCAGCGCCGTTTCCCGGACCCGCCCCACCAGCTCCCCACAGGTGGGATCGCCCTCCAGATCTCCACGGAGCGCCAGCATGTTGACGAAGAAGCCGATCAGGCCCTCGGTCTCGCGCCGGGTGCGCCCCGCGATGGGAGTGCCCACCACCACGTCGTCCTGTCCCGCGTAGCGCCCCAGCAGCAGCTGCCAGCCGGCCAGCAGCGTCATGAACAGCGTCGCCCCCTCGCGCAGCGACAGCGCCCGCAGCCCCTCCGCGGCCTCCGGCGAAAGGACGAAGCGGTGGCTCCCCGCGCGCGGGCTCTGCCCCGGCGCGCGCGGCCGGTCCAGCGGGACCTCCAGCAGCGGGGGAGCGCCGCGCAGCGCCCGCTTCCAGAACCCGACCTGCTCCTCCAGCGTCTCGCCGCTCAGCCAGGCGCGCTGCCACACCGCGAAGTCGGCGTACTGCACCGGCAGCGGGGGCAGCGGCGAAGCCCGCCCCCGGCTGAAGGCGCCGTAGAGCGCGGAGATCTCGCGCACCAGCACGTCCATGCTCCACCCGTCGCCGACCACGTGGTGCAGGGTGAAGCACAGCACGTGGTCGTCGCTCGCCAGGCGCAGCAGCCGCGCGCGCAGGAGCGGGCCGCGCGCCAGGTCGAACGGGCGCAGCGCTTCCTCGCCCGCCAGCCGCGCGGCGTGGCGCGCCGGGTCCCGGACGCCCCGCAGGTCCACGAGCGGCAGCGCCACCGGGGCGGGCGGGTGGACGACCTGCACGGCGGCGTCGCCGCGCTCCACCAGCGTCGTGCGCAGCGCCTCGTGGCGGCGCACCAGCTCCCCGAGGCTCGCGGCCAGCGCGGCCACGTCCAGCACGCCGCGCATGCGGAGCGCGGCGGGCATGTTGTAGACGGGGCTCCCCGGCTGCAGCCGGTCCACCATCCACAGCCGCTGCTGCGCGAAGGACAGCGGCAACCCCTCGCTCCCCTCCCGCGCGGCCCGGACGATGGGCGGTGCCGCCGACGTCCCGGCGCTCCGCAATTCCTCGATGCGGGCGGCCAGCGCGGCCAGCGTCGGCGCCTCGAAGAGCATCCGCAGCGGCACCTCCAATCCGAGCGCCTGCCGCGCCCGTGAGACCACCTGCGTCGCGAGCAGCGAGTGCCCGCCCAGGTCGAAGAAGCCGGCATCGACGCCCACCCGCTCGGTCCCCAGCACCTCCGCCCAGATCCCCGCCAGGATCTCCTCCACATCGGTCCGCGGGGCGCGGTACGCCTCGTCCGGCCCGGCGTCCGCGGGCGCGGGGAGTGCGCGGCGGTCCACCTTGCCGTTGCGGGTGAGGGGGAGCGCCTCCATCACCACAATCGCCCCCGGCACCATGTACTCGGGGAGCCGCTCCCGGAGCCAGGCGCGCAGCTCCGGCACGAGCCAGCGGCCCCGCCGGCTCGCCAGCGGGTCGCTGACGTACGCGCTCCAGGGGAGCGGCGCCGCCGGGACTTCCTCGGGGAGCGCCGCCGCCGCTCCGCCGCGGACCAGGAGCACGTCGTACTCGCCGGGCCCGCCGCCCGCCGCCCAGCGGGCGCGGGCGCGGTAGCCGCGCGCCTCCGCCAGTGCGCGGAACGCCTCCGGGTCGGGGGCGCGGACTTCCCGCTCCGCGGCCAGCGCGCGCAGCTCGTCCACGGTCCCCGATTCGGCGTCGCCGTCGAGCGCCTCCACGGCGGCCAGCGCCCCGGCCACGCGCGGGTTCGGCACCCGCGCCACCGCCAGCGCCGCCGGCGCCTCCTCGTCCAGCACCCGGCGCACCGCATCCACGCTCCCCAGCTCGTCCCAGCGGCGCCACGCGGGCGCGGCGGGGGGCGCCGCGGACTCCACGCGCAGCAGCGCGTCGTAGCGGAAGCGGGTCATCTCGTTGCCGGAGCGGCCGTTCTTGAGCCGCATCTCCACGCCGGCGACGCGCGGCAGCCGGCGCGGGAGCGCCCGGAAGAATTCCGGGTCCACCAGCAGCTCCTTGTCGCCCGCCACCCGCCTGCGCACCCGGTCGCGCAGCGCGGACGCGGGGACTTCGCCGCCGGCCCGGGCCAGCTCCACCGAGGCGTGGAACGCCTCCAGCAGCGGCAGGCTGCGCACGTCGCCCACCCACAGCGTGCCGCCGGGGGCCAGCGCCGCCGCGGCCCCCTCCAGCACGCGCAGCAGGTAGTCCGCGCCGGGGAAGTACTGCACCACCGAGTTGATCACCACCAGGTCGAAGTGCCCCGCCGGGATGCCCCCGAAGTCGTCGGCCGCGCGCTCCAGCAGCCGCACGCCCGGCAGCTCCCGCCCGGGGCGCGCCAGCTGTCCGCGCAGGTACCCGATCGCGGCGGGCGAAAGGTCGGCGCCCCAGTACTCGTCGCACTCCGGCGCCAGCCGGAGGAGGAGGAGCCCGACGCCGCAGCCGATCTCCAGGACGCGGCGGGGGCGCAGCGCGCGCAGCGCGTCGGCGGTGTCCTCCACCCACTCGCGCATCTCCGCGGCGGGGATGGGTTCGCCGGTGTAGCTGCTGTTCCAGCCGGCGATGTTGAAGGCCGGGGCCCGGTCCGCCGCCTCCCCGGCCGCCTCGCCGGAGTAGGTGTCGCCGAAGAGCGATTCCCACTCCCGCACGTACTCCGCATGCATCTCCTCCGGCGCGGCGCCGCTCTCCCCGGCGGCGGGCACCACGTAGGCCACCAGACGCCGGTCGCCGGGCTCGCCGGAGGCGCCCTCGCGCACCACCACGGCCGCGTCCCGCACCCCGGGGTGCTCGGCGAGCACGATTTCCACCTCGCCGGGCTCGATGCGGAAGCCGCGGACCTTGACCTGCTGGTCGATCCGCCCCAGGAACTCCATCTCCCCGTCCGCCCTCCACCTCACGCGGTCCCCGGAGCGGTACATGCGCGCTCCCGCTTCCCCCGAGAACGGGTCCGGGACGAAGCGCTCGGCCGTCAGCGCCGGGCGGCCGCGGTAGCCGCGCGCCACCGCCGGCCCCCCGACGTACAGCTCCCCCGGCACGCCCACCGGCGCCGGCTCGAGGTCGCGGTCCAGCAGGTACACGCGGCGGTCGCCGACCGGCCTGCCGATGGGGACCGAGTGGGCGTCGAAGGCCGCGGGAACGGGGAAGCAGGCGGCGAAGACGGTGCACTCGCTGGGCCCGTACCCGTTGACCAGCCGCAGCCCGGGGTGCAGCCGCAGCGCCCGGCGCGCGTGCGCGGCGGAAACGGCCTCGCCGCCCACCATCAGCTGCCGGACGCCCGCCAGGATCTCCGGGCAGCTGTCCACGACCAGGTTGAAGTAGGTGGAGGTCAGCCAGAGCGTGGTCACGCCGTGCGCGCGGACCTGCTCTCCGAGGACGGCGAGCTCGGGGGTCCGCCCCGGGTACAGCACCGTCTTCCCCCCGGTGAGCAGCGCCGGCCACAGCTCCAGCGTCAGCACGTCCCACGACGGCGAGGAGTGCTGGAGGAGCACCTGGTCCGCGTCGAAGCGGGCGTAGCCCACGTCCCGGAAGAAGCCGGGGATGGCCCGGTGCGGCACCTCGGTGCCCTTGGGCCGGCCGGTGGAGCCGGAGGTGTAGATGACGTAGGCCAGGTGCCCGGGCGTGACGGCGGCCGCGGGCGGGAGGGCGTCGCCGTCGTCGTCCCCGCCGGCGGTCGGGGCGTCCAGGAGCACCACCTCCGCCGCGTGCGCCGGGAGCTGCTCCAGCAGCCGCCGCTGGGTGAGCAGCAGCGGGACGGCGGCGTCGGCGAGCATGTACGCAAGGCGCCCGGCCGGGTAGGCGGGATCCAGCGGCACGTACGCGCCCCCGGCCTTGAGGATCGCCAGCATCCCCACGACCATCTCCGGGGAGCGCTCCGCGCAGATGCCCACCGGCACGTCGGGGCCCACGCCGCGGCGCGCGAGGAGGTGGGCCAGTCGGTTGGCGCGCCGGTCCAGCTCGCCGTAGGTGAGCGTGCGGTCCCCGTGGACCAGCGCCACGGCGCCGGGCGCCGCCGCCGCCCGGGCGGCGAACAGCTCGTGCACGCAGCGCTCCGGGGGCGCCATCGCGCCCGTCCCGCTCCAGCGGGCGACGAGCATCTCGCGCTCGGCGGCGGGCGCGAGCGGGAGCGCGCGGAGCCGGCGGTCCGGCTCCGCCACGGCGGCCTCCAGCAGGACGCGGAAGTGCTCCACCATGCGCTCGATGGTCGAGCCGTCGAACAGGTCGGCGCGGTAGAGGATCTGCCCCTGGATCCCATCCCCCACCTCGGAGAGCGTCACCCGCAGGTCGAACTTGGCCCCCACGTCGGCGGCCTCCAGCGGCTCCATCTCCAGCTCGCCCAGCGTGGGCGTGCCCAGCTCCATGTTCTGCAGGGCGAACATCACCTGGAAGAGCGGGTTGTGCACCAGGCTCCGCTCGGGCGCAAGCTCCTCCACCAGCCGCTCGAACGGCAGGTCCTGGTGCGCGAAGGCGCCCAGCGTCGTTTCCCGGACCCGCCCCAGCAGCTCGCGGAAGCCGGGGTCGCCCGACAGGTCGACCCGCAGCACCAGCGAGTTGACGAAGAAGCCGATCAGCCCCTCCAGCTCCGCGCGCGTGCGGTTGGCGATCGCGGTGCCCACGACCACGTCGTCCTGGCCGGCCCAGCGCCCCAGCAGCGCCTGCCAGGCGGCCAGCAGCGTCATGAAGAGCGTGGCGTTCTCGCGGTGCCCCAGCTCGCGGAGCCCCCGCGTCAATTCCGGGGCGAGCTCGAAGGGACGGCCCGTTTCCGCCGCGCCCGGCGCGCCGCGGCGCGGGTGGTCCGTGGGCAGATCCAGCAGCGGCGGGGCGCCGTCCAGCCTGTCGCGCCAGAAGCGGAGCTGCTCCTCCAACCGGGGGCCGGCGAGCCACCCGCGCTGCCAGGCGGCGAAGTCCGCGTACTGCAGCTCCGGCTCGGGGAGCGGCGACGCTTCCCCCCGCGAAAAGGCCGCGTACAGCGCGGACACCTCGCGCACCAGCACGCCCATGCTCCAGCCGTCGCTGACCACGTGGTGCATCGTCAGGCACAGCGCCCATTCCTCCGCCGCCGTCCTCACCAGCAGGACGCGCAGCAGCGGGCCGCGGGCCAGGTCGAAGGGGCGGCGCCCCTCTCCGGCGACCCGGCGCGCGGCCTCCGCGCGGCGGGGCGCATCCGGGAGCCCCGCGAGGTCCACCACGGGGAGCGGGACCGGCGCCGCGGGGAGCACCACCTGCACGGCTTCCCCGGCCCGCTCCACGATGACGGTGCGCACCGCCTCGTGGCGGCGCACCAGCTCCGCGAGGCTCCCCCGCAGCGCCGGCACGTCCAGCGCGCCGCGCAGCCGCAGCGCGAAGGGCATGTTGTAGGCGCTGCTCCCGGGATCGAGCTGGTGGATGAACCAGAGCCGCTGCTGCGCGAAGGAGAGCGGCGACGGGCCGCCGCCCGCGCGGCGCGGGATGCGCTCGTCGGCGGAGCGCTCCGCGCGCAGGGCGGCTTCCACGCGCCCGGCCAGCGCCGCCACGGTGGGCGCCTCGAAGACGGCGCGCAGCGGCACCTCCACCCCCAGCGCCCCGCGCAGGCGCGAAAGCACGCGCGTGGCCAGCAGCGAGTGCCCCCCCAGCTCGAAGAAGCCGTCGTGGATCCCCACGCGCTCGCGGCGCAGCACCGCCGCGAACACGTCGGCCAGCACGGCCTCCAGCGGGGTACGCGGCGCCGCGTACGCCGCTTCCGCCCCCCACCGCGGCGCGGGGAGCGCCCGCCGGTCCACCTTGCCGCCCACGCCGAGCGGCAGCCGGTCCAGCACCACCAGCGCGCCCGGCACCATGTAGTCCGGGAGCCACCCCGCGAGGTGCGCCCGCAGCTCCGCCCACGTGGGCTCCCCGCCCGCCTCCGGCACCACGTAGGCGACCAGCCGCGCGTCGCCGGGCGCGTCCTCGCGGGCGACGACGACGGCCTCGCGCACCCGGGCGTGGCGCTCCAGGGCGGCCTCGACCTCCCCCGGCTCGACGCGGAAGCCGCGCACCTTGACCTGGCGGTCGCTCCGCCCCAGGTACTCCAATTCCCCGTCCGGCCGCCAGCGCGCCCGGTCCATCACGCGGTACATGCGGCTCCCCGGCTCCCCGAACGGGTCGGGGACGAAGCGCTCGGCCGTCAGCCCGGGGCGCCCGGCGTAGCCGCGCGCCAGCCCCTCGCCCGCCAGGTACAGCTCGCCGGGGACGCCCACCGGCTGCGGGGCGAGCTCCGGGTCCAGCACGTACGCCCGGGCGCCGGCCACCGGGCGCCCGATGCGCACCGATTCGCTCCCCCGCGGGACCGGCGACCAGGTGGCGTAGACCGTGGCTTCGGTGGGGCCGTACAGGTTCCGCACGGCCCGGACGTGGCCCAGCTCGTACAGCGCCCGCGCCAGCTCCGCCGGGAGCGCCTCGCCCGCGAGGTTGAAGGCGCGCACGCTCCGCGGGATGCCGCCCGCGCGCACCAGCTCCGCCGCGGCCGTGGGCACCGCCACCACCAGGCGCACGTCCTGGTCGGCGACGTCGGGGAGCTCAAGAGCGTTGTCCACCAGCACCAGCTTTCCGCCCCAGCAGAGCGTGCCGAAGACCTCGGCGACGCTGACGTCGAAGCTCAGGGAGGTGGCCCCCAGCACCGACGCCCGCTCCTCCGCCGGGACGACGTCCCGCAGGAAGCGCAGGAACACCACGGCCCCGCGGTGCCGGACCGCGACTCCCTTGGGCCGCCCCGTGGAGCCCGACGTGAAGATCAGGTAGCACAGGTTCTCCGGGCTCACGCCCGTTTCCGGCGCGTCCCCGGGCTCGCGGGCCAGGCTCGCGGCCTCTGCGTCCAGCGCGAGCACGTCCACCGCGGCGGGGACCCGGCCGCGCAGCGCGCTCTCGGTGACGACGACGCGGACCTCCGCCTCCTCCAGCATGAAGGCGACGCGGTCCGCCGGGAGCTCCGGGTCGAGCGGCACGTACGCGCCCCCGGCCCTGAGCACGCCGAGCAGCGCCACCAGCGCGGCGGGCGTGCGGCGCAGGAGGACGCCCACGCGCGCCTCCGGCCCCACGCCGCGCGCGCGCAGCGCGTGGGCGAGCCGGATGGAGGCGCGGTCCAGCTCCGCGTAGGTCGTCGGTTCGCCGCGGTGCACCACGGCGACGGCGTCCGGGGTGCGCCGCGCCTGCGCCGCGAACAGGTCGTGGATGCAGTCGCCGCCCGGGTCGCCGTGTCCGGCCGCGCCCCACTCCGCCAGCACCCGGGCGCGCTCCTCGTCCGTGGCGAGCGCGAATTCGCCGACCGGACGGTCGGGATCCCCGACCGCCGCTCCCGCCAGCCGGGCGAAGTGCCCGGCCATGCGCTCCAGGGTCGCGCGCTCCCACAGCCCGGCGCGGTACGCGATCCACCCGGAGATCCCCTCCCCGTCGTCGGCGAGGTCCAGCGTCAGGTCGAACTTGGCGGCTTCCGCGCCGCCGGTGGGCAGGGGCTCCACCTCCACGCCGCCCAGGCGCAGCTCGCGGCGCCCGCCGGCCTCCAGGACGAACATCACCTGGAAGAGCGGCGTGTGCGCCAGGCTGCGCTCCGGGGCCAGCGCCTCCACCAGGCGCTCGAAGGGGATCTCCTGGTGCTGGTACGCCCCCAGCGCCGTTTCGCGCACCCGCCCCAGCAGCTCGCGGAAGCCCGGCTCCCCCGAAAGGTCGGTCCGCAGGACCAGCGTGTTGACGAAGAAGCCGATCAGCGGCTCGGTTTCCAATCGCGTGCGCCCGGCCACCGGCGTGCCCACGCTGACGTCGTCCTGTCCGGCGTATCGCGCCAGCAGGAGCTGCCACGCCGCGAGCAGCGCGATGAACGCGGTCGCCCCCTCGCGGCGGGCGAGCGCCCGCACCCCGCGGGCGACGTCCGGCGGGAGATGCGCGCGGACCCGGGCGCCGCGGGGGTCCTGCACCCGCGGGCGCGGCCGGTCGGTCGGCAGCGGCAGCAGGGGGGGAGCTCCGGCCAATCGCTCGCGCCAGAAATCGATCCCGGCCTCCAGCGCCTCGCCGGTGGGCCACCCGCGCTGCCAGGCGGCGTAGTCGGCGTACTGCACCGGGAGCGCGGGAAGCTCGGCCCGGCGCCCCTCCGCGAGCGCCCCGTACAGCTCCGACAGTTCGCGGAGCAGCACCCCCGCGCTCCACCCGTCCGACACGATGTGGTGCATCGTGAACAGGAGCGCCCATTCGGCCTCGGCCAGGCGCACGGCGGCGACGCGCAGGAGCGGGCCCGCCGCGAGGTCGAAGGGCCGCGCCGCCTCTTCCGCAGCGAGCCGGAGCAGCTCCGCTTCGCGCGGGCCGGCGGCGAGCCCGCGCAGGTCGGCGACCGGCACGGCGGCCGACGCTGCGTCCCGGACGACCTGGACCGGCTCGTCCCCCATCGTCCCGAAGACCGTGCGAAGCGTCTCGTGGCGGCGCGCGATCTCCGCGAGGCCGCGCCCGAGCACGGCCGGGTCGAGCCGGCCCCGCAGGCGCAGCGCGTACGGCATGTTGTAGACGGCGCTCCCCGGCTCCAGCCGGTCGATGAACCACAGCCGCTGCTGCGCGAACGACAGCGGCAGCGGCCCCCCGCGCGGCACCCGCACGATCGGCGGAGCGGCCTCGCTCCCCGTGGAGCGGAGCGCCTCGATGCGATCGGCCAGCCCCGCCAGCGTCGGCGCCTCGAACAGGGCCCGCAGCGGCAGCTCCACCCCGAGCGCGTCCCGGACGCGCGCCACCACCCGCGTGCCCAGCAGCGAGTGGCCGCCGAGCGCGAAGAAGTCGTCGGCGGCGCCCACGCTCCCGGTCTCCAGCACCTCGCCCCAGATCCCCGCCAGGATCTCCTGCACGGGAGTGGAGGGCGGAGCGTGCTCCGCTTCGCCGGCGGCGCCCGCCTCCGGCTCGGGGAGCGCGCGGCGGTCGGTCTTGCCGGCGGGGGTCAGCGGAAGCCGGTCCAGCGTCACCACCACCCCCGGCACCATGTGCTCGGGGAGCGTGCGGCGGAGCCACGCGCGCAGCTCCGCGGGGGACGGCGCCGCCTCCGCCGCGGGGACCACGTACGCCACCAGGCGCTTCCCCCCCGCGCGGTCGTCGCGGGCCGCGACCACGGCGCGCAGCACGCCGGGGTGCCCGGCCAGCGCGCTCTCCACCTCGCCGGGCTCGATGCGGAA
This sequence comes from Longimicrobiaceae bacterium, assembly GCA_040509335.1. Taxonomy (GTDB): domain Bacteria; phylum Gemmatimonadota; class Gemmatimonadetes; order Longimicrobiales; family Longimicrobiaceae; genus JAFAYN01. The sequence continues at coordinate 8,219 of JBEVLE010000636.1, read as the reverse complement.
GCCGCGCACCTTGACCTGGTCGTCGGCGCGGCCCAGGTGCTCGATGCGGCCGTCCGCGAGGAACCGGGCCAGGTCGCCGGTCGCGTACAGCCGCCCGCCCGGCTCCGCTCCGAACGGGTCGGGGACGAAGCGCTCGGCCGTCAATTCCGGCCGGTCGAGGTACCCCCGCGCCACCCCCCGCCCGCCGATGAACAGCTCCCCCGGCACCCCGGCAGGGACCGGCCCGCCGTCGCGGTCCAGGACGTAGACCCGCGTGTTGGCGAGCGGGCGCCCCACGGTCACGGGACCGCCGTCCGCCATCCGCTCCGCCGTGGACCAGATGGTCGTTTCCGTGGGACCGTAGACGTTCCACAGCCGCTCGCCGCGCGCGCGCAGCCGCGCCGCGAGCCCGGGGGCGAGCGCCTCGCCCCCGCACAGGATCCCGAGGCCCGGCGATCCCTCCCACCCCGCCTCCAGCAGCATCTGCCAGGTGGCGGGGGTGGCCTGCATCAGCGTGGGGCGGAGCTCCGCCACGGCGCCGCGCAGCCGCGCGCCGTCGGACGCGGTCGCGGCGTCCGCCACCGCCACGACCGCGCCCACCGCCAGCGGCAGGAACAGCTCGAGGACGGAGATGTCGAACGAGAGAGGGGTGACGGCGAGCAGCACGTCGGCCGGGCCGGCGGCGAGCTCGCGCTCCATGGCGGCGAGCAGGTTGACCACGCTCCCGTGCGGCACCACCACCCCCTTGGGGCGTCCCGTGGAGCCGGAGGTGTAGATCACGTACGCGGCGTTCGCGGCGACGGCGCCGCCGTCCGGGAGCGTCCCTTCCCCGCCCTCGTCCGCTTCCTCCAGGAGCACCACGTCCGCGCCGTGCGCGGGGAGCGCGGCGGCGAGCCCCGCCCCGGTGAGCAGCACCGGCACCCGGGCGTCGTCCAGCACGTAGGCGAGCCGCTCCCGGGGATACGAGGGATCCAGCGGCACGTACGCGCCCCCGGCGCGGAGCACGCCCAGCAGCCCCACCAGCAGCCCCGTCCCCCGCTCCAGGCACACACCCACGCGCACCTCGGGCCCCACCCCGCGCTCCCGCAGCAGGCGGGCGAGCGCCGCCGAGCGCCGCTCCAGCCCGGCGTAGGTGAGCGTTTCCCCCGCCGCCGTCGCGGCGACCGCCTCCGGCGTGCGCGCCGCCTGCGCGGTGAACAGGTCGTGGACGCACGCCGGCGGCACGGCGCGGCCCGTGTCGTTCCACTCCGCCAGGATGCGCGCCCGCTCGCCGGGAGTCAGCAGCCCCAGCCCGGAAACGCGGGTCCCGGGGTCGCGCACCGCCGACGCCAGCACCTCCCCGAAGTGGCCGGCGAGCGCCGCCGCGGCGCGCGCATCGAACAGGTCGGTCGCGTACTCCAGCGCCGCCGACAGCGCGCCGCCGCGCTCCTCGGCCAGGAACAGCGTCAGGTCCAGCTTGGAGGTGCCGGTGTCCACGGGCTCCAGCTCCAGCGACACCCCGCCGGCGCTCCCCGGGTCCGCCGCGCGGTCCTGGAGGGCGAACATCACCTGGAAGAGCGGGTTGCGCCCCGGGTCGCGCGCGGGCCGGAGCGCCTCCACCAGCTTCTCGAAGGGAAGCCCCGCGTGCGAATAGGCCTCCAGGCTGGCCGCGCGCACCCGGCGGAGCAATTCGCGGAACGACGGGTCGCCCGACAGGTCCACGCGGAGCACGACCGTGTTGACGAACAGCCCCACCAGCGCGCGCGCCTCCTCCGTGTCCCGGTTCGCCACGGGCGATCCCACCGCCACGTCCTCCGCCCCGGTGTAGCGGGCCAGGAGCGCGGCGAACACGGCCAGCAGCGTCATGTGGAGGGTCGCCCCCTCGCCGCGGCCGAGCGCCGCGAGCGCGGCGGTCCGCTCCGCCGGGACGCGGAAGCGGTGGGTCGCGCCCCGGAAGCTCTGCACGGCGGGGCGCGGGCGGGTGGTGGGAAGCTCCAGCGGCGCGAGCCCGGCGAGGCGGCCGCGCCAGTACGCCACCTCCCCGTCCGCCTCCTCGCCGCGGAGCCGCTCGCGCTCCCGGACGGCCAGGTCCGCGTAGCGCGCCCGGAGGGGCGCGAGCGGCGAGGGCGCGCCCGCCGCGAACGCGCCGTACAGCGCCGCCAGCTCGCGCAGCACCACCCCGGTGGACCACCCGTCGCTCGCGATGTGGTGCATCGCCAGCACCAGCAGGTGCTCGCCGCGGCCCAGCCGCAGCAGCCGCGCGCGGAACGGCGGCCCCGCCGCCAGGTCGAACGGCGTCCGCGCGGTCGCTTCCGCGACGCGGCGCGCCTCCCCTGCCCGTCCCGACGGGTCCAGCCGCGACAGGTCCACCCCGGGAAGCGGGTGCTGCACGGAGGCCAGCACCCGCTGCACGGGCCGCCCGCCCGCCTCGGGGAAAGCGGTGCGCAGGACTTCGTGCCGGCGGGCCGTTTCCGCCAGGCTCCGCCGCAGCGCGGCGGCGTCCAGCGCGCCGCGCAGGCGGAGCGCGCCGGCCAGGTTGTACGCGGCGCTCCCGGGCTGCAGCCGGTCCAGGAACCAGAGCCGCTCCTGCGCGAAGGAGAGCGGGGCGTCGCCCTCCGCCGCGGCCGCGGGCACGGGAGGGGCGGCGTCCGCCAGGAACATCGCCTGGAGGAGGTCCACGGCCAGGCGCTCGATCCCGGCGTCGTCCAGCAGCGAGGCGACCGCGACCGCAGTGCCCAGGCTCGCGTCCAGCGCGCCCTTCAATTCCATGGCGCGCAGCGAGTCCATCCCCTGGCCTACCAGCGGCCGCTCCCGGTCCACCCGGGCGGGATCCACTCCCAGCACCCGCGCGGCCCCCTCCACCAGGAATTCCTCCAGCAGCGCCTGCCGCTCCCCGGGACCCGCGGCTTCCAGCGCTTCCCGCGTGATCCCCGCGGAGGCCGGGCGCGGCGCCGCGCTCCCCGCGTCCTCCCGCACGCTCACCCCCACCAGGGGGAGCTCCCCGGCCAGGAACCGCGCCCGGCACGCCCGGCGCTGCACCTTGCCGCTGCTGGTCCTGGGCACGCCGCCGGGGCGCACCACGGCGACCGCGTGCACCTGCACCCCGTGCTCCGTGGCCACCGCGCGCCGGATCGCCTCCCCGACCTCCTCCACGTCCATCCCGGCCGCCGCCTGGCGCGACACCTCGTGCACCACCACCAGGCGCTCCTCCCCGCCCTCCTCCACGCCGAAGGCGGCGCCGAGCCCCGCGCGCAGCCCCGGGTGGCTGCGGATGGCCGTCTGCTCGACGTCCTGCGGGTAGTGGTTGCGCCCGCGGATGACGATCAGGTCCTTGAGCCGCCCGGTGACGAACAGCTCGCCGCCGTCCAGGAAGCCCAGGTCGCCGGTGCGCAGGAAGGGCCCCTCGCCGGTCCCGGCCTCCAAGGCGCCGAAGGTCTCCGCGGTTTCCTCGGCGCGCCCCCAGTAGCCCCGCGCCACGCTGGGGCCCGCCACCCACACCTCCCCCACGCGGTCGGCGGGGCGCTCGCGCAGCGTCGCCGGGTCCACGATGAGCACCCGCTGCGACGGAGCGCTCCGCCCGCTCCCCACCAGGCGGTAGCGCCCCTCCGGCTCCGCCCCGAGCACCCTCCCCTCGCCCAGCGCCTTCGGGTCCACGGCACGCACCACCGGCGTCTCCGCCGGCCGGCTGCCGGTCACCATCAGCGTCGCCTCCGCCAGCCCGTAGCAGGGGTAGAACGCCCGCTCGCGGAATCCGCACGGCGCGAACGCTTCCGCGAACGCCCGCAGCGTCTCGTCGCGCACGGGCTCGGCCCCGTTGAAGGCGATCTCCCACCGGCTCAGGTCCAGCCCCGCCCGCTCTTCCGGGCGCACCGCGCGGACGCACAGGTCGTAGGCGAAGTTGGGCCCGCCGCTGCTGGTGGCCCGGTAGCGCGAAACGGCCTCCAGCCAGCGCGCCGGACGCTGGATGAAGGCCACGGGGGAAAAGAGCGCCGCCCAGTACCCGGTGAACAGCGGCTGGAGGATGCCGCCGATCAGCCCCATGTCGTGGTACGGCGGCAGCCAGATGACCGAGCGGGTCCGCGGCGTGTAGCCGCACAGCTCCTCGATGACGGCGAAGTTGTGGAGCAGGTTGCCGTGGCCGACCATCACCCCCTTGGGCGCGGCCGTGGAGCCCGAGGTGTACTGGAGAAAGGCCAGCGTGTCGCCGGACGCCTCCGGGTCGGTCCACGCGTCGGCCTCGTGTGCGGGGACGTCTTCCGTGGCCAGCCAGCGGAGCCCGCCCAGCTCCGGGGTGCCGGCGCACAGGCGCTCCGCCTCGCCCAGCAGCTCGCGGGTGGTGAGCGCCAGCGCGGGCGCGCAGTCCGCGACGATGCTCCGCAGGCGCGGATCCGGCTTGTTGCGGCGCGGGGGATAGGCGGGGACCGCGACGACCCCGGCGTAGAAGCAGCCGAGGAGGGCGGCGACGTACTCCAGCCCCGGCGAGTAGAGCAGGAGCGCGCGCTCCCCGCGCGCGCCGAGCGCCTGGAGGCGGGCGGCGATGGCCCGGGCGCGCAGGTCGAGCTCGCCGTACGTGACGTGCCCCTCCTCGGTCTCCCCGTTCAGCAGAAAGGTGTACGCGCACCCGGCCGGGTCCTCGTCCGCGCGGAACCGGAGGAGATCGACGAGCGAGGACGCGGCGCGTGGAATCGGCATCGGGTGCGAAGACCGGGGGGTTGCGGGAACGGCGTGCGGGTGCGGGCGCCTGCTCCTTCGCGGCAGGGCACCGGGTGCGCCGCGGGGGCAAAGCCTCGCGCGGGCGCCGCCGTCCGGGACCGCGGCGCGTGGGCGAGCCACGCGCGGATCCCCACCGGGTGTTCTCCGCCGGACCATCGGCCGCGCGGAGTCGTGCGGAAGGCACCACGGGAGCATGCCGGCCTCTAGACCCACCGAACCCGTTCCAACACCCAGACCAAGCGCCGCACCCTACACTTGCTGTCCCTTATTACACGAAATCCAGACGGACCCTTTCGGCACCGAAACATACAAGCCGGGGCCCCCTTCACGATACCCCGCCGGGAGGGCCGGGCCCGCAGCCGCCGCCTCCGCGGGGCGCCGACGAATACCTTGACACCCGACAACAAGCCTTCATATTGTCGAAGGTCGAGGTATCACTCCCGCATCGAGGCGAGACGACGCCATGGCTCCCCGCACCGACCTGCTCCAGGGCACCCTGGACCTCCTGATCCTCAAGGCGCTCCTGCTCGGCTCCCTGCACGGGTGGGGGATCTCCAAGCGCCTGCGGCAGCTTTCCGAGGACGCGCTGGAGGTGGGGCAGGGGTCGCTGTACCCCGCACTCTACCGGCTGGAGGACCGCGGCTGGGTGACCGCCGAGTGGCGGACCAGCGACGAGGGCCGCCGCGCGAAGTTCTACTCGCTGACGCCGGACGGCCGGCGCCAGCTCGAGGTGGAGCAGTCGCAGTGGCGCCGCTTCACCGCGGCCGTGGACGCCGTGCTGGGCGCGACATGAGCCTCGACCCCAGGCACTGGCCGCGGCGCCTCGCGCGCCGCTCGCGCGCGCTGTTCCGGGGTGGCGCGGTGGACCGCGAGCTCGACGAGGAGATCCGGCACCACCTGGCGATGGAAGCGGAGGAGATCGCGCGCGCTTCCGGCGTTTCGCGGGAGGAGGCGCGCCGCCGCGCGCTCGTCGCGTTCGGCGGAGTGTCGAGCTACCAGGAGGAGCACCGCGACGCGCGCGGCCTCCGCTGGCTGGAGCAGCTCCTCCGGGACCTGCGGCACGCCGCGCGCGGGCTCCGCCGCAGCCCCGGCTTCACCCTGTCGGCGGTGGGCGTGCTCGCGCTGGGGATCGGGTCCACCACGGCGGTGTTCAGCGCCGTGGGCGCCGTGCTGCGGAACCCCGACCACGACACGCTCGCGGTCATCTTCTTCCGGGAGTTCCCGTCGCTCTCGACGGTGGACTTCCGCGCCATCCAGGCGCAGCAGCGGAGCTTCACCGCCGTGGGCGCCATGCGCGGCGGCGAGGCCGCGTTCCGGGCGGGGGGCGAGCCCGAGCGCGTGCAGACAGGCAGCGTCACCTCCGGCTTCTTCCGCGCGCTCGGCGTCCGGCCGGCGGCGGGGCGGCTCATCGAGCCGCGCGACGAGCCGCCGGGCGCGGAAAGGGTCGCGGTGGTGAGCCACGCGCTGGCCGCGCGCGCGCTCGGCGGCCCCGCGCGCGCCCTGGGCCGGAGCGTGAGCGTGGACGGGATCGCGCACACCGTCGTCGGCGTGCTTCCTCCCGGCGGCGACGCCATGGCGAGCCGGGCCGACGTCTGGCCGGCGCTGCAACTGGAAGAGCCGCAGCGGCGGGGGCCGTTCGGGATGCTGGTGATCGCGCGCCTGGCGCCCGGCGTCACGTTCCAGGCCGCCACGCGCGACGTGGCGGGCATCGGCCGGCGCATCTTCCCGCTGTGGGCGGCGGAGCCGCCCGACCGGAGCGCCCGCTTCGAAGCGGTTCCCTTCCGCACGGCCTTCCTGGCGAACCCGTCGCGGATGCTGCGGATCTTCGGCGCGGGCGTCGCGCTCGTGCTGCTGGTGGGCGTGGCGAACGTGGCCAGCCTGATGCTGGTGCGCGCGATCGGCCGCTCGCACGAGGTGTCGGTGCGCGCGGTCCTGGGCGCCAGCCGGGCACAGCTCGTACGCCTGTTCGTGACGGAAAGCGTCCTCCTCGCGGCCGCGGGCGCCGTCGCGGGGGTCGCCGCCGGCGCGCTCGGGCTGCGGGCGCTGATCGCGTACGGGCCGCGGATGCCGGGGCTCGCGCCGTCCAGCCTGGACGGCCGCGCGGTGCTCTTCGCCGCGGCGCTGGCCATCTTTGCCGGCCTGGTGGTGGGCACGTACCCGGTGCTGATGCTGCTGCGGCGGGGCCCCGCCGGGCTGGCCGCGGGCGCGAGGGCGGTCGGCGGCCGCCACGCGCGGACGCTCCGCAGCGGCTTCGTCGTCGCCCAGTTCGCGCTCGCCCTGCCGCTTCTCGCGGTCTCCGGCCTCCTGCTCGTCAGCTTCATGCGCATGCAGCGCGTGGACCCGGGCTTCGACCCGCGCGGCCTGGCGACGGTGCGCGTGTCGCTGCCGGCCGGCCAGTACGCGGACGGCGCGCGTGCGCGCGATCCCGGGCGTGCGGGATGCGGGGCTCGCCTCCTCGATGCCGCCGGACGACTTCGGCTCGAGCAACGACAACTTCGACCTGGTCGACCGGCCCGCGGCGCCGGGCGCGCCGGAGCCGAACGGACCCTGGCCGGCCGCGGACGCGGACTACTTCGCCGCCCTGGGCGTGCCGCTGCTCGAAGGCCGCCTGTTCACGCCGGCCGACACCGGCGCTTCCCCGGTCGCCGTGGTGAGCCGCTCCTGGGCCCGCAGGTACTACCCGGGGGAGTCGCCGCTGGGCAAGGCGATGATCCGCGGCGGGTGCACGGAGTGTCCGCCCACGGTGGTGGTCGGCGTCGTGGGCGACGTGCGCTACTCCGGCGTGGCCGGGCCGCTGGACGCGCTGTACTCGCCGGTGGCCGAGGGCTGGCCGCGCGCCCTGTACCTGTACGTGCGCACCGCGGCGACCCCGGGCGACCTGGTGCCGGCGCTGCGCGACGCGCTGGCATCGGTGGACGCGTCCGTGCCGCTGGACGACGTGGCGACCATGGAGCAGCGCCTGCACGCGTCGGTGGCGCAGCCCCGGCAGTGGGCGGCCCTGCTGGGCGGCTTCGCGGCGGCGGCGCTGGGGCTGGCCGCCGTGGGTGTGTTCGGGATGCTGTCCTACATGGTGGGCACGCGCCGCCGCGAGATCGGCGTGCGGATGGCGCTCGGCGCGGAGCAGCGCTCGATCACGCGGATGGTGGTGGGGAGCGGCCTCGCCCACGCCCTGGCCGGGGCGCTGCTCGGGCTGGCCGCGGCGCTGGCCGGCACCCGCGCGCTGACCGCGGTGCTGTTCGACGTGAACCCCGGCGATCCCGCCACGCTGGCGCTCGCCACGGCGGCGCTCCTGCTGGTGGCGCTGGCCGCCTGCTGGATTCCCGCCCGCCGCGCGGCCCGGATCGTCCCGCTGGAGGCGATCCGGCACGAGTAGCCGGGCGGACCGGATCAAGCGGACGCCAGCGCCCACCCCGCGTGAGGGATTTCGGCCCGAAGGGGCGAGACCCCGCGGGCAGTTTCGCGGGGGCTCGACTCCGTTACGCACGGTTGTTTCGTGCGTTACGGAGCCGAAGCCCGACCCCGGCGCCAGCCGGGGGCACGCCCGAACC
>JBEVLE010000635.1:0-3603 GCA_040509335.1 Longimicrobiaceae bacterium | reverse complement strand
GGCGGCGCCCTCGCGCCGGGCGCGCTCCGCCGCGCGGAGCGGCCATTCCCCCGGCGGCAGCTCCCGCAGCCGGCGCAGCGCCCCCCCGCTCACCGCTCCCCCCGCAGCGCGGCCAGGGTGCGCGCCACGTGCGCGCGCCAGCTCCAGCGCTCCTCGGCGTCCCGGCGCGCCGCCGCGCCCAGGCGACCGCGCAGCTCCGCGTCGTCCAGGAGCCGGGCGATGCCGGCGGCAAGCGCGTCCGCGTCCCCCGGGGGGACCAGCCAGCCGTTCTCGCCGTGGCGGACCACCCGGCCGATCTGCCCCAGGTCGGAGGCAACCACGGCGCGCCCCATCGCCAGGTACTCGAACAGCTTGGTGGGCGAGCCGAAGAACTCCGAGCCGTCCGGGTTTGGGACGTGCGGGGACACCAGGACGTCGCAGGCGGCCAGGTGCTCCGCCCCCTCCTCCTGCGGCACCAGCCCCGTCAGCACGGCGGACGCCGCGGCGCCCCCGCGCGCCAGCGCCGCGCGGGTCGCCTCCAGCCGCGCCCCGCCGCCGATCATCAGCAGCCGCGCGCCGCGCAGGTCGGGGCGCCGGGCAAGCAGCCGGCCCCAGGCGTCCGCGAGGACCTCGGCGCCGTGCCAGGGCCCGAAGGTGCCGATGAACCCCACGACCGGCGCGCCGCCCAGCCCGTGGCGGGCGCGGACGCGGGAGCCGTCCACGGCCGGCGAGTAGCGGTCGGGGTCCACGCCGTTGGGGTTGACGAGGATCCGCTCCCGGGGAATCCCCGCGGCCTCCAGGCGGTCGCGGAGCGCGTCGGCGACCACCACCACCAGCTCCGCCGACGCCAGGACGACGCGCTCGACGCGGTCCGCCAGCGCCTCGAAGCGCAGCGGCTCGCCCCAGTGGCGGCCGAGCCACACCGCGGAGCCGTTGAACTCCACCACCAGCGGCACCCCGCGCGCCAGGGCCAGCGAGGCGCCGGCGTAGCCGTGCGCGCCGTAGCGCTGGTACAGGAAGGCGACGCGCCGCCCCCCGAGGAGCGCCGCCGCCCGCTCCTCGAACACGCGGTTGAAGCGCAGGTCGGGGAGCTCCCGGAAGTCCCAGAACTCGGCGGCGGGCCGGACCACGTGCCGCTCCAGCTCCGGGCGCAGCAGCGGGAGCGGGTCGGTGGTCAGCACCACGGGCGGCTCGCCCCACGCGTCCAGGTGATTGGCCACCCCCGCCACGTGGGCCACCGAGCCCCCGGCCGCCACGCCGAACCACAGGTCGGTGCGCAGGTACACGGGCGCCCCTGCCCCGGGGGCGCGGCGCCCCGGGGGGCGCGCGGCCGCCGCGCGCTCCAATCGCTCCAGGTCGCGCTCCACGCCGCGCAGGAGCGCGCGCGAGCCCGCCAGGTCGCGCGCGAAGCGGGCGCCCCACGCGGCGAGCAGCGGCGCCCCCACCGGGTGGCGCCCGCCCGCGGCGTCCACGATCCAGGCGCGCCGCCCCAGCAGCCGCACCAGGAGCGCGGACAGGAGCGGCCGGCGGAGGAAGCGGACGTCGCGGGTGTGAAGCTCGGCCTCGGGCGCGCGCCACAGGCGGCCGGCGAGCCGGCCGGAGCGGGCCCACCCCACCACCTCGTCCCAGGGGACGGCGCCGGGACCCGCGCGGGCCTCGCGCTCGGGGCCGTCCCGGAGCACGCGCAGCGTCCCGCTCACGGCCCGCCCGGGGCGCTCACGCGCGCGGTCCGGAGGGGGAGGAGCACCGCCGCGAAGGCGGCGGCGGCCAGCCTGGCGCGCGCGCCGCCCGCCGGGGTCCCCGCGAGGGTCGCCGCCATGGGAGTCGAGGACATGGGGAGGTGGGGGGAGGAGCCGCGCCCCCGCGGAACGCTCCGCGCGCGCGTGAGTGGTGGCGCGGAAAACGTAACCCGCGGCACGGACGCGGACCAGGGAAGGTACGCGTCACGGCCGCCCGCAGCGCGAGCCCCGCGTGAGGGATTTCGGCCCGAAGGGGCGAGACCGCGCGGCTGTTTGCGCGGGCTCGACTCCGTTGCAGACGGTAGTTTCGTCTGCTACGGAGCCGAAGCCCGACCCGAGCGCCAGCGAGGGGCACGCCCGAACCCTGCCGTTCAGCCCGACCTTCCCGGCGTGGCGCTTGCGACGTGGAAACCCGACGCGGACAGCAACCACGGACCACGGGAGCGCATGGACACACACCGCAGGCCAAGGGCCGAGCACGTCGTGCTGGTTTCCGTGGACGGGCTCCTCCCCGCGTACTACCTTGACCCGGCCTGGCCCGCCCCGGCCATGCGGCAGCTGCGTCGCGAGGGAGCCCACGCCGTGGCGGTGCGCAGCATCTTTCCCTCGCTCACCTACCCCGCGCACACCACGCTGGCGACCGGCGCGCTCCCCGTCCGCCACGGGGTGCACGGCGACCGCACGTTCGACGCGGTGGAGGACCCGCCCTGGCTCAAGGACGCCGCGATCATCCGGGTGCCGGCGCTGTGGGACGCGGTCCGCGCCCGCGGCGGCACGACCGCCGCGCTGGGGTGGCCGGTGACCGCGGGCGCGGCGATCGACTGGAACGTGCCGGACGTGTGGCCCGGGAGCGACGACCGGCTGGTGGACGCGCTGCGCGACGCCGCCACGCCGCCCGGGCTGCTCGACGAGCTGGAGCGGGAGGCGGCCGGCCGGCTCACGGCGGCCAACTACAGCAACCGGCTCCTCGCCCACGACCTGCGCCTCGCGTCGATGGCGGCGTACCTGTTCGAGCACCGCCGCCCCACGCTCCTCCTGGTGCACACCCAGGCCACGGTGCAGGTGCCGCAGGAGCCGGACTGGCGCAACCCGCGGCGGGCGCGGGCGGTGGCCGCGTCGGACCAGGTGGTGAGCCTGCTGCTGGAGGTGGTGGAGCGCACCCGCGCCTGGGACCGCACCGCCGTCGTCGTCACCGGCGACCACGGGATGATGGAGGTGCACACCCAGGTCCGCCCCAACCTCTGGCTGGCGGAGGCGGGGCTGCGCCCCCCGCGCCTGGAGGGGGGCGCCTGGCAGGCCACTTTCCACGCGCTGGGCGGCTCGGCGCTGCTGCGCGTGCACCCCTCCGCCCCCGACGGCGCGGCCGCGGCGCGCCGGGTGCTGGACGCCCTCCCGGCGGCTCTGCGGGCGACCTTCCGGGTGGTGGAGCGGGCCGAGCTGGACGCCCTGGGGAGCGACCCCGACTCGCCCTTCGCGCTGGCGGCGGCGCCCGGCTTCGTGATCGACGACCGCGCGGAGGGCCCCGCGCTGCGGCCCAACCCCGGGATGAGCCACGGCCACCACCCCGACCACCCGGAGATGCACACCGGGCTGGTGGCGGCGGGGGCGGGGATCCGCGCCGGGGCCGTCGCGCCGCTCCTGCCGCTCACGGGGGTCGCGCCGCTGGTGGCGGAGCTTCTCGGGCTCGACTTCGACGCCCCGGACGGCGTGGTGTACCCGGGACTTCTTTCGGACTGAACGGCTCTGAACGGCGGATTTGGGCGTGCCCCCGGCTGGCGCCGGGGTCGGGCTTCGGCTCCGTAACGCACGAAACAACCGTGCGTAACGGAGTCGAGCCCGCGCAAACAGCCGCGCGGTCTCGCCCCTTCGGGCCGAAATCCCTCAC
>JBEVLE010000634.1:0-3190 GCA_040509335.1 Longimicrobiaceae bacterium | reverse complement strand
CGGACGCACCTTGCGTCCGGCCCGCGATGTCCATGATGCGTTACGGAGCCGAAGCCCGACTCCGGCGCCAGCCGGGGGCACGCCCGAACCGGCCGTCAGAGCCGTTCAGAAGTTGAGCCAGTAGCTGAACTTGACCAGCAGCACGTTGGTCGCGGGCACCGTCCGGTCCCCGTCCAGCCCCATCAGCTGCCCGAAGTCCCGCCGCACCCCGAAGCTCCCGTCGGACAGGTAGTCGGTGCGCCCCTGGCTCCACACCACGAACAGCGCGGACCCCGGCCGGTACTCCCAGCGCAGCACCGCGTTGGAGTTCAGCTGCTTGAAGTTGAAGTCCGGGTCGCCGAACTCCAGGTCCGCGCCGCGGTCGCCGTCCAGGTCCACCCCGTACTCGCCGGCGTCCGCGCCGTACGAGACCGCGTCGGCGCCGAACACCCGGAAGCGGTCGCGGAAGCGTGCGGCCCGCGGGTCCGTCACCTCCATGAAGCGGTCGTACGTTCCCGCGCTCACGAAGGGCTGCGCGTACAATTCCAGCGACAGCGTGGGGCTGATGGTGTAGTTGAGCCGCGTGGTGATGCCCAGCGTGTTCTGGTCCAGGTGGGCCATCACGTAGCGCCGGCTCCCCAGCGCGTCCCGCTGGGCGACGTACTGCCAGCTGTTGTCGGCGTGGCTGAACGACGGGTTCACCGACACGTTGAGCTGCGACGAGGGACGGAAGGACACGCCCGGCGCGAAGCCGTAGTCGCGGCTGCCGCCGTCGTTCTCGTAGCCGCCCCACACCTCGAAGCTGGCCCGCAGCGCCTTGCGGTTGTCGGAGTTGATCCACGAGCTGTAGCGCAGCCCGCCGGGGCGCACCATGGCCGGCCCGCCGCGCAGCGTGCTGTTGGTGAGCGCGGCGAAGCGCTTGCCCATCCACCACCCGCCGTTCCAGAAGCTGCGGAGCTCGTAGTTGGCGAAGTGGCCGATCTGGGTCCAGGTGCGCTCGCCGCCCGTGGTCCACGCCCCCGAGGGGTTGAGCCCCGCCGACCAGCTGCGGAAGATCCACTGCGGCTCGTACTGCTGCCAGCGCCAGCTGGCGAAAGCCTGCGCCACGTCGGCCTCGCCCATGAAGCCCAGGTCGTTGAGCTCCAGCCCGGGGGTGCGCAGGTGCGCGCCGAACCCGCCGCGCAGCTTGCTCCCGCCGTTCTTGGCCACCCACACGTTGGCGACGGCCCCGCTCAGCGAGGTGCGGGTGGAGTCCAGCTCCACGTAGTCCGCGTCGGGCCGCTGGAACAGGTGCGCCTGCGACGTCTGCACCCGCGTGATGGCCTCCTCGCTGCCGCGCACGTGGCTGCCGGCCAGGTAGCCGCTGGCCTCCCAGGTGCCGGCGGCGAAGCGGTGGCGCCCGGTGACGCCGGCGGAGTAGGCGGAGGAGCGCAGGAAGCCCAGCTCCTCCACGCCGTCCAGCCGGCGGTGGGTGGCGGTGGCCATGAGCCCCAGCGCGCTCCCGCCGCGGCGGAAGTCGCGCGACAGGGTGCCCACCAGGTAGTTGGTGAGCGGCTCCACCGCCTCGCGGGTGACCGCGCTCCCGGGGCCGGCGGCCAGGCGGGCGCGCTCCTCGCCGGTGACCGCGTCCAGCAGCCCCAGCGTCCAGCCGCCGCCCGTCTTCCCGGTGACCTTGGCGGCGCCCAGGATGGTGGTGGCGTCCGGGGCCTCCAGCCACCCGTCGCCCGGGTCCACGAAGCGCTGCGGCGTGCGCCCGATGCGGCGGGAGTAGAACAGCGACTCGCCGGAGCCGTCGTCGGTGCCCACGTTGAAGGCGAAGATGTTGGACCCCTCCATGAAGAAGGGGCGCTTCTCGGAAAAGTAGCTCTCGTACGCCGACAGGTTGACCTGCGACGGGTCCGCCTCCACCTGCCCGAAGTCGGGGTTGAGGGTGGCGGACAGCGTCAGGTTGGGCGTCAGCCCGTAGCGCAGGTCCACCCCCATGGCCACGGTGGGGTCGTTGCGGCGGTAGAACGGGTTGCCGGCCTCGGCGGGGGCGCGGGTGAGGCTGGCGACGCTGTAGGGGAGCACCTCCAGCCGGCGGCCGGGGCGGATCCCCTGCAGCCCGTGCAGCTCGCCGGCGCGCGACACCACCCCCGACTCGCTGGGCAGCACCGGCGACCACCACGCCCACTCGCCGCGCCGGGCGATCTCGCGCGAAAAGTTCACCCCCCACACGCGCTCGCCCTCGGCGGCGCCGCTGAAGCGGAGCTGCGACAGCGGGATGCGGAACTCCGCCGTCCACCCCAGCGAGTCGGTCTGCGTCCCCGCCTCCCACACCGCGTCCCAGTTGACGTCCTCGCCGGTGTCGTCGAAGTGCAGCACGTCCTTCTTGACGCCGCGCGGGTTCACCGAGAAGCGGAAGCCGGTGCGCCGGTCGTGGTACGAGTCGATGAGCACGTGCGCCCAGTCGGAGTACACGCCGCTCGCGTCGCGGCGGGCGAGCTGCGCCACCACCGAGTCGGGGGCGGAGTCGTACATGCGCATCCCCACGTACACGGCGTCGTCGGTGTACAGCACCCGCGCCTCGGTGCGCTCGCTGGCGGGCCTGCCGGGGTCCGGCCGCATCTGCACGAACTCCCCGGCGGCCTCCGCCGCGGCCCACGCGGCATCGTCCAGGCGGCCGTCCACCACGGGCGCCTGGGCGGTGCGGACCCCCCGGACGGTGCGCGCGGCCGCGGGCTCCGCGGCGGCGCCGGACCTGCGCACCGGCTGGTTGGAGGCGAGCTGCGCCGCCGCCGGAAGGGGGAGCGCGAGGGCGGCGAGGGCGAGCGCCGCGAGGGTGCGGAGGGACATCGGGACCTCGTGGGACGGACGGGTTGGCGTGGGGCCTGGCGCGGGCACCCCGTTGGACACCGGCACGTGCCGGATGGTTGGAAGACGCAGCCCGCGCCGGCAGGGTTAATTGTGCCGCTTCCGCCGGTGTCCACAACGCGCCGGGGACGAGCGGTGCGTGGCGGGGGCGGGTGGATTCCGCGCGGGGCGAAGCGAAGTCCCCTACGGGTGATTGTCGACTGCGGTTTCGGGAACGGCGGGGTTGGGCGTGCCCCCGGCTGGCGCCGGGGTCGGGCTTCGGCTCCGTAACGCACGAAACGACCGTGCGTAACGGAGTCGAGCCCGCGCAAACAGCCGCGCGGTCTCGCCCCTTCGGGCCGTAATCCCTCACGCAACT
>JBEVLE010000633.1:0-11663 GCA_040509335.1 Longimicrobiaceae bacterium | reverse complement strand
AGTTGCGTGAGGGATTACGGCCCGAAGGGGCGAGACCGCGCGGCTGTTTGCGCGGGCTCGACTCCGTTACGCACGGTCGTTTCGTGCGTTACGGAGCCGAAGCCCGACCCCGGCGCCAGCCGGGGGCACGCCCGAACCCGGTTTTTCCAGCCTCCCATCAGAAAATACTTGACTGGTCATTTGATGCAGGGTATACTATCTACCATGGCACGCGAGACCAGTGCGCTCCAGCGCGAGATCCGGCAGAACCGCCC
This sequence comes from Longimicrobiaceae bacterium, assembly GCA_040509335.1. Taxonomy (GTDB): domain Bacteria; phylum Gemmatimonadota; class Gemmatimonadetes; order Longimicrobiales; family Longimicrobiaceae; genus JAFAYN01. The sequence goes on along the minus strand of JBEVLE010000633.1, from coordinate 11,409 downwards.
CTTCGGGTCGCTCCACCAGGAGGCGACGCTGGGGGTGCTGCGCACGGCGGACCTGATCCGGCGGCGCGTGTCGGCGGTGGTGGAGCGCTACGGGGTCACGCTCCAGCAGTTCAACGTGCTGCGCATCCTGCGCGGCGCCGGGGGCCCGCTGCCCACGCTGGAGATCGGGGAGCGCATGGTGGAGCAGGCGCCGGGGGTGACCCGGCTGCTGGACCGCATCGAGGCCAAGGGCTGGGTGGCGCGCGAGCGGTGCGCCGAGGACCGGCGGCAGGTGCTGGTCACCATCACGCCGGCGGGGCTGGAGCTGCTGGCGCGCATGGACGACACGGTCAACGGCGAGGACACCGACACCCTCGCCATGCTGGACGACGCGGACACGGAGCGGCTGATCGAGCTTCTGGACCGCGTCCGGGCGGGACTGGGCTGAAAAAATTTGCCGATTTAATTGTCTGGTCAACCATTGACTGGACGTCCACCGGGCGCGACGCCCACCACGACGAGGAGGGAGCGATGAGCCAGCAGGCGACGATCACGGGGATGGCGAAGGCGCCGGCGCGCGCGCGGATGGCGGAGGCGAGCCGGCTTCCGGCGGTGCTGCGGGCGGTCATGCGGACGGACGCGGGGCTCGCGCCGGTGCTGCTCCGGCTGACGCTGGCGGCGGTGATCTTTCCGCACGGCGCGCAGAAGGCGCTCGGCTGGTTCGGCGGCTACGGGATCGAGGGGACCATGGGGTTCTTCGGCTCCATGGGCATCCCGGCGCTCTTCGGCGCGCTGGCGATCGCGGCGGAGTTCCTGGGGCCCATCGGGCTGGCGGCGGGGCTGCTCACGCGGGTGGCGGCGCTCGGGGTGGCGAGCGTCATGGCGGTGTCCATGCTGATGGTGCACGCGGCCAACGGGTTCTTCATGAACTGGTTCGGCAGCCAGCCGGGGGAGGGGATCGAGTACCACCTGCTGGCGCTGGGGATGTCGGTGGCGGTGATGGTTCTGGGCGGCGGGTCGGCGTCGGCGGACCGGGCGCTGGCGGGCGGCGTCAGGGACTGAACTGCCGGGTTTGGGCGTGCCCCCCGCGGGGCGCGGGGGTCGGGCTTCGGCTCCGTAACGCACGATAAAACTGTGCGTAACGGAATCGAGCCCGCGCAAACAGCCGCGCGGTCTCGCCCCTCCGGGCCGAAATCCCTCCCGCAAGTGCTTGCCCGTTCTCAGGATCCAGCAGTTGCCCCCTCTCCCAGAATTGGGAGAGGGTGGCGGCTCTAAGGCCGCCGGGTGAGGGCCTGCGAAGGCGCCCCATGCTCCGCACTTTCGCACTTCCGTTCCCTCCGCCATTCTTCCGACGGGTGCCCCTTCCTCCCGCTCCCGTCCCGCCCATGCGCCTCCGCCGTCTGCCGATCCTCGTCGCCGCGGCGCTGCTTGCCCCTGCGCTGCTCGCCGCCTGCGCGGGCGCCGAGTCGCGTGCGGCGCCCACGGACGGGGCGGTGCTGGTGCTCGCGGGCGCCACCGTGGTGGACGGCACCGGCGCGATTCCGCGGCCGAACACGACGATCGTGGTCCGCGGGCGGCGCATCGCGGAGATCTTTCCGGCCGGGAGCCGGGCGCTTCCCGCCGGGGCGACGGTGCTCGACCTGCGGGGGATGTACGTGATCCCGGGGCTCATCGACTCGCACGCGCACCTCGCCACCTTCGACCGCGGCGGGATGCAGCGCGCGCTCCTCCGCTACGCGCTGCTCGGCGGGGTGACGACGGTGCGCGACATGGGCGGCAACCCCGGGATCGTGGCCGCGCTCGCCGCGGAGGCGCGCGCCGATTCGGCGGAATCGCCGCGCATCTTCTTTTCCGCCGTGGTGGCGGGGCCGCGCTGGTTCGCGACCTACGACTCCGCGCGCATCCGCTACTGGTCCGGGAATTCGCCCGCCGGCAGCGTGCCGGGGGTGAGGATGCTCGCGGCCGACGGCCAGGTGGAGGCGGTCGCGGAGGAGGCGCGCCGGCTGGGGGCCGCCGGCATCAAGGTGTACTCCGACGTGCCCGCGGACCGCCTGGCGGCGCTCGCCGCGGCGGCGCACCGGCGGGGGCTGCGGGCGTGGAGCCACGCCGTGGTGCCTCCCGCGCGGCCCGGACAGGTCGCCGACGCCGGCATCGACGTGGTGAGCCACGCCGACCAGCTCGTGTGGGCCGGCGCCGGCGCCGGCGACAGCATCGGGAGCCGCGCCGTGCGGAGCCGCCTCCTGCGCGAGGCGCCCGCCGCGTCCGCCCCCGTCGGCGCGCTGCTGGAGCGCATGCGCGCGCGGGGGACGATGCTGGAGCCCACGCTGCTGGTGATGGCTCTGGGCGCGGCCCGCGGCGAGGGCGCCGACCGCGCGCGGACCGACACCCTGCTGGCCTGGGCCGCGGCCGTCACCCGCCGCGCGCACGCCATGGGCATTCCCATCGTGGCCGGCACCGACGCGCTGGGGATGGAAACGCCCAACATCCACTCGGAGATGCAGATGCTGGTGGACCGGGTGGGGCTGTCCCCGCTGGATGCGATCCGCGCCGCCACCCAGGCCGGCGCCCGTGCGCTGGGGGCGCAGGACTCGCTGGGGACGGTGGCGGCCGGCCGGCTCGCCGACCTGGTGGTGCTGCGCGCGGACCCGGCCGCGGACATCCGCAACACGCAGACGGTGGAGTACGTGGTCCGCGGCGGCCGCGTGCACCGCCGGACGGAGCCCTGGCAGGCGCCGCAGCTCGCCGCGCCGCCGCCCTGACCGGGGCTGGAGCCGGCCGGGCGGGCGTGGTAAGTTGCCGCCCTCCGGCCCGGCGGCCGGTCCGTGGACCCTCCCACCCCCGAAGCGCAGGCGAATGGCGGGACGCCCGTACATCCTCGCGGAGACCAGCTGGAAGGCGGTGCGCGGCACCGAATTCGAGGTCGCCGTGCTCCCCTGGGGCGCCACCGAGGCGCACAACTTCCACCTCCCCTACGCCACCGACGTCGTCCAGTGCGACCACGTCGCGGCCGAGGCGGCGCGGCGCGCGTGGGAGGCCGGCGCCAGGGTGGTCGTGCTCCCCACCGTCCCCTTCGGCGTGCAGACGGGGCAGCTGGACATCCCGCTCTGCCTCAACCTGAACCCGGGGACGCAGGCCGCCGTGCTGGCGGACCTGGTGGCCTCGCTGGAAGGGCAGGGGATCCGCAGGCTGGTGGTGCTGAACGGGCACGGCGGCAACGACTTCCGGCAGATGATCCGCGAGCTCCAGCCGCGCACCGGGGTGCTGCTGTGCGCCGTGAACTGGTGGAAGACCGTGGACGCGGCGCCGTTCTTCGCGGAGCCGGGCGACCACGCGGGGGAGCTGGAGACCAGCGTGATGATGCACGTGGCCCCGGAGCTGGTGCTCCCGCTGGCGGAGGCGGGCGACGGGGCCGAGCGCCGCCCGCGCATCGCCGCCTTCCGCGAGGGGTGGGCGTGGACGCCGCGCCGCTGGACCGCCGTGTCCGCCGACACCGGCGTGGGCGACCCCGCCGCCGCCACTCCCGAGAAGGGGCGCGCCTTCCTGGACGCGGTCGCGGAGCGCATCGCCGGCTTCCTGGTGGAGCTCGCCGCCGCCGACCCGTCCGACCTGTACGAGTAGATGGAGGTCCGCGACCTGGCCGACTGCCCGGAGCACGTTCCCCTGCTGGCGGAGTGGTTCCATGCCGAGTGGGGGCACACGGTCTCCTGGGGAACGGTGCAGGGGTTCCGCGACAAGCTCCTCACGCACCTGGGCCGCGGCATGCTCCCGCTCGCCCTGGTGGCGCTGGACGGCGGCGTGCCCGTGGGCACGGCGAGCCTGCGCCCCGCCGAGATGGCCTCGCGGCCGGAGCTGACGCCCTGGCTGGGCGGGATGTACGTGCGCGCCGACGCGCGGGGGCGCGGCGTCGGCGAGGCGCTGGTGCGCGCCGCGGAGCAGCGGGCGCGGGAGATGGGGTTCGGCGAGATGTACCTGTTCGCCACCGATCGCGAGGGGTTCTACCGCCGGCTCGGGTGGAGCGCGCTGGGGCCCGCGGAGCACCACGGCGAGCAGTGCGTGCTGATGCGGACGGTTCTGTAGCTTCTCGGGCAAAGGTCGGGCAGGCGTCTGCCCGAATCGCTATATTGTTCGCGGTGCTCCCATCCGCCCCAGACCTCACGTGAGCATGAGCGACCTGCTGAGCCGGATCACGATGAACCCCGAACAGTGCGGCGGGAGGCCGTGCATCCGGGGCATGCGCATCCGCGTGACCGACGTGCTGGATCTCCTTGCGGCCGGTCTCTCCGCGGAGCAGGTGCTGGAGGAGCTTCCGGACCTGGAGCCCGAGGACGTCCGCGCAGCGCTGCAGTTCGCGTCCCGCAAGCTGGACCATCCCACTCTCGCCGCGTGATCGTCTGGGTCGACGCACAGCTCAACCCCGCGCTCGCCCCATGGATCTCGGGCGAGTTCGGAGTGGACGCATTCTCCGTCAAGTACCTGGGCCTGCGCGACGCAGCGGACCGAGAGATCTTCGAGGCCGCCCGTACGGCCGGGGCCGTCGTGCTCACCAAAGACAGCGACTTCGTGCTTCTCCTCCAGCGGTATGGCCCGCCTCCTCAGGTTCTCTGGATCACTCTCGGCAACACTTCGAACGCGCGGATGAAGGACATCCTCGTGCGGACGCTTCCGAACGCCCTGGAACTCTTGCATGGTGGAGAACCGTTGGTCGAGATCAGCGAGAGCCACTCCTGACGTCCATGCCAACTCGCCGAGCGTCTGACGTATCCCTCCTTGTTTCCCCCCGCATCGCCCCGTAACCTGAGTGGCGGCCCACCTTCCGGGCCGCGGCGGCCTCCCGCGCACCCCACGAACGCGACCCGATGTCCACCACCCAGCCGGACCTCGCAGCAGGATCCGACGCCGGTAGTCCTGCCGCGGCGGAGCCCGACGACGTTCGTGTCGCCGCGACGCTCCAGAACTGGAAACGGAAGCTGCTGGACGTCAGCAAGCGCAACCGCGCCCTGAACTTCAAGCCCAACAAGGTCACCACCCTCGCCATCGTGGACGAGCAACCGGCGGAGGCGTTCCGGCACCTGTACCTGCGCGAAAAGGCCATGCGCTTCCAGCCGGCGCCGCCGCCGCCCGAGCCGGTGGCGGAGGCGACGGCCGTGCCCGGCGCGGGGGGACCGGCCCCCTGGCCCGCGGACGCCACGATCCCGCCGCCGCTCCCCGCCGCGGCGGTGGAGGGCGACGCGCTGGACGAGGTGGAGGAGGCGGGGCCCTCGCTGGACTTCGTTCCCTACGAGGCGGGCGGGCTGGACGCCCGGCACCGGGACGACGTGCTCCAGACCACCGCGGACCCGGAGGCGCTGGACAAGTCGCTGCGGCGCATCGACGAGCAGGCGCGCGTCAGCCTGGAGGAGCAGGGCGTCAACACGCTCTTCCTGGCGCTGGGGATGCTCCACTACCGCGACGCGGAGTCGAAAGAAAAGGCTTTCCTGCGGGCGCCGCTGGTGCTCCTCCCCGTGGCGCTCGCCCGGGGCAGCGCGCGCGCCGGCTACACCCTCCGGGCCGCCGAGGACGACCCCATCGTCAACCCGGCGCTGGCCGAGTACCTCCAGCGCACGCACGGCGTCACGCTCCCCGAGCTGCCCGACCTCACCGACCTCCCGGAAACGTACGACCTCCAGGAGTTCTTCCGCGCGACCCTCTCCGCGGTGGCGGAGAAGGAGGGATGGCAGGTGAAGACGGACGTGTACCTGTCCTTTTTCTCCTTCCAGAAGTTCGTGATGTACCGCGACCTGGAGGCAAACGCCGACGCCCTGGGCGCGCACCGGCTGGTGAGGCAGGTGGTGCTGCGCAGCGGCGGCGAGATCCGCAGCCTCCCGGACGAGGTGCGCGCCGCCGAGCTGGACCGCGAGTTCCCGCCGGAGGCGACGGCGCAGGTGGTGGACGCCGACTCCACGCAGCTGCGCGCCATCCTGGCGGTGAGCCGCGGGCACGACCTGGTGCTGGAGGGGCCACCGGGGACGGGGAAGTCGCAGACCATCACCAACCTGATCGCGCAGGCGCTGGCCGAGGACAAGTCGGTCCTTTTCGTCGCGGAAAAGATGGCGGCGCTGGAGGTGGTGCACGCGCGGCTGGTGCAGGCCGGGCTGGGCGAGTTCTGCCTGGAGCTGCACTCCACCAAGGCGAACAAGCGCGCGGTGATGAAGGAGATCGCGGCCGCGCTGGACGCGTCCCTCCAGCGCGCGAAAGCCGGGGACTCCTCCGCGCCGCGCCTGGCCACGGTGCGCGCCGAATTGACGGCCTACGCGCGGGCGGTGCACGCGCCGCACGGCGCGCTCGCCATCTCCCCCTTCCGCGCCTACGGCGAGCTGGAGCAGGTGCTCGCCGCCCCCAAGATGAAGCTCACCCGCCCCATCGAGACCGTCACGAGGGAAGCGCTGGAGGCCGCCGCGCGCGACCTGGGCGACCTGGCGGCGGCCGTGCGCGGGGTGGGCGCGCCCGCCGAGCACCCCTGGCGCGACACCACGCGCGCCCTGTACACCGAGCACGACCTGGACACCGCCCGCGACGCGCTGGGCGGGCTGCGCGGCCGGCTGGTGCGCGTCGCGGAGCTGGCGGCCCGGGTGGAAGCCGAGCTGAGCCTGCCTCCCGTGCGCACCGCCGCCGAGGTGAGGACGGCCGTGGCCGTGGGCGAGGTGCTGGCCCGCTCGCCGGGGGCGCCGCTCGCCGTGCTGCACAGCGACGCCTGGAACTCGCCGCCGCCGCGCGCGCTGGACATGGTGGAGCGCGGCCGCAGGCTCGCCGAGCTGCGCGGGCGGGTGGAGTCGCGCTTCGGCGCCGACGCGCTGGAGCAGGACCACGCGGAGGACGCGGCCTTCATGGAGGCGAAGGAGACCAGCCCCTTCCGCTTCCTCAACTTCCTCAGCGGCCGGCACCGCGCCGTCAAGCGCCGCTGGCTGGCCTACCGCCTCCCCGGGTACTCCGGCTCACTGCTGGACCAGGCGGCGGAGATGCGCAGGGTGGACGCGCTGCGGCGCGAGCGGGCGGCGCTCGCCGCGGACGACGCGCAGGCGCGCGAGCTGTTCGGTGGGCTCTGGCAGGGGGAGCGCTCCGACTGGGAGGCGCTGGACGGCTACGTCCGCTGGGTGGTGGAGTTCCGCGGGCTGTGCGTGGCGCACGGGCTGCGCGAGCAGGCCATCGCCACGGCGGCGCAGCCGCGGCCGGACGTGTCCGCGGTGCGGGCGCTGCGCGACGAGTCCGCGGCGCTGGAGCGGGAGCTGGCGGAGCTGCGCGCGCACGTGGGGTGGCCGGCGGACTACCTGGCCGCCGCGCCGCTGGCGGAGGTCGCCGCGCGCATCGGGGCGATGCACGACGCCGTGGGGCTGGCGCCGCGCTGGGCGGCGTTCGAGTCCGTGCGGGCGCGCGTGGCCGCGGGGCTGGCCGCCGAGCTGCTGGAGCCGGCCATGCGCGGCGAGGTGGCCTTCGACCAGCTGGCGCCCGCGCTGCTGCGCGCCTTCCTGCAGCGCTGGCTGGCCGAGGTGGTGCGCGAGCGCGAGCCGCTGCGCGCCTTCCACACCCTCACGCACGAGGAGCGCGTCGCCGAGTTCCGCCGGCTCGACCGGCGCGTGCTGGAGGAGAACCGGGCCCGGCTGGTGGCCGCCGTCCGCGACCGGGTGCAGGCGCGCCTCCGCGAGCCCGCGGCGGCCGCGGGGCTCCCGTTCCTGCGCCGGCAGCTCACCCTGCAGCGCGGGCTGAGCCCGCTGCGCACCACGCTGCAGCGCTCGTACGCCACCATCCGCGCCATCAAGCCGGTGTTCATGATGAGCCCGCTCACCGTGGCGCAGCTCCTGGAAGGGAAGACCGGGGCCTTCGACCTGGTGGTGTTCGACGAGGCAAGCCAGCTCCCGGCGGAGGACGCCGTGGGCGCCATCGGGCGGGGCAGGCAGCTGGTGGTGGTGGGCGACCCCAAGCAGCTCCCTCCCACCAACTTCTTCGCGGTGATGAGCGGCACCGTGGCCGCCCCCACGGACGAGGACGGGGTCCCGCTCTTCGAGGACAGCGAGAGCATCCTGGAGGAGTTCATGGGCTCCGGCTCGCCGCGCACCCGGCTGCGCTGGCACTACCGCAGCGCGCACGAGTCGCTGATCAGCTTTTCCAACGTCAGCTTCTACGACGCCGAGCTGTTCACCTTTCCCAGCGTGGAAACCGCGGGGCACGCGGCGGGGCTTTCCTTCGAGCACGTGGCGGACGGCGTGTACGAGGGGAAGGGGCTCAACCTGGTGGAGGCGCGCCGGGTGGCGGACGCGGTGGTTCGCCACGCCAGGGAGCACCCGGGCGTGTCGCTGGGCGTGGGCACCTTCAACCTGCGCCAGCAGCTCGCCATCCAGGACGAGCTGGAGGCCCGCCGCCGCGCCGACCCCTCGCTGGAATCGTTCTTCGCGCGGGACCGGGAGGAGCCGTTCTTCGTCAAGAACCTGGAGAACATCCAGGGCGACGAGCGCGACGTCATCTTCCTCAGCGTCACCTACGCAAAGGACGCGGCCGGCGTGCTGCGCTACAACTTCGGGCCGCTCAACGGCGAGAACGGCTGGCGCCGCCTCAACGTGCTCACCACGCGCGCCCGCCAGGGGATGCGGGTGTTCTCGTCCATGCGCGGCGAGGAGATCGACCCCACGCACGCGGCGTCGCAGGGGCCGCGGCTGCTGCGCGAGTTCCTGGTGTACGCGGAGCACGGCCGGCTGGAGGGCGGCGCGGCCCCGACCGGCGCGGAGGAGGGATCGCCCTTCGAGCGCGAGGTGCGGGCGGAGCTGGCGCGGCGCGGGGTCGTGCTGCACCCGCAGGTGGGGGTGGCCGGCTACCGCATCGACTTCGGGGTGGTGGACGACGAGGTGCCGGGGCGCTACGTGTGCGGCATCGAGTGCGACGGGGTGGCGTACCACGCCTCGGAGTCGGCGCGCGACCGCGACCGGCTGCGGCAGCAGGTGCTGGAGGCGCGCGGCTGGACCCTCCACCGGCTGTGGTCCACCGACTGGTTCAAGGACCGCGAGGGGCAGGTCGCCCGGCTGCTGGAGCTGATCGGGCGCTCCCGCGAGGAGGCCCGGCGCGCCGCGGCGGACGCGGCCGCCGCGCAGGAGGACGCGCCGGCGGAGCCGGGCTCGCCGCCGCCCCCGCCCGCTGACGCGGAGCCCGTGGATCCGTTGGATGAGGACGGCGAAGAGGCCGGGGGGGAGACGGAGGCGGTGCCCGCCGCGGCGCAGGGGGAGCCGTACGCCTTCGCGCCGGACGGGGTGGTGCACGAGGGCGACTTCGGCGCCGCGCCCGCGCCGCTGGTGGGCCGCGCCGTGGAGGAGGTGGTCGCGGTGGAGGCGCCGCTCCACCTGGCGGACCTGGCCGCGCGCGTGGTCGCGCGCTGGGGGTGCGAGCGCGTGGGCCCGCGGATGATGCAGCGGGTGCGCGAGGTGGCGGAGGCGCTGGCGAAGCGCGGGCGCCTTGAGGTGCGCGGCGAGTTCGTGCACGCGGCGGGGGCGGGGGAGGTGCCGGTCCGCACCCGCGCCGGCACCCGGATCCCCGCCGAGCGCATCGCCCCGGAGGAGTTCCGCGCCGCCGTGCTGCGCCTTCTCCGCGCGGGCGACGGGGTGGACCGGAAGGCGCTCACGGCCGGGGTGCGCCGCCTCTTCGGCTTCGGCCGCACCGGCCCCACGCTGGACGCGGCCGTCGGGGCCGCCGTCGACGCGCTCCTCGCGGAGGAGGTGCTGGGCGAGGGGAGCACCGGCATCCGCCTGCGGGAATAGTCGTCCGGAAAGAAATGGCCCGGTCGCACGATTCCCTTGCGCGCCGGGCCCGCCGCCCCACATTGCACAGGGTGCGCGCCGCTCGCGACTTCACGTGCCCCAAACACCTCCGGCACATGCGCCTCCCCACCGCCGTCCTGCTCCGCGTTCTCCCCGCCGCGCTCGCCGTCCTGCTGCTGGACGGCTCGTCCCTCGCGGCGCAGTCCTCCCCCCGGGTGCTCGTGCGCGGGCAGGTGACGGAGGTGGACTCCGGCCCCCCGGTGGCCGGCGCCCTGGTGGAGGTCGCCAGCATCGGCGCCCGGGCCGTGGCCGATTCCGCGGGGCGGTTCGCGCTGCGTCTGCCGGCGGGCACGCACGTCTTCACCTTCAGCCGGCTGGGCTACGCCTCGCTGCGGGAGGAGGTGGAGGTGCAGGACGGCGACCAGCTGAACGTGGCGCTGCTGCGGCGCCCCGTCGTCCTGGAGGGGCTGCAGGTGAGCGCGGACCTGCTGGAGCAGCGGCGGCACCGGGTCGTGGCCGCCTCGCGCGTCCTCGACCGCGACCAGATCACCATCGGCGGCTACACCAACGCCGCGCAGGCCGCGATGTATCGCTTCGGCCTCGCCCTCGGCTGCGGCGGGTCGTGCGCCGTCGTTCGCGGCCGGCGGCAGGGGCTCCGCGTGTACATCAACGACTTCCGGGCGCACGAGGGGCTGGACGCCCTGGTCGCCTACCCCACGTCCGAGATCTACCGGATGGAATGGTTCCCGTCCGCCGCCATGATCCGCGCCTACACACTCTCGTACGCGGAGGACGTCGGGCGCAATGGCCGCCCGCTCGATCCCATCGTCATACACTGACCCGGACCCCGGCATCCACCCCGAACCCCGGTCCCGCCATGCGCGCCACGCTCGCCGCCCTAGCCGCCCTGCTGCTGCTGTGCCGCTTCCCGGCCGCGGCGCAGGACCCCGCAGCCGCCCCGATCACCGTGCGGGGGAGCGTGTCGGACTCCCGCTCCGGGGCGCCCATCATCGGCGCGCGGGTGGCGGTGCCCTCGCTGCGGACCGCGGTGGCGACGGATTCCATGGGCCGGTTCATCATCGAGCTGCCGGCGGGGGCGCACGTGTTCAACTTCGACCGGCTGGGCTACGCGCGCCTCACCGAGGAGGTGGAGCTGGTGGAGGGCGACCGGCTGGACGTGGTGCTCCTCCCGCGCTCCGTCATGCTGGAGGCGATCACCGTGAGCGCCAACAAGCTCACCGAGCGCCGCAGCCGCGTCCCCGTCGCGTCGCTGGCCGCGACGCACGAGGAGATCGCCATGGCCGGCTATTCCAACGCCGCCCAGGCCGCCATGCTCAAGTTCAACTTCCAGGAATGCCCGCCCGAGCTCCCCGACTCGTGCGTCTTTTCGCGTGGGCGGCGGCAGGGGATCGTCGTGTACATCAACGAGGTGCGCGCGTACGGCGGCGTGGAGCAGCTCCGGGGGATTCCCCCCGGCGACATCTACATGCTGGAGTGGTTCCCGCAGAACACCATGCTGCGGGTCTACACCGTGAACTACATCGAGGCGCTGGCGGCGGGCAAGCGCACCCTGCGCACCATCGACCTGGTGGACTGGTGAGATAGAGCCCGGCGCCATCCAGGCTGGCGACGAGAGCCCGGCCGCGATTCCGCG
>JBEVLE010000632.1:0-6570 GCA_040509335.1 Longimicrobiaceae bacterium | reverse complement strand
GCACCACGGCCACCGCCTCGCGCACGGCCGGGTGGGAGCGCAGCGCCGTCTCGATCTCGCCCAGCTCGATGCGGAAGCCCCGCACCTTGACCTGGAAGTCCGTCCGCCCGAAGTACTCCAGCTGGCCGTCCGCCCGCCAGCGGATGCGGTCCATCACCCGGTACATCCGCGTCCCCGGCGCCCCGAACGGGTTCGGCAGGTAGCGCTCCGCCGTCAGCTCCGGCCGCCCCGCGTAGCCGCGCGACAGCCCGTCCCCCGCCAGGTACAGTTCCCCGACGACGCCCACCGGCACCGGCTGCAGCTCCGCGTCCAGCACCAGCGCCTGCGTGTTCGCCACCGGCCTGCCGACGAACACCTGCGATGCGCCGCGCTCGACGACGGAGTACGTCGAGTACGTGGTGTCCTCGGTGGGGCCGTACAGGTTGCCCACCTTTTCCACCGTCGGCAGGGCGTACAGCGCCTGCGCCAGGTCGCCCGGCAGCGGCTCGCCGCCCAGGTTCAGCGTCCGCACGCTCGCCGGGATCCCGCCCATGCGCAGCAGCTCCGCCGCCGCGGTCGGCACCATGCTGGCATGGACTACCGGCTCCGCCAGCGTCGCCAGCTCCAGCGCGTTCTCCACCAGCACCAGCTTCCCGCCCCACGCCAGCGACCCGAACACCTCGGCCACCGACACGTCGAAGTTGATCGACGTGGAGAACAGCACGGACGACCGCTCCTCGTCCGACACGTTCTCGCGCAGCCAGTGCAGCAGCACGACCGTGGACGAGTGGCGGATCATCACGCCCTTGGGTCTGCCGGTAGATCCGGAGGTGAAGATGACGTGCGACAGGTTCTCGGGGAGCACGCCGGTCCGCGGCGCCTCGTCCGGCCCGGCGTCCACGGCGTCGCGGACGGAGTCGAGCGCGAGCGTGCGGGTGCCCGCGGGGAGGACGTCCGCGAGGGCGGAGGAGGTGAGGACGAGCGTGACGCCGGCATCCTCGATCATCCAGCCCAGCCGCTCGCGCGGGTACGCCGGGTCGAGCGGGACGTACGCAGCGCCGGCCTTGAGCGTGCCCAGCATCGCGACCACCAGCTCCGGGGTGCGCTCCAGGCAAACGCCCACGCGGCTCTCGGGCCCCGCGCCCATGCGCCGCAGGTGGCCGGCGAGGCGGTTGGCGCGCGTCTCCAGCTCCGCGTACGAAAGCGACGCCCCGCGCCAGGAGACGGCGGGCGCGTCCGGCGTGCGCGCGGCCTGCGCCGAGACCAGCTCGTGCACGCATCCCCGGGGGTACGCGGCCGCGGTGGCGTTCCAGCTCGCCAGCTGCCGGCGCTCGGCATCGCTCAGCAGCGGCACCTCCGGGACGCGGCGCGCGGGCTCGTCCACCATGGCCTCCAGGAGGATCTCCAGGTGCCCCGCCAATCGCGCGACGGTGTCCGCCTCGAACAGCGTTGCGCGGTAGTCGAGCGCCCCCGCCAGCGCTCCCCCGTCGTCCCGGAGGGTCAGGGCCAGGTCGAACTTGGCGACGCCGGCTCCCTCCCCGAACGGCTCGGCGGCCACGTCTCCCAGCGCGAGCCCGCCGCGCGCGGGGGCGCGGTCGAGCTGAAAGGTCACCTGGAAGACCGGATCGTGCGTGAGGCTGCGCTCCGCGTCCAGCTCCTCCACCAGGCGCTCGAAGGGCAGCTCCTGGTGGTCGTACGCGCCCAGCGCCGTTTCGCGCACCCGTCCCAGCAGCTCGTGCCAGGTGGGACCTCCGGCGAGGTCCGCCCGCAGGACCAGCATGTTGACGAAGAAGCCCACCAGCCCCTCGGTCTCGCGCCGGGAGCGCCCCGCGACCGGGGTGCCAACCACCACGTCGTCCTGCCCCGCCCAGCGGCCCAGCAGCGCCTGCCAGGCGGCGAGCGTCGTCATGAACAGCGTCGCGCCCTCGCGCTGCGCCAGCGTCCGCAGCCGGCCCGTCAGCACGGGCGGGAGGGAAAAGCGGTGGCTCCCCCCGCGCATGCCCAGCCCCGCCCCGCGCGGGTGGTCCGTGGGGATCTCCAGCAGCGGCGGGGCGTCCCGCAGCCGGTCCTTCCAGTAGCGGATCTGCCGCTCCAGCGTCTCGCCCGAGAGCCAGGCGCGCTGCCACACCGCGTAGTCGGCGTACTGCACCGGCAGCTGCGGAAGCCACGGCTCCTCGTCCCAGCTGAAGGCGTCGTACAGCGCGGAAAGCTCGTGCTGGAGCACGTCCATGCTCCAGCCGTCGCCGACCACGTGGTGAAGCGTGATCAGCAGCACGTGGTCCGCGTCGCCCAGCCGCAGCAGCGCGCTCCGCAGCAGCGGGCCGCGCGCCAGGTCGAACGGCCGCAGCGCCTCCTCCGCGGCGAGCCGCTCCGCCTCCGCCTCCCGCCGTTCCTCCGGCAGGCCGCCCAGGTCGGCGAGCGGCAGCGGCACGGGGGCGGGCGGATGGATGACCTGCACGGGCGCGCCGCCGCGCTCCTCGAACGTGGTGCGCAGCGCCTCGTGCCGCCACGTCAGGGCGCCGAGCGCAGCCCGCAGCGCCGGCACGTCCAGCCCGCCGCGCAGCCGCAGCGCGCCGGGCATGTTGTAGGCGGGGCTCCCCGGCTCCAGCCGGTCCACCAGCCACAGCCGCTGCTGCGCGAACGACGGCGGCAGCGCCCCCTCCCGCGAGACCCGCTCGATCGGCGGCGCGGCCCCCGCCCCGTCGCCCAGCAGCGTTTCGACGTGCCCGGCCAGCCCGGCGATCGTGGGCTCCTCGAACAGCGCGCGCAGCGGCAGCTCCACTCCGAGCGCGTCCCGCACCCGGGAGACCACCCGGGTGCCGAGCAGGGAGTGCCCGCCCAGCGCGAAGAAGTCGTCGTGGATGCCCACGCCCGCCACGTGGAGGAGCTCGGCCCAGATCCCCGCCAGGATCTCCTCCACCGGGGTGGAGGGCGGAACCGGCTCGGCCGCGCCGGGACCCACCGGCTCCGGATCGGGGAGCGCGCGGCGGTCCACCTTTCCGCCGGGGGTCAGCGGAAGCGTTTCCAGCGCCACGAAGGCGGAGGGGACCATGGGCTCCAGGAGCCGCTCGCGCAGCCACGCCCGCAGCTCCGCCGACGACGGCCGCGCCGCACCGCTCGCGGGGAGGTGGTACGCCACCAGCCGCGTACCGCCGTGGGTGCCGTCCGGGCGCGCGGCCACGACGGCGTCCCCCACGGCGGGGTGCGCGCGGAGCGCGGCCTCCACCTCGCCGGGCTCGATGCGGAAGCCGCGCACCTTGACCTGCTGGTCGATGCGACCCAGGAACTCCAGCGTCCCGTCCGCCAGCCAGCGCACCCGGTCGCCGGTGCGGTACGCGCGCGCGCCCGGCACGTCCGCGAAGGCGTCGGGGACGAAGCGCTCCGCCGTCAGCTCCGGACGTCCGAGGTACCCCCGCGCCAGCTGCGCCCCGCCCAGGTACAGCTCCCCGGGGACGCCCACCGGCACCGGCGCGCCGCGCACGTCCAGCACCCGCGCGGCCACGTTGTCCACCGGCCGCCCGATGGGCACCATGGCCCCGGAGTCGCCCCCGGCGAAGACGTGCGAGGCCGCGTCGATGCAGGCTTCCGTGGGCCCGTACAGGTTCACCACCTCGGCGCCGGTCAGCGCGCGCGCCCGCGCGGCCGCCTCCGCCGGCAGCGCCTCGCCGCCGCAGAAGAGTCGGCGCAGCGTCCCGCAGCGCTCCAGCCCGCCCGCCTCCAGCATGGCGCCCAGCAGCGAAGGGACCACCTGGAGCACGGTGACCCGCTCCCGCTCCACCACCCTCGCCAGCTCCGTGGGGTCGCGGTGCACGCCGGGGGGCGCCATCACCAGCGTGGCCCCGGCCAGCAGCGGCGCCCAGAACTCCCACACCGAGGCGTCGAACCCTGCAGGCGTCTTCTGCAGGACGCGGTCGTCCGCCGCCAGCGGGAAGGCGCGCTGCATCCAGCCCATGTGGTTGGCGAGCGCGCGGTGCGGGACGGCGACTCCCTTGGGCGTCCCCGTCGATCCCGACGTGTAGATGACGTACGCCGTCTGCTCGCCATCGCTTGCCACGGGGGGCAGGTCGGAACTCTCCTCCGCGATGGGCTCGCGCGCGGCGTCCAGGAGGACCACGGCGGCCGGGTGCGCCTGGAGCCGGTCCTCCAGCGCCCGCTCCGTCAGCAGGACGCGCACGCCGGAGTCTTCCAGCATCATCGCCAGCCTCCCGGCCGGGTAGCCGGGGTCCAGCGGGACGTACGCGCCGCCCGCGCGGAGCACGGCCAGCATCGCCACCGGCAGCTCCGGCGAGCGCTCCAGGCAGATCCCCACCCGGTCCTCGGCGCGCACGCCCAGGCGGCGCAGGTGGTTGGCGAGACGGTTGGCGCGCCGCTCCAGCTCCGCGTACGTCAGCGTCTCCCCGCCGAACGCGACGGCCACCGCCTCCGGCGTCCACGCGGCCTGCGCCGAGACCCGCTCGTGCACGCTGTCCGGGGGGTACGGCACCGCGGTGGCGTTCCAGCTTGCCAGCTGCCGGCTCTCGGCCTCGCTGAGCAGCGACAGCTCCGAGATGCGCTTCTCCGGCCCGGCCGCCATGGCTTCCAGCACCGCCTCGAGGTGCCCGGCCATCCGCGCCGCCGTCGCCGCCTCGAACAGCGCCGCGCGGTACACCAGCTCGCCGCCCAGCGCGTCGCCGGTGTCGGCGAGCGTCAGCTCCAGCTCCAGCTTCGCGGCCGCGGCGCCGGTCCCGAACGGCGCCTGCTCCACCTCGCCCAGCCGCAGGCGCCCGGCCGCCGCCGCTGCGCGGTTCAGCGCGAACGTCACCTGGAACACGGGCGCGTGCGCGAGGCTGCGCTCCACCCCCAGCTCCTCCACCAGGCGCTCGAAGGGGAGGTCCTGGTGCGCGAAGGCGCCCAGCGCCGTTTCGCGGGTCCGCCCCAGCAGCTCGCGCCAGGTGGGATCTCCCTCCAGGTCGCCGCGCAGCGCCAGCATGTTGACGAAGAAGCCGATCAGCCCCTCCGTCTCCACCCGCGTGCGTCCGGCCACCGGGCTCCCCACCACGACGTCCTCCCGGCCGGCGTAGCGCCCCAGGAGCGCCTGCCACCCGGCCAGCAGCGTCATGAACAGCGTGGCCCCCTCGCGCCGCGAGAGCGCCCGCAGCGCCTCCGCCACCGCGGGGGACAGGACGAAGCCGTGGGTCCCCGCGCGCGGGCTCTGCCCGATCGCCCGCGGGTGGTCCGTCGGCACCTCCAGCAGCGGAGCGACCCCGGCGAGGCGCGCCTTCCAGTAGCCAATCTGCGCCTCCAGCACCTCCCCGCTCAGCCACTCGCGCTGCCACGCCGCGAAGTCGGCGTACTGCACCGGCAGCTCCGCCAGCGGCGACGGCTCGCCGTGGCCGAACGCGGCGTAGAGCGACGACAGCTCGCTCACCAGCACGTCGATGCTCCAGCCGTCGCCGACCACGTGGTGCATGGTGATGCACAGGACGTGGTCCTCGTCGTCCAGCCGCAGCAGGGTGCACCGCACCAGCGGCCCGCGCGCCAGGTCGAAGGGCAGCACCGCCTCCGCGGCGGCGAGCCGCTCGGCCTCCGCCTCGCGCGCGCCGGCCGGCAGTGCCCGCAGGTCCATCACGGGCAGCGGCACCGGCGCGGGCGCGTGGATCACCTGCACGGGGGCGCCGCCCCGCTCCGCGAACGTGGTGCGCAGCGTCTCGTGCCGCCGCGCCAGCTCGCCCAGACCCGCCCGCAGCGCCGCCGCGTCCAGCGCGCCGCGCAGCCGCAGCGCGCCCGCCATGTTGTACGCGGCGCTCCCCGGATCCAGGCGGTCCACCACCCACAGCCGCTGCTGCCCGAACGACAGCGGCAGCGGCGCCTCCCGCGACACCCGCCCGATCGGCGGCGCCACCCGGGGAGAGCCGTCGCTCCGCAGCGCCCCGATGCGCCCGGCCAGCGCGGCGATGGTCGGCTCCTCGAACAGCGCGCGCAGCGGCAGCTCCACCTCGAAGGCCGCGCGGATGCGCGACAGCACCTGCGTGCCCAGCAGCGAGTGCCCGCCCAGCGCGAAGAAGTCGTCGTGGACGCCCACGCGCTCCACGCCCAGCACCGCGCTCCAGATCCCGGCCAGGATCTCCTCCACGGGGGTGGAGGGCGCCGCGAACTCCGACGCGGCCGCGGCTTCGGCCGCCGGCTCGGGGAGGGCGCGGCGGTCCAGCTTGCCGCTGCCGGTAAGGGGGAAGGCATCCAGCGCCACGAACGCCGAGGGCACCATGTACTCCGGCAGCCGCTCGCGCAGCCACGCCCGCAGCTCCGCCGCCTCCGGCCGCGCCGCCCCCTCCGCGGCCAGGTGGTACGCCACCAGCCGAACGCCGTCGCTCCCGTCCGGGCGCGCCGCCACCACCGCCTCGCCCACGGCCGGGTGCGCGCGCAGCACGGCTTCGACCTCGCCCGGCTCGATGCGGAAGCCGCGCACCTTGACCTGCTGGTCGATGCGGCCCAGGTACTCCAGCTCGCCCTCCGCCAGCCAGCGCGCCCGGTCCCCGGTGCGGTACATCCGCGCCCCCGGCTCCGCCGCGAACGGATCCGGGACGAACCGCTCCGCCGTCAGCTCGGGCCGTC
>JBEVLE010000631.1:0-5590 GCA_040509335.1 Longimicrobiaceae bacterium | reverse complement strand
AGGTGGATCGGCGGGCGCTCCCCGCCCCGGAGGCGGCCGGTGCGCCCGCGGAGGCGTACGTGGCCCCGCGGACCGAGACGGAGCTTCGCCTGGCGGAGATCTGGGCCGCGGTGCTGCGCGTGGAGCGCGTGGGGATCGGCGACGACTTCTTCGCGCTGGGCGGGCACTCGCTCCTGGCGATGCGGCTGGCGTCGCGCGTGCGCCAGGCGTTCGGCGCCGAGCTGCCGCTGCGCGCCGTCTTCGAGCGCCCCACCGTGGGCGGGATGGCGGCGCTTCTCCCGGCCGGCATGGTCTCGGAGGCCGACGCGATCGGGGCCGCGGCGCCGGCGCTGGAGGACCAGCTCCTGGAAGGGCTGGACGCGCTGTCGGACGCCGACGTCGAGCGGCTGCTGGCCGAGCTTTCCCCCGACGGGAGCCCGGCCCCGTGAGCGACGCGGCGGGCGTGGCGGACGGCCTTTCCGGCGCGGAGAAGCGGCGGCGGCTGGAGGAGCTCCTGCGCCGGCGCGCGGAGGAGTCGCGCACGTACCCGGTGTCCTTTGCGCAGCAGCGCCTCTGGTTCCTGGACCGGCTGGAGCCCGGGTCCTCCGCGTACAACCTGGTTTCCGCCGCGCGGCTGGACGGGGCGCTGCGCGTGGACGTGCTGGAGCGGGCGCTCGCCGAGATCGTCCGCCGCCACGGAGCGCTGCGCACGGTGTTCGCCACGCTGGGCGGCGAGCCGGTGCAGGTGGTCGCCCCCGCCGCGGCCGGGCCGCGCATCCGGGTGGAGGAGCTGTCCGGGCCGGAGGAGGAGCGCCGCGCCCGGATCGACGCGCTCGTCGCCGCGGAGGGCCGCCTCCCGTTCGACCTGGCGCGCGGCCCGCTCCTGCGCGTGACGCTGCTCCGCTCCGGCGCGGAGCAGCACGTCCTGCTGGTGGCCATGCACCACGTGGTCACCGACGGGTGGAGCATGGGCGTGTTCTTCGGCGAGCTGTGGACGCTGTACGGCGCCTTCCTGGAGGGCCGTCTCTCGCCGCTGCCGGAGCTCGCCGTCCAGTACGCCGACTACGCGGTGTGGCAGCGCAAGCAGCTGACCGGCGAGGCGCTGGACGCGCAGCTCGCGTTCTGGCGCGAGGCCCTGGACGGAGCCCCGCCCCTGCTGGAGCTGCCCATCGACCGGCCGCGCCCCGCGGCCCGCGCGCGGCGCCCCGGCGCGCGGCTCGGCTTCGCCCTGGACGCCGAGCTCGCCGCGGCGCTGCGCGAGCTGGGGCGCGGCGAGGGAGCGACGCTGTTCATGACCGCGCTCGCCTCCTTCCAGCTGCTCCTGTCGCGCTACGCCGGCGAGGAGGACGTGGTCGTGGGGACGCCCATCGCCGGGCGGACGCGCCCCGAGCTGGAGCCGCTGGTGGGCGTGTTCGTCAACACCCTTGCGATCCGGGCGCGGATGGGCGGCGACCCCACCTTCCGCGAGCTGCTCCGCCGCACGCGCGAGGCTGTGCTGGGCGCCTTCGGGCACCAGGACGTCCCCTTCGAGCGCCTGGTGGAGGAGCTCCGGGTGGAGCGGAGCCTGAGCCACACGCCACTCTTCCAGGTGATGTTCACCCTGCAGAGCGCGCCCGGGCGCCCGCCGGAGCTCCCCGGCCTGCAGCAGACGATGCTGCAGTCGCCCGCCGAAAGCGCCCGGTTCGACCTGGAGCTGGGCCTCGCCGAGCACCCGGGCGGGCTGCGCGGCGGCTTCGCGTACGACGCCGACCTGTTCGACGCCGCGACCGTGGAGCGGATGGCCGGGCACCTCCGCACCGTGTTCCGCGCCGTCGCCGCCGACCCGGACGCGCGCCTGTCCCGCGTCCCGCTCCTGGGCGAGGGCGAGCGCCGCAGCCTGCTGGCGGAGGCGAGCGGCACGCCCCGCCGGTACCCCGACGCCCTGGTGCACGAGCTCGTCGTGGAGCAGGCGTCGCGCACCCCCGGTGCCGTCGCGGTCCGCTCCGGCGGCGCGGCGCTCACCTACGGCGAGCTGGCCCGCCGCTCCGCCCGCCTGGCGGAGCGGCTGGTGGAGCGCGGCGTGGGCCCGGAGTCGCGCGTGGGGCTGTGCGTGGAGCGCTCGCCGGAGATGCTGGTGGGCGTGCTCGGCATCCTGCGCGCGGGCGGAGCCTACGTCCCGCTGGATCCCGCGTACCCGGCGGAGCGGCTGCGCTTCGTGCTGGACGACGCGGGGATCTCGCTGGTGGTCGCGACCGCCGCGGGGGCGGCGGCGCTGCCCGGCTTCCGGGGCGAGGTCGTCGCGCCGGACGCCGCGCGCGGGGAGGGGAACGGCTCGGGGGACGACGGCGCGCTCCCGCATCCCCCGTCCCCCGGGAACGCCGCGTACCTCGTCTACACCTCCGGCTCCACGGGCACGCCCAAGGGCGTCGTCGTGGAGCACCGCGGGCTCGCCGGCACCCTGCTCGCCGCGCGCGAGGAGTTCGGGCTGGGCGGGTGCGACGTGGCGGTGGTGCTCGCCTCGTACGCCTTCGACATCTGGGGGTTCGAGGCGCTGGCGCCGCTGCTGGCGGGCGGGACGGTGCGCGTGCTCCCGGCCGACGACGTGCTGGACGTGCAGCGGCTCGTGGCGGAGCTGGAGGGCGCCGGCGTGCTGCACGCCGTGCCGGCGCTGATGCGGCAGGTGGTGGCGGAGGTGCGGGCGTCCGGACGGGGGACGCTGCCGCGGCTGCGCCTGGCCTTCGTCGGCGGGGACGCCGTGCCGCCCGACCTGCTGGACGAGATGCGCGAGGTGTTCCCGGCCGCGGCGGTGCGCGTCCTGTACGGGCCCACCGAGGCCACGATCCTCGCGACCAGCCACCTCGTGGGCGGCGGCGGACGGGTGGAGCGCAGCGTCCTGGGCGCGCCGCTCGGCGAGGCGCGCGCGTACGTGCTGGACCCCCACCGCGAGCCGGTCCCGCCCGGGGTGGCGGGCGAGCTGTACGTGGGCGGGCGCGGCGTGGCCCGGGGCTACCACGGCCGCCCGGAACTGACGGCGGAGCGGTTCGTCCCCGATCCCTTCGGCGGGGGGACGATGGGCGGGGCGCGGCTGTACCGCACCGGCGACCGCGCGCGGCGCCTGGCGGACGGCACGCTGGAGTTCCTGGGGCGGACGGACGCGCAGGTCAAGATCCGCGGCTTCCGCATCGAGCCCGGCGAGGTGGAAGCGGCGCTCGCCGCGCACCCCTCGGTGGGCGCGGCCGCCGTCGTGGCGCGCGAGGACGCGCCGGGCGAGCGGCGCCTGGTGGGCTACGCGGCCCCGGACCCTGAGGCGCCGCCCGTGGGCGCGGGCGAGCTGCGCGCGTGGCTCCGCGAGCGCCTGCCGGAGCACATGGTCCCCGGCGAGGTGGTGCTGCTGGAGAGGCTTCCGCTGACCCCCACCGGAAAGGTCGACCGCGGCGCGCTCTCCGCCCCCGAGCGCCCGCTCGCCGAGCTGGAAGAAGCGCTGGGGTTGCTGCGCACCCCCACCGAGGAGGTGGTCGCCGCCGCCTGGGCCGACGTGCTGCGATTGCCGCGCGTGGGATCCGGCGAGAACTTCTTCGCGCTGGGCGGACACTCGCTGCTCGCCACGCAGGTGGTGTCGCGGCTGCGCGCCGCCTTCGGGGTGGACGTGCCCGTGCGCGCGCTCTTCGAGGCCCCCACCGTCGCCGAGCTGGCGGCGCGGGTGGACGCCGCGGTGCGGGAGGGGCAGGGGATCCGGGTGCCGCCGCTGGTGCGCGCGGAGCGCGGGGAATCGCTGCCGCTGTCGTTCGCGCAGGAGCGCCTGTGGGTGATCGACCGCATGGACCCGGGCGGCTCCGTCTACAACGTGCCGTTCACCCTGCGCCTGCGCGGCGCATTGGACGGCGGCGCGCTGCGGGCGGCGCTGGACGCGCTGGTGGAGCGGCACGAGTCGCTGCGCACCACGTTCCCCGCGCCGGGGGGCCGCCCGGTGCAGGTGGTGCACCCGGCGGAGGGCGCGCCCTTCCGGCTGGACCCGCTGGACGGCGCGGCGGAGGGCGAGCGGGAGGCGCGCGCCCTCGCCGCGGCCGCGGAGGAGGCGGCGCGGCCCTTCGACCTGGCCGCGGGGCCGCTCTTCCGCGCCGTCCTCTTCCGGATCGCCGAAGACGACCACCTGCTGGTGCTCGCCCTCCACCACGTGGTCGCCGACGGGTGGAGCGTGGGCGTGCTCTTCCGCGAGCTGAGCGCGCTGTACGCCGCGCTGGTGCGGGGCGAGCCGTCGCCGCTGGCGCCGCTCCCGGTGCAGTACGCCGACTTCGCCGTGTGGCAGCGCGGCTGGCTGGCCGGCGAGACGCTGGAGCGGCAGGTCGCCTACTGGCGCGAACGGCTGCGAGACGCCCCCCCGCTCCTGGAGCTGCCGACCGACCGGCCCCGCCTCGCGGTGCGGAGCACCCGCGGCGGCGCGCACCACTTCCGCCTCCCGGCCGCCGCGGCGGAGTCGCTGCGCGCCCTCGCCCGCGCCGAGGGGGCGACGCCCTTCATGGCCGCGCTCGCGTGCTTCCAGCTCCTCCTGTCCATCTACTCGCGGCAGGACGACGTCGTGGTGGGCACCCCCGTCGCCGGGCGGACGCACGAGGCGCTGGAGGGGATGGTGGGGATGTTCGTCAACACCCTGGCGCTGCGTACGGAGCTGGGCGGCGATCCCCCCTTCCGCGAGCTGCTGGGCCGCGTACGCGAGGGGACGCTGGGCGCCTACGGACACCAGGACCTCCCCTTCGAGAAGCTGGTGGACGAGCTGCGGCCGCCCCGCGACCCGGGCCACGCCCCCGTCTTCCAGGTGATGTTCTCGCTGCACAACCTCCCCGCCGCCGCGCTGCGGCTCCCCGGCCTCGCGCTGGAAGCGGTGGCGACGGAAAGCCGCACCACCAAGTTCGACCTGGCGCTGTCGCTGGCCGACACCGCCGCCGGGCTCGTGGGATCGCTGGAGCACGACGCCCACCTGTTCGACGCGGGCACGGCCGCGCGCATGGCCGCGCACTTCGCCACGCTGCTGGAGGGCGCCGCCGCGGAGCCCGCCCGCCGCCTTTCCGAGCTGTCGCTGCTGGACGACGCCGAGCGCCGCCGGCTCGCCGCCTGGAACGACACCGCCCGCGCGACGCCGCCCGGAGCGGTGCACGAGCGCGTCGCGGAGCACGCGCGTTCCCGCCCGGGCGCCCCCGCGATATACTTCGGCGGCGCGACGACGACCTTCGCGGAGCTGGACGCGCGCGCCGCCCGCGTCGCCGCGCGCCTGCGCGCCCTTGGCGTGGGCCCCGAAAGCCGCGTGGGCGTCGCGGCCGAGCGCGGCCCCGGCCTGGTCGCCGCCGTGCTGGGCGTGCTGCGCGCGGGCGCAGCCTACGTCCCCCTGGACCCCGCGTACCCGCCCGACCGCCTCGCCTTCATGCTGGCGGACGCCGCGGTGCCCGTGGTGGTGGCGGAGGAGCGGCTGGCCGGCCGCCTCCCGGAGTTCGGGGGCGAGATCGTCGCGCTCGACACCCCTCACCCCCCGGCCCCCTCTCCCACAAGGGGAGAGGGGGAGAACGACAACGACACGCGGGAAGCCGAGGGTCAGGAAGGCCTCCCCCAGGATTGGGGGAGGGTGGCGAGGCTGAGCGAG
>JBEVLE010000630.1:0-4088 GCA_040509335.1 Longimicrobiaceae bacterium | reverse complement strand
CGGCTCGCGGGCGCTATGTGCTCTCCTGTCGATCCTGCCGTCTGCCGGTAGCCCGACTGAAAGTCCGTCCAGGGGCGCCCCGAATATGCCTCATTCTGGAGCATTGTGCCTCAGAATGAAGCAACAAACACATATGATTACAAAACCTTTGTAGCAAACAACGTATGTATAACGCGCCGCAATATTAACTTTACCACAGAGATCGCAAACAGTCATTTATGGTGCATAATTTGCTTAAATTGGCGTCTGCCATCCTGCAAGAGCCCCCTTCCCGGCAGTAATCACTTACCTTTGCGATGGAGGGTTCCACCATGCGACATATCTGCATCGCCATGCTTTCCATGGCCGTGCTCGCGGCCTGCGGCGATTCCGGCCAGCCCCTCGCGCCGGCGGCGCCACTGGTCTCCGCCACGACGACGGTCACGAACGAGCGCGTTCCGTTTTCGACTCTCCAGTTCGTTTCGTGCGCGAACGAGGGTGCGGGAGAAGAGGTCCTGCTCGAGGGCACCCTCCACCAGTTGGCCCGCGCGACGGAGAGTGCAGGCGGGACCTTCTCCATCACCATCCACGAGAATCCGCAGGGCGTCAGCGGCACCGGCCTGACCACTGGTGACAAGTACCAGGGCACGGGGAGCTTCACCCTCCGCGGCACCATGGGACCCGGCGAGACGTTTACCGTCACCAGCTCGTTCCTGGTCGTCGGGCCAGGACCCGACAACAACTTCACCGTCCACGAGACGTTCCACTATACCGTCAACGCCAACGGGGAGGTCACCTCGGAGGTGGACAACTTCTCGGTCTCCTGCAGCTAGCGACGAGGGTGGTTCATCACTCTTCCAGGACGGCACGGTAGAATCCAGGGTGGACGCTTCGGCTCCACCCTGGAACTCGTTTGAGGACCCCGTCCGCCGGACGGCCGTAGCCACCCGCGCGATCCACGCAGCCCCCCCGACAAGCGCCCGCGAGCCGAGATCCGGCCCGTGGGCGCTTTCTCGTGCCTCTGGTTCGCAAACCCAAGCGCTTCAACATCTTCGCAGTTTTCTCCACGCAACAAGGAAACTCCTCACACGTGGACAATCCACCCGGGAGAGGAGTTTTCCACAGAAATCCACACGGTTTAGTTTACATAATGTGTATTATACGCAATTAAAACGACAAAGGGGATCCTGGACGGGAAGACGTCGCCGTTTCGCTCGGCTGGACGTCCGATCCAGGACGGCGCCCACGCGTCTGCACGCGGCATTCCGCGCTGGCCGCCCACCTGACGCCGCCACCCGGACCGACGCCACAGCGGCGGAGCTGGAGCAGCCACGAGCCGGACTCGAAGCTCGGCGCCTCGGCCGGGAGTCAGCCGCCACCCTTCACGGTCCGTGGGCTCCAGAAGCGGCAGCCCGGCGCACACTGGATCTACACATACAACAGACAATACCGTGCCAACAACCCACACAGGCTGTAACTGCTGTTACATTAACCCGATTCCGTGTTGTGCGTCGTACTTGTTAAGTCTCACAGGCTGTAGATTTGCAACGTATTTGACATGCTGCGTTGCCCTGGATGAATATTCATTCACTCCGCCCTGTGTATCCGGCCGACCGGCACCCGGGCGCTACCGCCCGCGGCGATGAGCGGCGGAGTGTCGAGGCACGCAGACAGTCGCGTGAGGGATTACGGCCCGAAGGGGCGAGACCCGGCGGGGCTGTTTCCGCCGGGGCTCGACTCCGTTACGCACAGTTGTTTCGTGCGTTACGGAGCCGAAGCCCGACCCCGGCGCCAGCCGGGGACACGCCCAACCCCGCCGTACAAGCCGTTCGCAGTCACGGACCGCACGAAAAAACCGCGGGCGGCGAAACCATCTCGCCACCCGCGGCTCGTGCTGCTCGATCCCCTGCCCGACCCTAGTTCGACCGGTAGCGCCGGCTCACCTCGTCCAGCCGCTTGCGCTCCTCGTCGGTCAGCGAGCCGAGGCCACGCGCAGAAATCTTCTCCAGGATGCGATCGACGTCGTCCAGGAGCTGTTGCTCGTCCCGCGGCCGGTTCGTGTCTCCTGCGGGCTTCTGCGGCGCCGGCGGCTGCGGAGGCTCCTTGCGAAGCCAGCCCAGGGACAGCCCGGAGCCGGCGCGCTCCTTTGCCCGGGCCGGCTTGCGGCGCGACGGCGGCAGCTCGCCCCAGGCGCTGGGCGCCCACGGGCTCCTGAGGTACAGGAACGCCGTGGCGAAGCCGCCCAGGTGGGCCAGGTGCGACACCCCGCCCCCGCCGATCAGCAGCAGGCTGAGCACCGCCATGATCGCCACCAGCCACCGCGCCTGGATGGGAAAGATCCCCCAGACGTGGATGGGCATGGTGGGCCACGCCATGGCGAAGGCCATCATCAGCCCGTAGATGGCCCCCGACGCCCCGAGCACCACCACGTTCGGGACGAAGAGCGCCTCCAGCGCCGCGAAGAGCGCGCTCCCGGCCGCGGCCACCAGGTAGAACCTGATGAACGCCCGCGACCCCCAGCGCTCCTCCAGCATGGGCCCGAAGAAGAACAGGCTCAGCATGTTGAAGAAGACGTGCCCGATCCCCAGGTGCAGAAAGGCGTAGGTGAGGATCGTCCACGGCTCGGTCAGGATCTCGCGGGGCTCCAGCGCGAAGCGGTCCACGATCCACGGCCCGTAGCCGAGCCGGACGGCGATGAAGGCCACCAGGAACACGGCCGTGTTCGCGATCAGCAGGCGCTTGACCCAGGGCGTCACGGAGAAGCCGCCGAAGCCGCCGCCCCCGAAGCCCCCATAGGAGGAAGTCCGGTACGCCATTTCGATTTCAGGAAGGTGTGGAGTGGAGCGCGAGCGGTCCGCTCTGCCGTACCCCGCTCGCGCCCTCCGCGGTCCGCGTCAGCCCGCGGACCGCGACACCGCCAGCTGCACGATCCGCTCGCACAGCTCCGGGAAGTCGATCCCCGCGGCGGCCGCGCCCTTGGGGAGGAGGCTGGTGGCCGTCATCCCCGGCAGGGTGTTCGCCTCCAGGCAGAACAGCTGCTCCTTGGCGAGGATGAAGTCGATGCGCGCGTAGCCCCGCAGCTTGAGCACCCGGAACGCCCGCAGCGCGTACGCCTGCACCTGCGCCACGATCTCCTCCTCCAGCGGCGCCGGGCACAGGTACTCCGTCATCCCGGCCGTGTATTTGGAGTGGTAGTCGTAGAGCCCCTTCTTGGGGCGGATCTCCACCGGGGGGAGCGCCTGGTCGCCCAGGATCCCCACCGTCAATTCCCGCCCCCGGGCGAAGCGCTCGATCATCACCTCCGAGTCGTACCGCGCCGCCTCCTCCACCGCCGGGCGCAGCTCCTCCGGGGCGTTCACCACCGCCAGCCCCACGCTGCTCCCCTGCCGCGACGGCTTGACGATCAGCGGGTAGCCGACGAAATCCTCGATGGTGTCCGGGTCGTAGGCGAAGTCCGGCGCGCGCGCGACCCGCCACGGGAGCGTGGGCACCTGCGAGTCGCGCAGCAGCCGCTTGGTGACGTCCTTGTCCATGGCGATCCCGGAGCCCAGCGGCCCGGTCCCCGTGTACGGGATCCCGGCCAGCTCCAGCAGCGCCTGCACGGTCCCGTCCTCCCCCGCTCCGCCGTGCAGCGCCAGGAACGCCACGTCGGCGCCGCGCACCTGCTCCACCTCCGCCAGCTCGATCGGCCGGAGCGTCCCCGCCAGGTCCTCGGGCGGCGCGGCGTGCACGCCCTCCGGCAGCAGGCCGGGCTCGGCCTCCCGCGGGACGAAGCCCCGGGCCGTGTCCACCGTCGCGACGTCGTGGCCGCGCTCGCGCAGCGCCCGGACGATCGCGATCCCCGTAGCCAGCGACACCTCCCGCTCGGCGCTCGTTCCCCCCATCAGTACGGCGATCTTCATTCCCCCTCCGGTTGGTGTATGTGCGGACGGCGTGTTCCGCACGAACCGTACGAACAGATCGAACGACGGGTTTTGGGCGTGCCCCCGGCTGGCGCCGGGGTCGGGCTTCGGCTCCGTAAGCCCGCAAACAACGCGGGCTAACGGAGTCGAGCCCCGGCAAACACCCGCCGGGTCTCGCCCCTCCGGGCCGTAATCCCTCACGCAACT
>JBEVLE010000629.1:0-16839 GCA_040509335.1 Longimicrobiaceae bacterium | reverse complement strand
CGGGGGGCGCGCGCCGGCGGGCCCGGGCGGGGGGCGCCCGCGGGGGGGCCGGGGGGGGGGGGGGGGGGGCGGGGGGCCGCCGGGCGGGGGGCCGGGGGCCCGGCGATCGAGGCGGCGGGACACCGGGTGCTCTCGCTCTTTTGCGTCTCGGAGCTGCTGGAGGCGGCGGGCCGGCCGGCGTAGCCGCCAGCGCGCGGTTCATCACGGAGCCCCCGGCGGACGGACGCCGGGGGCTCCGTGCGTGCGGGGCCGTCCGCGGAGGGAGCCGTGCCCTTTCGCGTGCGTTGAATAGTGGACATAGTTGACAGCGGGCCGTGCAGACCCGATCTTGTCCGGGAGCAGGATTGGCCCAACGCGGACGCATCGTCCGCCGTGTCCCGCAACCGCCCACTGCCAATGGCACAAGACACCCTCCCCGCCGCGAACCAGCTGGACGACGTCCTCGACCTGGCGCTGAACGCCCTGGAGCTCCTTGACCAGGCGGTCGGCCGCGGGTCCAGGCTCCCCATCCGCGACCGCGAGCGGGTGCGCGAGTACCTGATGCCGGCGCGCAACCACCTGCGCAACTCGACGGAGTCGCTCCGCCAGAAGCTGGAGCGCGAGGCGACCCGGCGGGCGGCGGCGCGGTCGGGGTGAGCGCCGGCAGGGGGCGGGACGGACGGGGCGGGCGCTCTACGGAAGCGCCCGCTTCTTCACTTCCAGCTGCCGGGCGAATTCGGGCTACCAGTGCCGCTCGACCGCGTAGGCATCGAACGCTTCGTCCGCGCTCACGATGGGAATGCCTTCCCGGATCGCCCGTGCGATCAGCAGCCGGTCGAACGGATCGCGGTGGTGCAGCGGGAGTCGGGCTACCTCGAACGTGTGCTCCAGCGTGATCGGCAGAAGATCGAGACGGTTGAGGCGGAGCTGCTCGGGGATGAACGTGTCGAGCGGTAGGGGAAGTGGGAGTCGCCCGATCCTCACCTTGATGGCGATCTCCCACACGCTCGCGAGGCTCAGCAGGACCTGGTTGCCACCGGTGGAGAGAACCTGCCTCGCCGGTCCGCCGAGCCGGGGATCCGCGGTGATGAACCAGAGGAACGCATGCGTATCGTGGAGAACGCGCATCGGCTCAGGTGTACTCCCCGAAATCTTCCAGGGGCGCGTCGAAGTCGCGGGGGACGGTGAACAACCCCTTGGCGGTTCCCGGCACACGGTCGGGCTCGGCCTCGCCGGCCGGAACGAGCCGCGCGACCGGGAAGCCATCGCGGGTGATGAGGATCTCGGTCCCGGCTCCCAGCTTCTGCACCAGCTCCGCGAGGCTGGTCTCCGCCTCGGCCAGCTCCACTGCGAGTTTCACCACGCAGCCCACGCGAGGGGGTCGGTGAGACGGACACGGAAACGAAGGCGGGGCACGGGGCGAACACCCCGAGCCCCGCCTGCATTGCAGCTTGCCCGATCCGCTTACCAGACCTTGACGCGCTTGTCGGCGGGCAGGTACATGCCGTCGCCCTCCTTGACGCCGAAGGCGGCGTAGAACTGCGGCATGTTGCGCAGCGGCACGTTGGTGCGGAACTCGCCCGGCGCGTGCGGGTCGCTGAGCAGCTGCCGCTGGAGCGAGGCCTCGCGCTCCTTTGCCCGCCAGATCCCCGCGAAGCCCAGGAAGAAGCGCTGGTCGCCGGTGAACCCGGCGATCACCGGGGCCTCCCTGCCGCCCAGAGAGCGCCGGTAGGCGTTGTACGCCATGGTGACGCCGCTCAGGTCGCCGATGTTCTCGCCCAGCGTGAGCCGGCCGTTGATGCGCGTGCCGGGGACGGGCTCGAAGGCGCCGTACTGCTCCACCAGCGCGTCGCCGCGGGTCTTGAACTCCGCCAGGTCGGCGTCCGACCACCAGTTGCGCAGGTTGCCCTCGCCGTCGGAGCGCGAGCCCTGGTCGTCGAAGCCGTGGCTGATCTCGTGCCCGATCACCGCGCCGATGGCCCCGTAGTTCACCGCGTCGTCGGCGTCCGGGTTGAAGAAGGGCGGCTGCAGGATGGCGGCCGGGAACACGATCTCGTTCATCGTGCTGCTGTAGTACGCGTTGACCGTCTGCGGGGTCATCGCCCACTCGCTGCGGTCGATGGGCCTGCCCAATCGGCCGACCATCTCGGCGAAGCGGAACTCGCTGGCGCGCCGCAGGTTGCCGGCCAGGTCGCCGGGGCGGATCTCCAGGCTGGAGTAATCGCGCCAGCGCTCGGGGTAGCCGATCTTGACGTTGAACTTCGCCAGCTTGGCCTGCGCCTGCGCCCGGGTGGCGGGGCTCATCCAGTCGAGCTGGTCGATCCCCTCCCGGTAGGCGGCCAGCAGGTTGGCGATCATCCCCTCCATGCGGGCCTTCTGCGCGGGCGTGAAGTGCCGCTCCACGTACAGCCGGCCGGCCGCCTCGCCCAGGTTGCGGTTCACGGCGCCGACGGCGCGGTCCCACCGGGGACGCGGCGCCTGGGTCCCGGAAAGCACCCGGTCGCGGAAGTCGAAGCGGGCCTGCGCGAAGGCGCGCGGCAGGGTGGCCGCGGCGGCGTCCAGCACCTTGTAGGTGAGGTACTGCTTCACCACCGGGAGCGGGGTGCGGCCCAGGATGCTGTCCATGGCCTGCAGGTAGTCCGGCTGCGACACCACGACGCCGGGGGTCCGGTCGGCGCCGGTGGCCCGGAGGAAGCGCGTCCAGGAGAAGCCGGGGGTGAGCCGGTCCAGCTCGGCGGCGGTCTTCAGGTTGTAGGTGGCCTCGCGGTCTCGGCTGCGGGCGCGGTCCCAGTGGCGCCCGGCGAGCTGCGTTTCCAGCGCGACCACGCTCCCGGCGGCGCCGGCCGGGTCGGGCTGGCCAGCCAGGCGGAAGAGCGTTTCCACGTACCGCTGGTACGCGGCGCGGGTCCCCTGGAAGCTCGAGTCCTGCTTGAGGTAGTAGTCGCGGTCCGGGAGCCCCAGACCGGACTGGCCGACCCCGGCGATGTAGCGCGTGGCGACGCGGGGGTCCTGGCGGACGTTGAAGCTGAAGGGCGTCTGCACGCCGGTGCGCACGAGCGCGGCGAACAGCTCGGGGAGCTGCCCGCGGTCGCGGAGCGCGGCGATGCGCGCCAGCTCGCCCTGGACGGGACGGATCCCCGCCGCCTCGATGGCCGCGGTGTCCATGTAGCTGAGGTACAGGTCGCCCACCTTCTGCAGCTCGCTGCCGGGCTGCCTGCCGGGGGTGGCGGCCGCGCGCTCGATGATCTCGCGCATGGCGGCGTTGCTCTGCTCGTCGAGCAGGTCGAAGCTCCCCAGCCCGGTGCGGTCGGCGGGGATCTCCGCGGTCTTCAGCCACCCGCCGTGCACGTAGCGGAAGAAGTCGTCCTGCGGACGGACGCTGCGGTCGAAGCCGGCGGTGTCGACGCCGAGCACGGGTACGCGGGAGGCCGCGGCCGGCGCGCCGGCCTGCGCCCGGAGCCCCGGGGCCGCGGCGGCGGCGAGCACGCCGATGCCGAGCACGCCCGGGAGCAGGCGCCTGGAAAGGTTGAGCGTCATGGAGACGGTGGTTCGAGGATGGATCGGGACACCCCGGAGGGCCGTAACCTCAGTCCTGAAACATAACGCCTGCAAGAACTTAGCGGAAGCGGAACCCGGTCCGCCGGCGGTGGGCTACCTGGCGAACGTGACCTGGCCGCGCTCGGCCGCGAAGATCGTTTCGGGCGCGTGGGCATGGGCGTGCTGCGGCGCCAGGCGGGCCCAGGCCACGGGCATGGACGCCCCTTCGAACATGGCGGAGAACAGCCGGCGGAAGAAGCCGGGGAACGCGCCGCCCTTGCGGTCGAGCGTCATGACGAGGTTCGAGTGGCCGTAGCCCTTCTGCTCCGCGGCGGCGAAGTACGCTTCGGGCTCGTTGGGAGAGCCCACGACGACCACCTGCGCGCCGGAGTCGCGGATCAGCTCCCGCAGGCCGCGCTCCGAGCCCGCGATCCGCCCGTCGCCGCCGACGGCGCAGTACACGAGGAGGACGTCGCAGCGGGGCACCTCGCCGTCCGATTCCTCGGCGGAGCAGAACAGCGGCCCGACCGCCTCCCGGTCCTCGTCGACCAGGGACCGGGCCACCTCCCCCTGGAGGTTGAGGACGCCGAGCGAGGGCGCGCGGATCACCGTGGCGCCGGCAGGGCGGCTCCCGGTGTCCCCGCCGTCCCGATAGCGCAGGTACAGCGCTGCTCCCGCGGCGAGCACCAGCAGGATGGTGGACAGGATCTCCATGGCAGGTCTCCCGGTCGAGGACGATGTGGGGCCGGATCAGCCGCCGGCACACTGGCGTCGCGGGGTCCTGCTATCGCTCGTCTACCGCCCCCTCCCGCGCGCCGTCCAGGAACTCCTTGACGTCCTGCTTCCCCTGCGCGGCCGCCTCCCGGCCGAGCTTTTCCATGTCCAGCTCGCGCACCCGCACCGTCCCCAGCGCGCCCACGGTGACCACGTGCTCGCCCACGCGCCCCACGGACACGATCCCGTAGCTGCGGTACGCGAGGAGCGACGGGGCCACGCGGTCGGCGCCGAACAGGGTGAGCACCGGGTGGTCCGCGCGGAACCCTTCGGCGAAGCGCTCGCGGTGCCGCGCTTCGGAGGGGTTCAGAAGGACGAGCAGCCCCAGCACGGCGGCGAGCGCGAGCAGCTTCTTCATGGTCGTGCCCTCGGACGGGGAAACGGTACCGGGCGTCGATCGCGCGGGGCGGGACCGCAATGACGGGGACGGGCGCGGACGGCAGGAAGGGAAAGAGTACCTTCCGGGGAGGTGCATGTCAAACCGTTTACGTCCCCGGGGGAGCGCCCCGGCGCCCCCTCAGCGCACCAGCAGGACGAAGGGCGCGGAGCCCCCCTCGCGCAGCGTGCGGTGGTCCGGGCCGGACCACTGGAGGCGGATGCGGTGCTCCCCGGGCGGAAGCCCGGGGATGAGCCAGCGGAAGCGCCGCCCGCCCACCGCCTGGACGTCCGCGGCGCCGGCCATGAGCTCCGCCCCGCCCACGGTGGCGTGCAGGTGGTAGCGTCCCTCCGCCACCCACCCGGTGGAGTCGCGCGCCATGCGCGCCGGCGTCTCGAAGACGATGGCGAAGGGGCCGGTCACCGAGGTGCCGCTCGCCGGCTCCACCACGGTGATGCGGGGTGGCGGCGGGGCCGAGCCCCGGTCGGTCTCGCCCGCGACGAAGAACACGAGGGCGAGAACGAGGGCGAGGACCGCGACGGCGCCGAAGACCAGGTCGCTCTTCTGCGGCGGGGGCGGCGCGAACGGGGCCGCGGCGTCCGCGGCGGGTGGATCTCGGTCCGGCATCCTCGTGGGCGGCGGCGGGTGGGGGCCGCGCACCCGCGGCGGCCCCGGGCAAAGATAAGGCGTCCGCCCCGCCGCGCGCGAATCTTGCCCCGCTCCGTGCGGCGCGGGCACCCGCGAGATCCCGCCGCCGCCCGTCGCCCCGGACCCACGCCGTCATGCCCGCACGCTCCCGCCCGCTCGTCCTCGCCGCCCTGCTCCTCGCCCCGGTGTCCGCCGCCGCGCAGACGCCCGCGCCCGACACGCTGCCCACGGTGCGGCTGGACACGCTGGCCGTGCGCGTGCTGCGCACGCCGCTGCCGCTGCTGCGGGCCCCGTACGCCGTGTCCGTGGCGGCGGGGGACGAGCTCCGCCGCGCCCGGCCGGGGCTGGCGCTGGACGAGGCGCTGGGCGGGATCCCGGGGGTGCAGGTGAGCAACCGCTTCAACTACGCGGTGGGGGAGCGCATCTCGGTGCGCGGCTTCGGGGCGCGGGCGCAGTTCGGGGTGCGCGGGGTGCGCGTGATGGTGGACGGGATCCCCGCCACCCTCCCGGACGGGCAGACCACGCTGAACCACGTGGACCCGGGCGCGCTGGGGCGGGTGGAGGTGGTACGGGGCCCCGCGTCGGCGCTGTACGGCAACGCCGCGGGCGGGGTGGTGCAGCTGACCACCGCGCCGCCCCCGCCGGGGCCGCTGGGCGCCGAGGTCCGGGTGGCCGCCGGGGGCGACGGGCTGCTGCGGGCGCAGGGGGCCGTGGGCGGAACCCGGGGCGGGTGGACGTACCGCGCCGGCGGCACGCGGCTGAGCTACGGGGGATACCGCGAGCACAGCCGCGCCGCCAACACCCTGCTGCACGCGCAGGCGGGGCACGGCGGCCCGCGCGGCGAGCTGCGCCTGGCGCTCGCGGCGGTGCGCTACGACGCGCTCAACCCCGGCTCCCTTTCCGACTCGCTGCTGCGCCTGGACCGGACGCGGGCCTTCGCACGAAACCGGGTGCAGTGCACCGGCGAGGCGGGGCGGCAGGGGCAGGCGGGGCTCTCCTGGCGGGGCGAGACGGGGGCGGGGACGCTGGAGCTGTCCGCCCACGCCGTGGCGCGGGAGATCGACAACCCCATCCCCGCCACGGTGATCGACCTGGCGCGCCGGGGCGGCGGCCTTCGCGCCGCGTGGTCCGCCGCGCGGCCGCTGGGCGCGGGCGCGCTGCGCTGGACCGCGGGCGCGGAGGCGGAGGCGCAGCGCGACCGCCGGAAGAACTTCGCCAACCTGGAGGGCGAGCGGGGCGCGCTGGAGCTGGACCAGCGCGAGCGCGTGACGGGGACGGCGGCCTTCGCGCAGGTGGCGGTGCCGCTCCTGCCGCGGCTGGACGCGCTGGCGGCGCTGCGCTACGACCGCTTCCGCTTCGCGGTGGACGACCGGCTCCCCGCGACCGCGGCCAACCCCGACGACTCGGGCGCGAGGACGATGGACGCGTGGAGCCCCACGCTGGGGGTGACGCTGGCGGCGGCGGACGCGGTGTCGCTGTACGCCAACGCCGCCACGGCGTTCGAGACGCCCACCACCACCGAGCTTGCGAACCGCCCCGACCGCGCGGGCGGCTTCAACCCGGCGCTACGCCCGCAGCGCACCACCTCGTACGAGGCGGGCGCGAAGGGGCGGCTGGGGGCGTGGGGCGCCTGGGAGCTGGCCGCCTACACCGCCGCCGTCCGCGACGCGCTGGTCCCCTTCGAGGTGGAGGGCGCCCCCGGGCGGCAGTTCTTCCGCAACGTCGGCTCCGCGCGCCACCGCGGCGTGGAGCTGGGCGCGTCGCTTGCGCCGGGGGCCGGGGTGACCGCGCGCCTGGCGTACGCCTTCACCGACGCGCGCTTCCGCGACTACGTGGCGGCCGGCGACACCCTGGACGGCAACCGCGTCCCCGGCGTGGCGCCGCACTCGCTGGACGCGCGCCTGGGGTGGGTGGGCGCGGCGGGCGCCTTCGCGGAAGCGGAGGTGCGCCACGCCTCCGCGATCCCGGTGGACGACGCCAACCGCTTCCGCTCGCCCGCGTACACGGTGGCCGACCTGCGTGCCGGCTGGCAGGGCGCGCGCCTGGGCCGCCTCCGCGCCACGCCGTTCCTGGGGATCACCAACCTGTTCGACGCCGAGTACAACACCTCGGTGGTGGTGAACGCCTTCGGCCGGCGCTTCTACGAGCCGGGACCCGGGCGGACGCTGTACGCGGGGATGAGCGTGGGAACGAGGGGCTGGGAGGGGTGGTAGGGGCGGGACTCGCTCTCGACACGACCTTCCTTCCGGAACCGCGGCAGGGAGGCTGCCCGCTACGGCGGGGTTCAGCCTCCGGTCGTTCAGGGGCAAGGATTCAAACCGGCCCAGGGCGCACCCCGGGACCGGCGACTATGGGCAACGTGAACCAGGCACCCTGTCCGGCCCTTCCTACAGAAGCAGGTCCGCCGGAATCCCCAGCTTGTCGCGGAGTGCTTCGATCTGTGCCTTCGAGAGTTCGCGCTTGCCGTTGAAGAACTCCGATACGCGGCTGCGCCCTCCCATGATATCCGCCAGGTCTGCGCGGCTCATGCTTTTCTGGTCGAGCATGAAGTCCACGACATCCTGTGGAGTCACATCCGAAAGATCGATCGGATCATGCTGCGCCTCGTACGTCTCCACGAGTAAAGCGAGCAACTCGAGGCGATCGGAATCGTTGGAGAAAGGCTTCGGATCCAGATCGAGGAGCCGGTCGATCTCCGCAACCGCGGCGTCGTATTCCTCCTGCGTGCGAAGGACGTGCGGGGTAGGGATGTCGATGACCGTCTGCATAGTTCTTACCACTCCAGTTACTTGAGAGTCTTTGGCCCACTTTTCTTGGGTCGGGCGGGCGGGCACCCCGCTCCGGGTGCCAGCTCCGTCCTCAGAGGGCGTTGTGGGCCGTCAACCGGTCGTACTCCCTGTGAGTCACAACATGCCGGATGAACACGGTTCCCCAATCGTACCGCATCGTGACGACCAGCCGGTACTTGTTCCCTCCAATGTCGAACACCGTCACCTTCTCCGTCAGGAAGTCGGCGGTTCCGAAATCCGCTCTGACGTCGTGTGGAGACTGGTATTTCTTCGTTTTCATCAGTCGTAGCCACGCCTTCAACAGCCTTTCCGAATCCGGGTACTCTGCCCAGAACTCCTTCAACCGTTTGTCTGTGATGATTCGAATCGTGCCTCCAAGTTTATTTAATGGTTTACTCGCCTGAATCGCACGTGCAATGTTCCCATAATGGTAACATCAGACACCTCCGAAGTCAAGGGATTTGTTCCCAAATGGGGAACAAACCAAGGAGCACGCCTCGTGCGCAGCAACCTGGTTCAGACCGCCCGAGTTCGTCACTTCCTCGCCGAGTGCTCGTCGTGCAGCACGATGTTGAGCACCAGCAGCACCCCCCCCACCACCGCCGCCAGGAAGAGCAGGATCGCCAGCCCCGGGTAGCCCAGGATGCGGAAGCTGGTTTCCACGCGCATCAGGAGCGCCGCCCCCAGGATCAGCGCCGCCAGCACCAGCCCCAGCGTGATGCGGTTGGCGATCTTCTGCAGCCCCGCCATGAGCTGCTTCTCGTCGATGGCGTCCACCCCGATGCGGAACTGGTTCTCCGCCATGTTCTCCAGGATGGTGTTCAGCCGCCGCGGCAGCCGCTGCACCAGCTCGTTGGTTTCCAGCAGCGTGGAGAACATGGCCGCGGGCGACGCCTGCTTGAGCATCCGCTGGCGCATGATCTCGGCGGCGTTGCGGCGGATGGAGGCGTTGGGGTCGAAGTCAGGGTCCAGCGTGCGCCCTACCTGGTCCAGCGCGAACAGCGTCTTCCCCAGCGTGGACAGCTCGGCCGGGAGGAGGATGCCGTTCTCGGCGGCGGCGCGCGTCATCTCCATCACGATGCGCCCCACCTGGATGTCGCGCGCGGTGGCGCCCTGCATGCCGGTGACCAGCGCCGTGACCTCGCGGGTGAAGCGCGCCTCGTCCATCCCGGTGCGCGTGGTGCCGATGCGGACGGCGGTGTCGGCGGCCTCCTCGCCGCGCCCCTCGCTCACCGACAGGAGCAGCTTGAGCAGGCGCTCCTGCATCTCCGGCGCGACGCGCCCCACCATCCCCACGTCGATCAGCCCGATGCGGAAGTCCGGGGTGATGAACACGTTGCCGGGGTGCGGGTCGGCGTGGAAGAAGCCGTCCACCAGGATCTGCTTGAGGTAGGCGCGGAACAGCTCCTCGGCGAGCGCGCTGCCGTCCATCTCCATGCGCGCCAGCGGGCTGAGCTGGGTGACCTTCTTCCCCGGCACGTACCCCATGGTGAGCACGCGCGAGGTGGTGTAGTCCTGCACCGCGCACGGCACCACGATGCGGGCGAAGTCGCGCAGGTTCTCGCCCAGCGTGGCGAGGTTCTGCGCCTCGGTGCGGTAGTCCAGCTCGGCGAGCAGCGTTTTCCGGAACTCCACCAGGAGGTCGGCTGCCCCGTAGCGCCTGCCGGCCTGGGTGTGGCGGTCCAGGAACTCGGCGATGTCTTCCAGCGCGTCCAGGTCGGTGACGATCTGCTCGCGGATCCCGGGGCGCTGCACCTTGACGGCCACCTCGGTGCCGTCGCGCAGGCGGGCGCGGTGCACCTGCCCCAGCGAGGCGGCGGCCAGCGGCTCCGGGTCGAAGTCCATGAACGCCCTGGACATGCGCACGCCCAGCTCGGTGGTGACGATGCGCTCCACCTCGGCGTAGGGGAACG
The DNA here is from genome assembly GCA_040509335.1 of Longimicrobiaceae bacterium. Classification (GTDB taxonomy): domain Bacteria; phylum Gemmatimonadota; class Gemmatimonadetes; order Longimicrobiales; family Longimicrobiaceae; genus JAFAYN01. The sequence continues at coordinate 6,823 of JBEVLE010000629.1, read as the reverse complement.
GGGCCACGTCGTCCTGGAGCCGGGACAGCGCCTCCACGTACGGCGCCGGAAGCAGGTCGGCGCGGGTGGAAAGGAGCTGGCCCAGCTTGATGTAGGTGGGGCCCAGGCGCTCCAGGTCGTCCGCCAGCTCGCCGGCCACGGTCGTGTGGTCGGCGGCGGCCGCGGGGAGCTCGCCGTCTTCTTCGCGCAGGATGTCTTCCATCCCGGCGTCGCGGACCAGGTCGGAGCGGCCGTACTTCACCAGCAGTCTGCCGATTTCTACGTACCTCTTCAGGTGCTCGCCGCGCAGCGAGATCGCCATGTTTTTTGCCTTCCGCGATGTTATCGTCGGTCCGGGGATCGGACGTTTCAACGCAGGAAGTGTGCGCGGGAGCTTGTGGATGGGTCGGGGCTGGCGGGCCGCTACGGAGCCGGACGATACTGCCGTCCGTCTCCTCCGCGGGCTCCGGGAGCCACCGGAAACTGCCCCGGTGTCTCCCTGCGCCGGAGTGAGCCTCGCCAAACAGCCGGCGAGTCTCCCTCCGAACAGACTCTGGGGGGTACTGCTGGAACGGCGAACTGCGAACGGCGACGGCTCGTTGCGGCGGCTCCCGGCCGCTTCCTCATCGCGGGGCGCGGCGGAGGACGTGGGCGGGCTCCAGGCGCATGCCGGGCTTCACGGTGCCGTCGGGGGCCAGGCGGTCCCAGCCGCTGTCGGCGATGAACAGCAGGGTGTCGGGGGCGGCGAGGAGGGCGTGGGTGGGCTCGGTGAGCAGCGGCGTCCCCGATTCCAGCACCCGCCAGCCGGTGATGCGGGTTTCCGCAGGGTCCAGCTCGTAGCGCAGCAGGCGCTTGGGGCGGGTGCCGTTCTGCACGGCGACCAGGGCGTGGCCGTCGCGCACCAGCCCGTCGATGCCGGACACGGGCACCGTGTCGGCGTGGGCGAGCCACGCCACGCGCCCGGTGGCGGCGTCCACCGCGGCGATGCCGCGCAGGTAGTCGGCCACCAGCACGCGCCGGCCGTCGAACGCCAGGGCGGGGCCCTGCGGCGAGGCGAGCACGCCGCGGGGCACCAGCAGCGCCAGCGAGTCGGCGCCGGGCGCCAGCCGGTAGAGCTCGCCCGAGTCCGAGTCGCTCGCGTACACGGTGCCGTCCGCGGCCACGGTCATGTCGCCCAGCGTGTGGCGGCGCCCGTCGCGGGGGAGCTCCGCGCGGCGCACCATCCGCCCGCTCCCCAGCTCGAAGGCGAGCACCGCGGTGCGGCCGGAGTCGGCGGGCTGGTGGCCGCGGAAGTACGGCGCGGCGGCGGTGGTGGCCCACAGCAGGCGGCGCCCGGGGTCCACGGCCAGCGCCAGCATCGCCCAGCGGCCCTCCCCCGCCCCGGCCGGCGCCACGAACATGGCGAACCGCCCGTCCGCGCCGCGGCGCAGGATGGAGCCGTCGCGCAGGCCGGACAGGTACAGCGCCCCGTCCGCGGGGTCGCGGGCGATCCCCTCCGGCATGAAGGCGGAGTCGGGGAGCGCGAAGTGCGTCGCGGCGGCGGTCACCGGCGCCGCGTTGTCCACGGACGCGCGCCGCGCCAGCGACGGCCAGCCGGGGTGCGCGCGGAGCGCGGCCCAGGCGGTGTCGGCGGGGTCCAGGAGCAGGCCCATGGCGGCGTAGCGGCCCAGCCATTCCATCGCCTGGGGGGCGCGCCCCAGCCGGGTTTCCGCGCGGGCGAGCGCCAGCACCAGCGAGGGGTGGTTGCCCACCTCGTCGTACATGCGGCCCACGTGGTGGCGGTACGCCGTCCAGTCGCCCGCGCGCCGGGCCGCGTCGGCGGCGGCGTCGTGCTCGCGCCAGGTGGTGTCGGCGCGGAACGGGGCGTGCACGGGCGGGGCGGGGCGCGCCGCCGCGCCGGGCGCCGGGGCGAGCAGGGCGGCGAGGAGCAGCGGGGCGAGCAGGCGCATGGGCGGGAGGGGGTGGCGGGGAGCGGGTGGCCGTCGCGCGGCCCCGGCAGGGTAGCGGGCCGCCGCGCGCGCGGCCAGGCCCGCGGGACGGGACGCATTCACCGGGGCCGAAGCGCGCCCCACGACACCGGAGCGCATGAGCCCATCCGTCCGCCGCGCCCTCGTCCTCGCCCCGGCCGTGCTGCTGGACACGGCCTTCAGCCTGGACCTGCTGGGGCGCCTGTTCGACGCGGAGGGGCCGTGGACGCTGGGCGCCCACGCCGCGGCGGCCGGCGTGGCGGCCGGGGTGCTCGCCGGCCTCCCGGCGGGGACGCTGGGGGCGCGGGCGGGGCGCGGACGCCGCTTCCGCTTCGCCGGGCTCTACGCGGCGGGGCTGGCGCTCTTCGCGCTCGCGCGCTGGGTCCGCGGCGACGCGGCCATCCCGCCGGAGCCGGTGCTGCTGGCGGTGGAAGGGATCGCGGACGCGCTGCTGCTGGCGGGCGCCTGGGCGGGCGGGTTCCTGGACCGGTGGCTGGGGGACAGGCCGCGCGGGGGCAGGTCCGCGGCCGGCGCGTAGGCTACGCCGGGGACCGCCCGCCGAGCTTTGCCCGCAGCCGGTCCAGCCCGGGGACGAACGACAGCTCGCGGTCCACGATGGCGGCGAGCTCCTCCTCCTCCTTCCAGCGGCGCTCCAGTTCCCACAGCTCCATCTCCAGCATGCGCCGCTCGGTCTCGTCGGCGAGGGCGATCTCCAGCGCCACCGCGTCCGTGCGGCGGCTGCGCTCCAGCGTGTACAGGGAAAGGCGCTCGCCGGCGACCTTTTGGGCGAGCGCCCCGCTGGAGCCCGCCTGGTCGATGGCGAGCGTGGCCGCGCGGATGCGCCCCTCCGAGGCGCCGCTGAAGTGGCGCTGGGCGAGGATGCGGCGCAGCGCGTGCTCCGCCGCCGTCCCCGCCATCAGGTGCCCCGACCCGTCCCGCCGCCCGCACCGCACGCAGGGGTGGAAGAGCGACGGGGCCTCCCCCTCCCCGCCCGGCACGAGCACGATGCTCCCGGCGTCGCTGAACTTCACCCCGGTGGAAACGCCCCCGCACACCGGGCACTCCGACCGGCCCCGGATCGCCATGCGCCCGAACCTCTGCCAGCGCACGAAGTTCGTCAGCGTGCCGGTCCCGAGCCACGGCACCCCCGTGGTGGCGACGATGCCCGCCACGGCGACCAGGTCCAGCCCTTTCAGCACGGTCGCCCTCTGGCGCCGCCCCGTCAGCTCCCGCCCGTAGCGCCACCACGCCTCCTCGGCGCGCTCCGCCCGCCCCACCCGCACCAGCTCCAGCTCCTCGGTGCGCAGCAGCGCCACGTTGTCCGTGCTGGACAGCAGCCGCGCCCGGTCCGTGGCCAGGCGGTCCAGCTCCTCCAGCGCCTCCCAGCGCTCCTCGATGGGCGCCAGCGTCCACCGCCCGCACGCCCCGCACACCGTCCACAGCCGCCCCCGCGCCGGATCGAACGCGATCCGCCGCCCGCGCCGCAGGTGCTCCAGCGAGCGGTTCTCCGGGAACTGCGCGTGGCAGAAGATGCAGCGCGTGAACATGGGTCTGCGGGTTGAGCCGTGGATTCGGGAGGGGGGTGGGGGCCTCCTGCGGACGCCAGCGCGAGCCCCGCGTGAGGGATTTCGGCCCGAAGGGGCGAGACCGCGCGGCTGTTTGCGCGGGCTCGACTCCGTTAGGCAGCGTTGTTTGCTGCCTTACGGAGCCGAAGCCCGACCCCGGCGCCAGCCGGGGGCACGCCCGAACCCGCCGTTCAAGGCTGCTGCCCGTTCCCTGTCGTTTCAGGCAGCAATGTCACCTGCACGTAGTTCGCGGTGTCCAGGTAGCGGCGGGCCGCCCCCTGCACGTCGGCGGCGGTGAGGCGGGCGGTGCGCTCGCCGCCGGCGGGGATCTCGCGCAGGTCCCAGCCGCTGTTCACGTACGACATCACCTGCGAGATCCAGAAGGCGTTGTCGCGCATCTCCGTTTCGCGCGAGCGCCGCTCCGCCTCCCGCACCTTCTGCATTTCCGCGGGGGTGGGGCCGGCGCGCTTCAGCGAGTCCACCTGGGCCAGCACCACGCGCGTCAGCTCCTCCACCCGCTCCGGCGAGGTCCCGAAGCCGATGCTCACCGAGTAGGTGGGGCGCGGGTCGCGGGCGGCGCCGGCGCCCACGCTGGCCCCGTACGTCCCGCCCATGTCCTCGCGCAGCAGGTCGCGCAGGCGCAGCTCCAGCACCTCGGCCATGGCGTTCATCGCCGCCAGCGAGTCCCGGTCGAAGGCGGCGCTCCCGGTGAACACCAGCTGGGTGCGGGCCTTCGGCTCCATCCCCTTCCGCACCGTCTTGCGGATCACCCCGCGCGGGTACTCCATCCCCACGTCGCGCCAAGTTTCCCTGCGCCCGGTGGCGGGGAGCCCGCCCAGCCAGCGCTCCACCTGCGGCTTCAGGCTGTCGGGGTCCAGGCTGCCCACGAAGTAGAAGGTGAAGTCCCCCGCGTCGGCGAAGCGGTCGCGGTAGAAGGCCAGCGAGCGCTCCAGGTCCATCCGCTCGAAGGTCGCACTGGTGAGCGGGCGGGCGCGCGGGTGGTTCTGCGCCAGCGCGAGGCGCAGCGTGTCCCCGAAGGCCGCCTCCGGCGAGGCGTCGCGGTTGCGCAGCGCTTCCCGCGCGCGGGACTGGTAGGTGTGGAAGGCGGCGCTGTCCGGGCGCGGCGCGGTGAAGTACAGGTACACCAGCTGGAGCAGCGTTTCCACGTCCTGCGTGGAGCCGCCCCCGCTGAACCCCTCGCGCAGGTCGCCGATGTTGGGGCCCACGCCCACCAGCTTGCCGGACAGGCGCTTCCCCAGCTCCACCAGGGTCAGCTCGCCCACGCCGCCGCCCTGCACCACCCCGGAGGCGGTGAGCGCGGGCACCCAGAGCGAGTCGGGCGCAAGCGACAGCCCGCCGGGGCTGTTGCCGGCGAACAGGAACTCGTCCTGCTTGAAGTCGGTGGACTTCACGAACACGCGCACGCCGTTGGAAAGCGTCCACTCGCGCACGTCCACCCCGGGGATCGTCCGCTCGGAGACCACGCGCCCCGGCCGCGGCGGCGTGCCCACCAGGGGACGGTCGGAGGTGCGGTCGTCGTAGGCCGCCACGGGGCGCCGGGCCACCGAGTCCACCACGGCGCGCAGCCCGGCCTCGGTGGGCACTCGCAGCCCGGCCTTTTCCGGGAGGCTCACCAGCACCACCCGCCCCGTCTCGCGCAGGCGGGCGGCGGCCAGCCGGTTCACCTCCTCCAGCGTGATCTCCGGGAGGAAGCGGCGGTACAGCTCGAACTCGGCGGCCACGTCGGGGATGGGCTCGCCCTCCAGGAAGTGGGCCACGTACTCCGCCGTGAACTGCCCGGAGTGCGTCTTGTCGCGCTCCGCGTACACCTGCTCCCACAGCCGCAGCAGCGTTTCCTTCTGGCGCGCCAGCTCCGAGGCGGTGAAGCCGTGCCGGGCCGCGCGCTCGGCCTCGGTGAGCAGCGCGTCCAGCCCGCCCTCCACGCCGCCGTCGCGCACCCCGGCCGAGAGCACCTGCGACTCCGTGCCCCGCACCAGCGGCCCCGACGAGGCGGAGGCGGACAGGTACGGCGCGTCCGGCTCCTGCGTCCGCTCGTACAGGCGGTCGCTCAGCATCCCCAGGTACAGCGTTTCCACGATCGCCTCGCGGTAGCCGCCCACCGTGCCGGCGGTGCGCTCGGGGTGCTTGAAGTACACGGTGACGCCGGAGCCGGTGGTCTCCGGGTCGGTCGCGATCGAGAAGCGCGTTTCCGCGTGCTCCGGGATCCCGAAGGCGGGGCGCTCCCTGGGCGCCGGGGACGCGGGGATTGCGGCGAAGCGCTCGCGGATGGCGCGGACCATGGCGTCCCGGTCGAAGTCGCCGACGGCGACCACGGCCATCAGCTCCGGGCGGTACCACTCCGCGTAGAAGCGGCGCAGCGCGGCCGGGTCGGCGCGCTCCAGCGCCTCCCGCGAGCCGATGGGGAGCCGCTCGGCATAGCGCGAGCCGCGGAACAGCACCGGGAACTGGCGGTCGCGCAGGCGCGAGCCGGCCCCCTGCCCCAGCCGCCACTCCTCGATCACCACCTTTCTTTCCTTCTCGATCTCCTCCGCGTCGAACGACACCCCGCGCGCCCAGTCGTCCAGGATGCGGAGCCCCGTGTCCAGCACCCCGGCGCTGTCGGTGGGAAGGGTCAGCGAGAACACCGTCTCGTCGAAGCCGGTGTACGCGTTGACGTCCGCCCCGAAGCGCATCCCCACCCGCTCCAGGTAGTCGCGGATCTCCTGCTTGGCGAAGTTGCGCGTGCCGTTGAACGCCATGTGCTCCACCAGGTGCGCCATCCCGCGCTGGTCCTCGGTCTCCAGCACCGAGCCGGCGTTCACCACCAGGCGCAGCTCGGCGCGCTTTTCCGGCTCGCGGTTGGCGCGCACGTAGTAGCGCATGCCGTTGGGGAGGCGCCCCATGGCGACCGCCGGGTCCACGGGGAGCGGCGCCTCCAGCGGGGCACGCGCGGTGGACGCGGGCGCGGCGGGGGCCGAGCGCACCTGCGCGAGGGCACCGGCCGGGAGGGCGGCCAGGGCGAGCAGGACGAGGACGTGCGCGGGCACGGTGCGGATACAGGGCATGGAACCGGGTCGCTGGGATTCGTCGCCGAGGGGAGCGCGGGGCCGCCGCGCCGGCAGGAGTACCCGGGACGCCGCGCGAGAGATCCGACTACGACGGAATTTTACGGCGGGTGTGGGCGTGCCCCCGGCTGGCGCCGGGGTCGGGCTTCGGCTCCGTAGCAGACGAAACAACCGTCTGCAACGGAGTCGAGCCCGCGCAAACAGCCGCGCGGTCTCGCCCCTTCGGGCCGAAATCCCTCACGCAACG
>JBEVLE010000628.1:0-5549 GCA_040509335.1 Longimicrobiaceae bacterium | reverse complement strand
GCTCGCCGGGCCGGCCGGCGAGCTCCGCCGCCAGCCCGACGCCGCCGCCGCCGAGCCGACGTCGTACGACCTCGCCCTGGGGATCCCGGGGCGCGAGCCCGAGCGCCACCAGGGCGCCTCGCGCGAGGACGCGCTGGCGGCGCTGCGCCGCTTCCGTGGGCAGGTGGGCGCGCTGGTGGAGGGCGGGCGCGAGGGGCACCGCTACATGCGCGCGCTGCGCGAGGACCAGTACGTGGTCGGCTTCGTGTCCGACGTGCTGGGCGGCGTGGCCCTCCCGGGGATGGAGATCTGGCAGGAGCCGCTCACCGACCTGGCCATGGCCGACGCGGCGCTCGCCGAGGGCGACGTGGCCGCCGGCGTGCGCCTGCTGCAGCGCGCCGCCGCCGGGTGGCGCGCCGCGCAGGACCGCGTCGCCGGGTACACCGAGGGGACGATCTCCGGGGCCGGGCGCGCCGAGGTGGTGCTGGAGGTGACGGCGGTGGTGGGCGGGGTGGCCGCGTCGCTGGTCACCGGCGGCGCCGTCAGCGGCCTGCTGGTGGGCACGGCGTACGCCGCCACGCAGACGGTGGCCCGGCAGGGGAGCGAGCTGTCGCTGGGGATGCGCGACCGCATCGACTGGGCGGGGGTCACCTTCGACGCGCTGTTCTCGCTGGTCACCTCCAAGATGGGCGGCAAGCTGGGCGAGGGGATCCTCAAGCGGCTCCTGGCCCGGCCGGAGGTGGCCTCGCTGGGGCGCCGGGTGGTCGCCGAGTCGGTGAGCGAGCTGCTTTCCGGGCAGGCGATCTCCTCGCTGCACATGGCGGCGCGCACGGTGTTCGACAACCTGCGCGGGGCGGGCGCGCCGGTCACGGTGGGGCAGTTCGTGGAGCAGCTGGGCGCCCACCTCACCGACCCGAAGAGCATGTTCACGGACCTGCTCCTGGGGCACGTGCAGCGCAAGCTGGCCGTGCGCGCCGAGGCGAGCCGCGCCGCCCGCGACGGGCGGTCCACCCCGCCGCCCCCGGAGATGGAGGCCGCCCCGCTCCGCGCACCCGACGCCGGGCCGGAGCCCGCGTCGCGCACCATGGCGGGGAGCGAGACCGCGCCGCGCCCCGCGCGGAGCGGCGCCGGCGGCGACGGGGCCGAGCCGCTGCACGAGATGATGGCGCGCGAGGGGATCCGCCCCGACCTGGCGGAGCCCGGCGCCGGCCCGGGGCTGCGCCCGCACACCGACTACGCGCGCGGCGTGCGCGACCCGGCCGAGGCGTACGCGTTGTACAACCGCGCGCTCGGCGAGGCCGGCGCGCAGGAGGTGGCCATCTTCCGCAGCGAGCGCGACGGCACGTACGTGGTACGCGTGGGCGACCACGGCTCGGTGCGCGCCCCCGCGGGCGAGGGGTGGACCGCCGTGGTCCACTTCCACCCCAACCGCACCGCCGCCGAGCGCTTCTTCCTCCCCGCGCCCGCCGACTTCCAGGACGTCGCCGCCCGCCGTGGCGACGGCGGCCGCACGGTGCGCGAGTTCATCGAGTTCCACGTCCCCGGCGCGGGGCGGGGGCGGGCCGAGTACGGCGCCGACCCCACCGGCGACCGGCCCTTCTACGTCACCACCCGCCTCCCGGACGGGACCACCCACACCGCGCGCTTCCGCGACGTGGACGAGTTCCGCGGCTACTGGGAAAGCCACCACGTGGCCGCGGCCCCGGGATCGGAGCTGCACGCCTCGCTGCGGGCCGACGTGGACGCGTACCTGGCCGGCCGCCGCCGGGAGCCCGCGGAAGGGGAGCGCACCATGGCCGGCTCGGGCGGGACCCGGCGCCTGGACTTCGGCGAGGTGGAGCTGGAGCCCGACACCGGCCCGTCGCTGGAAACGGTCCAGGGGGACCAGCCCACGCGCGAGGTGCAGCACCGGGAGATCGACCCCGGCGGGACCATCCCGGATCTCCCCAGGAGCCGCAGGAAGGCGAAGCCCACCTTCGGCGACCCCACGGGGGAGGTGGTCGGCACGGGGCAGGGGAAGGGGATGCACCACCGGCTCCTGGATCCCGCCGAGGTCGCCTACGGCGTCCGCATCCAGTACGACCAGGGGGCGGGCCGCCCCATCAGCGTGGGGTTCCGCATCGACGCCGACGTGGCCGCGCGCTCCGTCCAGTCGAGCCGCGGCTTCGCGAAGAACGAGTCGGTGGAGGCGGCGCAGCCCAGCGACCGCGGGTTCACCAACTCCGGGTACGAGCGCGGCCACCTGGTGCAGCGGGAGGCCGTCCGTGGCGACGCCGACATCGAGCGGGCGGCGGACCAGTGGACGGGGGTGGTCCCCATGACCGAGGCGCTGAACCGGGGGGCGGGCTCCGCCTGGCGGGCCTCGGAGGACCGCGCCATCCGCTGGGCCGCCACGCACGGCCACGTCACCGTGCACGTGGAGCCCCTCTACGACGCGACCCCGCCCCGGCTCAGCGACCAGACCCCCATCCCCAGGGCGATCCGCCGCGTCATCATGGCGCCGGACGGCACCGTGCTGGAGGACATCACGCATCCGAACCGCTGATTCGGCAACGGCAACGGCTTTGAACGGCGGGTTCGGGCGTGCCCCCGGCGGGCGCCGGGGTCGGGCTTCGGCTCCGTAACGCACGATAAAACTGTGCGTAACGGAGTCGAGCCCGCGCAAACAGCCGCGCGGTCTCGTCCCTCCGGGCCGAAATCCCTCACGCGGCTGTGTGCCTGACCCCGGCGCTACGCGGGTGTGCCGGCCGAGGACACCCTGAACCCCGCGTCCATGGAGATGGCGCTCCCCTCCGCCGGGCCGATGTCCTCCTCGCCGCCCGGGTACACGAACGAGTCGCGCGGCGCGTAGAACGAAGAGCCCGCCACCACCTGGAGCGGCGAGGCCGGCCGCAGCGCGTACACCGGGTGGTCCGGCGCCAGGAACTCGATGGACTGCACCTGGAAGGTGCTCACCAGCTCGCCCACGTACGGGTAGTTGCCGGCCACCAGCCGGTTCCCCACGCGGGTGATGTAGCGCAGGTGCCCGCCCAGGACGATGTCGGCCACGTCGCCCACGCGGGCGCGGGTGCGGATCACGGGCGTCCCGTCCACCGAGGTGGTCGCCGTCGCCACGCCGCCCTCCACCTCCAGCGTGGTGGAGCCGGGGGCCGCCGGCACCCCGCGCTCCGCCGCGTACTCCCGCATCCCCTCCGACGAGTTGAAGTAGTGGGTGAAGAAGCGCGCCGGGGTCACGCCGTCCGGGGCGAACAGGCCGCCCACGTCCAGCCCCAGGTAGGTGAGCGAGTACGCCCCGAAGCCGGTGGTCTGCTGCGCCCGGTCCACCACGTACTGGTTCATGTAGACCGCGTGGTTGGCCGCCGGCTTCAGCGCCCGCGGCAGGAGCCGCGCGCACGCCTGCGGGTCCGCGGGGATCCAGCTCGTGTACAGCATGCGGCTGTCGAGCACCAGCTGGGGTGCGGGGAGCTTGCTCGCCATGGGCGGTCTCCTTTCCCGAGGGGTGTGCCGGGGGGGCGCCCCGCCGCGTGCGCGGCGTTCGGCCGGGGGGCGGGCCGCGCCCGCGAGCACGGCTGACCTACGGTGCACGCCGGACGATCCCGTCGCAAGAACGTCGTGCGCCGCCGCGCGGGAGCGGCCGCAAATCGCGCCGGGCGGGCCCGCCGGACACCGATCCTGTCGTGCTCCGTGCGGCCCGCGTGTCCGCATCCGGGCGCCGCGTGCGCATATTGGAGAAAATCGTCAGCACACGGTGGATCACCCGGACCGGCGCCGCACTCCGCGCCGCCCGTCCCACTGCACGGGAGCGGAGGAGCCGATGCGAGCTGCGGCGTGGAAGAGGGGGAGGACGGCGGGGTGGTTGCTGCTCGCGGCGCTGGCCCTGCCGGGGGTGGCCGGGGCGGCCCGGGCGCAGGCGCAGGGGCAGGCGCGGCCCAACATCGTGTTCCTTCTGGCGGACGACCACGCGGCGCACGCCCTGTCCGCGTACCGCGCGCACCTGGCGTACGGCGCCCGCCTCCCCGACACCCCCAACCTGGACCGGCTCGCCGCCTCCGGGATGCTGTTCACCCACGCCTTCGTCACCAACTCCATCTGCGGGCCCAGCCGCGCCGCGCTGCTCACCGGGCAGTACGGGCACATCAACGGCGTCGTCACCAACGCCGAGCCGCTGCACCCCGGCGCCGTCACCTTTCCCCGGCTGCTGCGGCGGGGCGGCTACGAGACCGCCGTCTTCGGCAAGTGGCACCTGCACGACCCGCCCGACCCGGAGGCGTACGACCACTTCGAGCTGCTGGTGGGGCAGGGTCCGTACTACAACCCCGTGCTGCGCTCCGCCACGGACACCGTGCGCCACACCGGCTACACCAACGAGGTGGTCACCGGCCGCGCGCTGGGGTGGCTGGCCGGTCGTCGCGACCGGCGGAAGCCCTTCCTGCTGATGCTCCACTTCAACGCCCCGCACCGCTACTGGGACCCCGGGCCGGAGCAGCTGGGCCTTTTCCGCGACACCGTGTTCGCCGAGCCCGCCACCTTCTGGGACGACGGCTCCGGGCGGGCCTTTCGCACGCGCGACGCCGAGATGACCGTCGCCCGCGACCTGTTCGACCGCGACCTCAAGCTGGAGGCGCCCGAGGGGCTCACCCCCGAGCAGCGCGCCGCCTGGGACCGCGCCTACGGACCCGAGAACGAGGCGTTTCGCGCCGCCGGCCTGGCCGGCGACGACGCCGTGCGCTGGAAGTACCAGCGCTACATCCGCGACTACATGCGGGCCGTGATGGCGCTGGACGCCGCCGTGGGCCGCGTGCTCGCCGAGCTGGACCGGCTGGGGCTGGCCGGGAGCACCGCCGTCGTGTACACCTCCGACCAGGGCTTCTTCCTGGGCGACCACGGCTGGTTCGACAAGCGCTGGATGTACGAGGAATCGCTGCGCACCCCGCTGCTGGTGCGCTGGCCCGGCGTGGTGAAGCCCGGCTCCGTGCGCGGCGACCTGGCCATGAACCTGGACCTGGCCCAGACCCTCCTGGAGATGGGCGGCGTGCCGGCCCCCGCGAGCATGCAGGGGAGCAGCCTGGTGCCGCTGCTGCGCGGGCGGACCCCGGCCGGGTGGCGCGACGCCGTGTACTACCAGTACTTCGCCTACCCGGACTGGCACATGGTGCAGCGGCAGTACGGCGTGCGGACGCGCCGGTACAAGCTGATCCACTACTACGAGGCCGGAAAGTGGGAGCTGTTCGACCTGGATCGCGACCCCGACGAGATGCGCAGCGTATACGCCGATCCCCAGTACGCGTCCGTGGTGCGCGACCTGGAGGGCAAGCTGCGGGCGCTGCGGGCGCAGTACGCCGTTCCGGAGCGGGACACCGTGCCGCACGTGCCGTTCGTGGCGCCTCCCGGGCTGCGGCGGGCGGAGGCAGGGCTGCACTGAACTGCTTTGTCGACGGCGGGTTCGGGCGTGCCCCCGGCTGGCGCCGGGGTCGGGCTTCGGCTCCGTAAGCCCGCAAACAACGCGGGCTAACGGAGTCGAGCCCCGGCGGAAACAGCCCCGCCGGGTCTCGCCCCTTCGGGCCGAAATC
>JBEVLE010000627.1:0-4611 GCA_040509335.1 Longimicrobiaceae bacterium | reverse complement strand
CATGGTCGTTCGCGTCGCCCTGCCGCCCGGCGAGTAGGAGGGGGGCCAGCCGTCGCGTGAGGGATTTCGGCCCGGAGGGGCGAGACCCGACAGCAGTATCGTCGGGGCTCGACTCCGTTGCAGACGGTTGTTTCGTCTGCTACGGAGCCGAAGCCCGACCCCGGCGCCAGCCGGGGGCACGCCCGAACCCGCCGTCACAAGCCGTTCAAATCACATCCGCCAGGCGTCCTCCACGTGCTCCACGACGGGCTCCCCTCCGCCGCCCACCAGCACCGCCACCGCGTCGAACCGGTACACGTCGCCATTGCAGCCGTGGCGGTCGATCCACGCCTGCGCCACCTGCCCGATCTCCCGCCGCTTCTTCCACGTGATTGCCTCCAGCGGGTGCCCGTAGCCGCGCCCGCCGCGCGTCTTCACCTCCACGAACGCGACCGTCTCGCCGCGGCGCGCGACGAGGTCGATCTCCTTGCGTCCCAGGCGGTAGTTGCGGTCCAGCACCGTCCAGCCGCGCTCCGCGAGGTGGCGGGCGGCGATCTCCTCGCCGCGGTCGCCGAGCGGCTTGGTGGCCCGGCGCGGCGGGCGGAGCGGCCCTTCGGTGTCCACCCTGCCCCGCCGGTCAGCGCGCGCCGGCCGGGGCCAGCGAGGGCGACAGCGTCCTGCCGATGGCCTCGGCGATGAGCGCGATCTGGTCCATCAGCTCGCCGAACTGCTCCGGGTACAGCGACTGGGCGCCGTCGGAAAGGGCGCGCTCCGGCTCCGGGTGCACCTCCACCATCAGCCCGTCGGCGCCGGCGGCCACGGCGGCGCGCGCCATGGGGATCACCTTGGCGCGCACGCCCGTGCCGTGGCTGGGGTCGGCGATGATGGGGAGGTGCGACAGGCCCTTGACCACCGGGATGGCGGTGAGGTCCAGGAGGTTGCGGGTCTGCTGCGAGTCGAAGCCGCGCACCCCGCGCTCGCACAGGATCACCTGCCGGTTCCCCTCGGCCAGGATGTACTCGGCGGACATCAGGAACTCGGTGATGGTGGCCGACATCCCGCGCTTGAGCAGGACCGGCTTGCCGGCGCGCCCGGCGAGGCGCAGCAGCGAGAAGTTCTGCATGTTGCGCGCGCCGACCTGGATGATGTCGGCGTACTTCGCCACCAGCGCCAGGCTTTCCGGGTCGATGGCCTCGGTGACGATCGCCATCCCCGTTTCCTCGCGGGCCGCCGCCAGCAGCTTCAGCCCCTCCTCGCCCATCCCCTGGAACGAGTACGGCGAGGTGCGCGGCTTGAAGGCGCCCCCGCGCAGCACGGTGGCGCCGGCATCGCGGAGCCGCTGCGCGATGCCGATGATCTGCGCCGCCGACTCCACCGAGCACGGCCCGGCCATCACCGCCACCTCGTCGCCGCCGATGCGCGTGCCGTTCGCCAATTCCACGATGGTGGGCTCGGGCGACCACTCGCGCGACACCTGCTTGTACGGCTGGGAAACGTGGATGACCTGGAGCACGCCGGAAAGCGCCTCGATGCGGTCCGCCGGCACCTTGCCGTCGTTGCCGATCAGCCCCACCGCGGTGCGCTGCTTCCCGGGGATGGGCCGCGCCTCGTAGCCGAGGTCGTGGATGGTTTCCACGACGCCGCGGACGTCCTCCTCGGTGGCGTCGTGACGCATGACGACGAGCATTTATCGATGTGTGCTGCGGGAAGCCAGGTTCGTTTGTACGTGCAGGAAGTATAGCATCCGGGGTTGTCGCAGTGAAGTACGGACGCGGCCGCCTGCCGGCAGCCACATCGCACAACGCACTTGACGACAGTTCGTGAGGATGCAATCATGGTAGTGCGTTTTGTCGTTTCAATCCCGCACCGGAGTGTACCATGAGAAAGAAGCTGATGCTGCTGTCCGCGCTGACCTGCCTGACGGGAGGCTGGGCGCTGCTGGGGCCCGCCGAGGCGCAGAGACGGTATCCGTCGTGCGAGGCGCTGGTGAATACCAGTTGCGCCGGGCCTAACCCCGCTTACCAGCGCTGCACACGGGAGAGTGGGGCGACGGACATCCTTTATTGCTGGAACGATTGGTGGGTCTGGGCCTGATCCGCGTCTCACCCGAGGACCGGGAGGAGCCATGAGGACCAGGCTGATGCTGCTGTCCGCGCTCACCTGCATCGCGGGGGCACGGCGCTGACGACGCCCGCCGCGGGCCGGGCCACGTACCCGGACTGCGACCAGTTCCGCGGAACGGCCTGCGGCACGCCGGGCGCGAGCATGACCTGCCAGTGGGAGGGGCGCTACATGGACGTCCTGTACTGCTTCAACGGCACCTGGGAGTAGGAAGAGACCACTCACCTGCACGGGCAAAGTCATGAGAAAGAAGCTGATGCTGCTGTCCGCCCTCGTCTGCCTCGCGGGTGGCCCGACGCTGCTGGCCCAGGCGCCGGCGCAGCGCAAAGTACCGGTGTGTGAAGAGGTGATCGGGATGGAGTGCGACGGGGGGTTCATGGAGTGCACGACGGCACGGGGAGCCCCTGAAAGCCTCTTCTGCTACGACGGCGCCTGGACCTGGGGGTGGTGAAACGGAAGACCTTGGGCGTGCCCCCGGCTGGCGCCGGGGTCGGGCTTCGGCTCCGTAGCAGACGATACGACCGTCTGCAACGGAGTCGAGCCCCGGCAAACCGCCGCCGGGTCTCGCCCCTTCGGGCCGAAATCCCTCACGCGGGTCCTCGCCCGGCCTCGATGGCCGGCGGTCGATCGTCCCACCCCCTACTCGACGGAGTCGTCATGCGTAGAAAGATCCTCTCGCTCTCGGCGCTGGTCTGCATCCTCGGCGGCGGCGCGCTGCTTTCCCCGGCATCGGCGTCGGCCCAGAACGACGAACTGCCCTGCATCGATTTCCAGGACGGACCCTGCCCCTACGAGAACCGGATCATGCTCTGCGATGCCGGCGGCTACGTGCACGGGCTGATCTGCACGGACGGCACGTGGACGTGGATGTGACCGCGGAGCACGGCGGAGGAAGGAGCCGGACTCCCGACCGGTAGCCCGGAACGCGCGGCGGGGCGGCATCACCATGGTGCCGCCCCCATCTTTATGTGTATCGGCATCCTTGTTTTCGTCCGTACAGGATCGCATACATGTAATCAAAGTACGCAGACACCCTCTTCTCCGGAGGAACTCATGCGAAGGAAGCTCCTGCTGCTGTCCGCGCTGACCTGCATCGCCGGAGGCTCGGCCCTGCTGACGCCGGCCCCGGCGGCCAGTCAGGCGGATTACCCGATCTGCGAGTATGTCTACGGCCTGAACTGCTCCGGATGGGGCTTCATGGAATGCACGCACCAAAGCGGCGGGCAGGACTGGCTCCAGTGCAACGGCTATTCGTGGACCTGGGCGTGATGCGCGCGGGACTGGACCGGGCCACCCGGCCCGTCCCGCTTCCCCGACCCAGGAGGAGCCCATGCGCAAGAAGGTGCTCGTGCTCTCCGCTCTGACCTGCATCGCCGTAGAGTCGACCCTGCTCGCCCCCACACGGAGGAAGCCATGCGACGGAAGCTGATGGGACTCTCCGCCCTCGTCTGCCTCGCCGGAGGCGCGACGCTGCTGGCCCCCGCCCCGGCGGAGGCCGCGTATCCCTCGTGCGAGTACTACGAAGGGAAGCCGTGCTCGGGCAGAAGTGGCATGCTCTGCACGCACGACTACGACGGCTCGCAGGACACCCTGGTGTGCTGGGGCGGCACCTTTGTCTACGCCTGACGCAGCTTCCCTGCGCCGCGGTGCAGGGAGGCGGACGGCGGCGGGGCGGTGCCCTCGCGGGTGCCGCCCCGTCTCCATGTAACGGAGTCGAGCCCCGTGAAACTGCCCGCGGCGATACTCGCGCCCCTTCAAGCGGGCCGCAGTCCCTCACGCAAGTTCTTGCCTGGCCTCATCGCCGGCAGCCGATCGTCCCAACCCCTACCCGCCAGAGGCCATCGTGCGTAGAAAGATCCTCTCGCTCTCGGCGCTGGTCTGCATCCTCGGCAGCAGCGCACTCCTTTCCCCGGCATGGGCAGCTCTCCCGACCGATTACGAGGACTGTTCCTTGTACGAAGGGGGACCCTGCGGTGGGAGCAGCCACCAGATGCTCTGTGGCAGCTTCGGCTACTACCGCGTGTTGACCTGCACGAACGAGACGTGGACGTAGCTTTCAGTACAGTGGACGGCACGAGAACGGCGCGTACGCTTACGCGGTAGCCGGGAACCGGCGCGGCGGCATCATCGCGGTGCCACCCCGCCACCACACGGAGGGAGTCATGAGGAGAAGATTGATGGTGCTCAGCGCGCTGACCTGCTTCGCCGGGAGCGTGGCGACCACGGCCCCCGCGAGCGCCGATGCCGCGCTCGCGTCGTGCGAGGCCAACTACGGAAAGCGCTGCTCGGGAGCCGACCTGCCGTGCACGAGAGCGGACGGCAGTCAGGACATCTTGGTCTGCTACCACAACACGTACATCTACTTCTGACGGAGTGTGCCGGCGCGGGGGAGAAGCCTCTACTCACGCCGTCCGTCCTCACTACCATCGCGGAAGAAGTCCTCGACCCCGTGATCAGGGAGTGGCGAGTGTTCCGTGGGGTAGAAGGAAGGGCCGGGACCTCGTCGAGATC
>JBEVLE010000626.1:0-3340 GCA_040509335.1 Longimicrobiaceae bacterium | reverse complement strand
AGTTGCGTGAGGGATTTCGGCCCGGAGGGGCGAGACCGCGCGGCTGTTTGCGCGGGCTCGACTCCGTTGCAGACGGTCGTTTCGTCTGCTACGGAGCCGAAGCCCGACCCCGGCGCCAGCCGGGGGCACGCCCAAAGCAGCGGTTTCCGTTCAGAGCTTGCCCACGAGCGCCAGGAAACGCAGCCGCCACACCCGCCACACGGCTTCGCGCACGATCTTGCCGGACATCTTGCTCTCGCCCACGTCGCGGTCCACGAACATGATGGGGATCTCGCCCAGGCGGAACCCCTTCTTCCAGGCCCGGAAGCTCATCTCGATCTGGAACGCGTAGCCGTTGGACTCCACCCGCTCCAGCGGGATGGCGGCGAGCGGCTCCCGGCGGAAGCACTTGAACCCGCCGGTGGCGTCGGCGATGGGGAGCCCGGTGACGAAGCGCGCGTAGACGTTGGCGTAGTAGCTGAGCAGCAGCCGCGAGATGGGCCAGTTGACCACGGTGACCCGCCCGTGCAGGTAGCGCGAGCCCAGGACCACGTCGTAGTGCTCGATGGCCTCCAGGAACTGCGGCAGGTGCGCGGGGTCGTGCGAGAAGTCGGCGTCCATCTCGAAGAACGCGTCGTAGCCGCGCTCCAGCCCCCAGCGGAACCCCGCGATGTACGCGGTGCCCAGCCCCAGCTTGCCGCTGCGGTGCAGGACGTGGATGCGCTCGTCCTCGGCCGCCATGCCGTCGGCGATCTCGCCGGTGCCGTCGGGCGAGCCGTCGTCGACGACGAGGACCTCCAGGCGGGGGTCCTTGGCGAGGATCAGGGGAATGATGCGAGGGAGGTTCTCGCGCTCATTGTAGGTCGGGACGATGACGAGGACGCGCTGCACTCTGGGGAAGGCGGTGAGGATCCTTGATGTCGCTTGGGGGCGGGTGGTATTTTGGCGAGCCGTTAACATACCCCCGCCCGCCGCGGCCGACAAGTGAAAGTCCTGTACCTGGTGACCGCGTACCCCCGTGATCCCTCCGACGTGATCACGCCCTGGCTGGTGGAGACGATCCGGCGGCTGGGGGAGCGGGGGGTGGAGGTGGAGGTGCTCGCTCCCGCGTACCGCGGCCTGCGCGGCCAGACGGTGGAGGGGGTGCGGGTGCACCGCTTCCGCTACGCGCCGCGCCCCTGGGAAACGCTGACGCACGACCAGACGGCGCCGGACCGCATCCGCGACCGCCCGCAGTTCCTGGGGCTGGTGCCGGGGTACGTGGCGGCCGGCTCGCTGGCGGCGGCCCGGCTGGCGCGCACGGGCGGCTTCGACCTGCTGCACGCCTTCTGGCCCATCCCGCACGGGCTGCTGGGGCTGGCGGCGAAGCGGGCCTCGGGGGTGCCGCTGGTGTCCACCTTCTTCGGGGTGGAGCTGACCTGGATGGAGTCGCAGCTCCCCTTCCTGGCCCCGGTGCTGAAGCGCATCGTGCGCGGCTCGGACGCGGTGACCACCATCTCCACGTACACGGCGGAGCGCCTGCGCCGCCTGGTGCCGGACGCGCGCTCGGTCGTGATCCCCTTCGGGGCGACGGTGGCGCCCCCGGCGGAGGCGCCGCCCGCGGGGGACCCGGCGGCGGAGGGGCGCCCCTTCGAGCTGCTGTTCGTGGGCCGGCTGGTGGAGCGGAAGGGGGTGCACGTGCTGCTGGACGCCCTGGCGCGCCTGGACGCCGGGCGGCGGCCGCTGCTGCGCGTGGTGGGGGACGGGCCGGAGCGCGAGGCGCTGGCGGCGCGGGCGAGGCTGCTGGGGCTGGGGGAGCGGGTGGTGTTCGAGGGCTTCGTGTCCAGCGCGGAGCTGGCGCGGCGCTTCGCCGGCTGCGACGCGTTCGTGCTCCCGGCGACGGTGGACGCCAAGGGCGACACGGAGGGGCTGGGGGTGGTGCTGCTGGAGGCGATGGTGAACGCGAAGCCGGTGATCGCCAGCGCGGCGGGCGGGATCGTGGACATCGTGCGGGACGGGCGGAGCGGCTGGCTGGTGCCGCCGGGGGACGCGGACGCGCTCGCCGCCGCGGTGCGCGCGTGCATGGACGACCCGGAGCGGCGCCGCCGGTACGGGCTCGCGGGGCGGGACGACGTGGCGGCGGGGTTTTCCTGGCCGGTGATCGTAGACAGATTGGCGGGGCTGTACCACGAGGTCGCCGCGCGCTCCGGGGGACGGGGCCGCGGCGCCACCGCTGCAAGAGCCGAATGACGGAGCACGAGCGCAGGGACACGACGACGACGGCGGAGCCCGGACCCGCGGCGGAGGCCGGGGAGCCGCGCTACCTGGCGCTCCTGGAATCGGACCGGGAGCGGTGGTGGCAGTCGGCGAACTTCGACAAGTGGAAGAGCCACTACGTCAGCGAGTACCCGCGCGGCCGCTTCATCATCGGCACGCTGCGCCGCTACCTGCCGGGGTGGAGCCCGGCGGGCGCGCGGATGCTGGACGTGGGGTGCGGCGACGCGGGGGTGCTGATCGCCTTCGCGGAGGCGGGCGCGGAGGTGAGCGGGATCGAGCCGTACGAGCGCAGCGTGGAGCGGGGCCGGGTGCGCGCGGAGGAGCACGGGGTGCGCGCGGACATCCGCGTGGGCGTGGCGGAGGCGCTCCCCTTCCCCGACGCGAGCTTCGACCTGGTGACGCTGGACAACGTGCTGGAGCACGTGCAGGACCGCGAACGGACGATCGCGGAGATCCGCCGCGTGCTCAAGCCGGACGGGATCCTGTACCTGGTCACCCCCAAGCCGTTCGCGCTCTACAGCCTGTGGAGCGACCCGCACTACTCCATGGCGGGGCTGGTGCTGATGCCGCGCGCCATGCAGGTGTGGTACTTCGAAAGGGTGCGCGGCGGCGGCCGGGGCGAGTACGGGGTGGGGATCATCCCCACGCGCCGGGGCGTGCTGCGCATGCTGCGCCGCCACGGCTTCCGCTCGCTGGTGCCGCCGCGCGAGCTGTGGATCAACTACCTGCGCGAAAAGATCTCGCGCCCGGGGGAGATGAGCACCGGCCTGAAGCGCCGCGCCGCCGGATGGGTGGCGCGCCAGCGGTGGCTCACCGAGAACCCGGCGATGCGCGCGGCGTGGGACGTGGGGATCGGGAGCAACTTCTTCATCGCGCGGCGGTCGAAGTGAGGGAACAGGGAACAGGGAACAGGGAACAGCCTGCAACGGCGGACGGCGAGCCCCCCCCCCCCCCCCCCCCCCCCCGCGGGGGGGGGGGCCGGCCCCCCGGCGGGGGGGGGGGGGGGGGGCGGGGCCGCCCCCCCGCCGTCGCAGTTGCAGGCTGTTCCCTGTTCCCTATTCCCTGTTCCCTAGCAGTTCCGGATGAACCGAGACGAAGACTTCCC
>JBEVLE010000625.1:0-6319 GCA_040509335.1 Longimicrobiaceae bacterium | reverse complement strand
TTGCGGGCTGTGACCTCGAGGTGCTCTCGCTCCGCATCCGAGAGGAGAACGACGTTGGGACTCGATCGCGGCATGTCCACCTCCTTTCGGACGATGAATATAGCCGCCGACGACGCATACGTCCCGATATTTGCGTGCACGTGTACTTAGGCTCGCCACCCTCCCCCAATTCTGGGGGAGGGTTTCCTGTAGGTCAGAGTTGTAGTGCTCCCCCTCTCCCATGCGGGGAGAGGTCGGGGGAGGGGGTCGCCGTTGCCCCACCGCCAGGGCGCATCGCGGCGGGCTTTTTCGGTGGATCCGGAGCGGACCGGGATGCCGCGTCGGGTGTAAAACGTTGCAGAACAAACACCTGACCGTGCAACGCCGCCGCGGGGGTTTTCCCGCGGCCCGCGCCGGCCGCGGAGGAGACGGCCGTGTCCACCGCGCCCGGATTGCTCCGCGCGGCCTGAAGTAATCCCCGGGGAGGCCGTGCGCGGTCTCCCCGCTCCCCACCTGCCCTCTCCCAGGCCGCCCATGCCCGCCGCTCCCGACGGTGTCCCGGACCCCGCCGCCTCATCCTCGCTGATCGACGCCTTTCTCCCCGCGTACGACGTGGCGGCGAGCTACGCGGCCGGCGTCGCCGCGCCGCCGGAGCGGGTGTGGGCCGCCGTGCGCGCCCTGGACATGCGGGGCTCCCCGCTGGTGCGCGGGCTGTACCTGCTGCGCTCGCTGCCCTCGCTCATCGCCCATCCCCGCCGCGCATGGGCCCGCCGCGGGGAGCGTCGCGGGCTGGGGCTCACGCTGGACGACCTGCTGCGCGGCGGCTTCACGCTGCTGGGCGAGCGGCCGGGGGAGGAGCTGCTGCTGGGGCTGGTGGGGCGGTTCTGGCGCGCCGACGGCGGCATCGTCCGCGTGGCGCCGGGGGAGTGGCGGGAGTGGGAGCGGCCCGGCCATGCAAAGGCGGCGTGGAACTTCACCCTCGCGCCGGGCGAGGGCGGCGGCGTCCGCCTGGGCACGGAAACGCGGGTGCGCTGCACGGACGCGGCGAGCCGGCGGCGCTTCCTGCGCTACTGGCGGCTGGTGGGCCCGTTCAGCGGGCTGATCCGGCGCGACATGCTGCGCTCCGTCCGCCGGGCCGCGGAAGGGTAGGAAGGCCGCGGCCGGCTCAGCGCCCCGGCCGGCTCCGGGCCAGGTGCCAGGAGAGCGCCGTGTAGAAGGCCGGGTACGCCAGCGAAACCCAGAGCAGCCACGGCCGCGTCCGGGGATAGTCGGGGAGCATAGCCAGCATGACGGCCAGCCACACGGCGGCGCCCAGCAGCACCGGGACGCGCCAGGGCCGCGGCGCCAGGTTGGGGTACACGAAGCGCACCGGGAGCACCGTCAGCAGCGCCAGCGCCAGGAGCAGCGCGGCCACCGGCCAGGGGCCCGCGGCCGTGAACAGCAGCCCCGCGTAGAAGGCCGCGACGTTCCAGTACGAGGGGAACCCCAGGAAGAAGCCGCCTCCCTCGTCCTTTGCGGCGGTGTTGGCGAAGCCCATCAGGCTGGCCACCAGCGCCGGCGCCACCCACACCCACCCCGGCTCCGGCAGCCACCCCATCCTCCACACCAGCAGCAGCGGCAGGAAGGTGAAGGTCAGGTAGTCCACGATGTCGTCGATCGTCCGCCCGTCGATCCGCGGCGCGTTGGTCTTGGTCTTCCAGAGCCGCGCCAGCGGCCCGTCCGTGGCGTCCACCAGCACCGCCAGCGCCAGCCACAGAAAGACGCGGCGCGGGTCCGGCTCCCGCGCGCAGGTCTCGGCCGCCGCCAGGAAGGCGAAGACCACCCCCGACGCCGTGTACACGTGCACGGCGTACGCGCGGATCCGGGCGGCCAGGTCCGGCGGAGGCGGGGAGCCGGGGCCGGGCGTCATTCGCGCGAGGGGCGGTCGTCGCCGGTGGCCGCGGCCTCCGCCTGCTCCTCGATGCGGTCCTGCGCCTCCTCGTCGTCGCCCGGCTCCTTTTCCGTTTCCGGCTGCTTTGCCTTCTCCTCGGGACAGAGCACCAGCTCGATCTGGATGGGAAAGTGGTCGGACCCCACCTTGTCCAGGCGGCGCAGCTCCACCAGCTCGAACTCGTTGGAGTGGAACACGTGGTCCAGCGGAAAGCGGAAGACCGGGTTCTTGGCGTTGAAGCTGTTGAAGAACCCCCGTCCCATCCGCGGGTCCAGGAGCCCGCTGAGGCGCAGGAAGAGCTCGCTGGTGGGGGACCAGGCCACGTCGTTGAGGTCGCCGGCGACCACCGTGGGGATGGAGCGGTCGCCCTCGCCGATGGCCCGGCCCATGAGCACCAGCTCCGCGTCGCGCGGGGTGGAGTGCTGGTCGCGGATGGGCTCCGGCGGCCGCGGGTGAAGCCCGTGCAGCGCCACCACGTCGCCGCTCTTCAGCCGGATCCCGGTGTGGATGGAGGGGATGTCGTCCTGCACCAGGTGGCTCACCTGCGGGTCCACCAGCGGGAGCCGGGAAAAGAGCATCATCCCGTAGTAGTTCTCCTGCGGGTGCGCCACGGTGTGCGGGTGGCTGCGCGCCAGCGGCTCCAGCGCCCGCGCCCAGGCGGCGTCGGTCTCCAGCGCCAGGATCACGTCCGGGTCGTTGTCGCGGACGACGCCGAGGAAGCGGTCGTGCTCGCGGTTCTCCATCAGCACGTTGCTGATGAGCAGCTTGAACGTGGCGTCCGCCCGGCGCTCCCGCGTTTCCGGCGTGGCGCCCTTGACCCGGATGGAGGCCAGGCGGGTGTACGGGCGGATCTTGTAGCACTGCCAGGCCAGGGTCGCGGCCGTCGTCGCGAGGAACGCCCAGTCCAGGCCGCGCCCGCGCGAGCAGAGCGCCGCGTACAGCGCGCCGCACAGCCCCGAGGCCACCGCGATCTGCACGCGCGGGAAGTCCCAGTTGCGGACCGCCCAGTGCGGGCTGTGGGTGAGGCTCGCGACGGTCCCCAGCGCCAGGAACACCCCGACCCCGACGAGAACCCAATGTAGGATGCTATGCATGCACGTGCGGCTCCGGTGGTTGTCGCGGTGGCGGATGGGGGATCCCGGGCCGCGGCCGCGGCGGGGCCAATCCGGCTGTCCTACCGGCACTGCTCCGCAACCCGCGGGCCGCCCGCTCCGCCGACCGCGGTGCCGGAGATACGTGCGGAAGATACGCGTTTCCTGTGCAATGGACGAAGGGGAATGTCGCCGCGCGGAATGAAAGTGTTGCCAAACGTTTTTCCGCTCGGTACTGTCTTCGATGGCGTCGGTTTTCCCGCCCTTTGCCCGGCAGTCCGTTCACGCCCCGTGTTACTGCCCACCATGACAAGCTCCCGGTCCACCATTCGCGAGATGGCCCGGCTCGCCGCTTCCGTCGCCTATCGCGTCGGGGTGGTGGCCCATCCCCGGCGCCTGCTCCGCCGTCGCCCGCCCGCCACGCCCGCGGCGGTCCGCGTCCTGCCCGCCGCGCCCGTGCCTCCCGGCTACGACGCCGACACGCAGCGGTGGGTGGCCGGGGTGCTCGCCGGCTCGTTCCGGAGCCCTTTCGCCGACGCGGACCCGGAGGGGATGCACGACGCGCTGCGGCTGCGAGGAGTGCTGCCGGCGCTCGCGGGGATGTGCTCCCGCGTCGATGCGGCGCCGGTGCTGGCGAGGATCGGGGAGCTGGTGCGCCACACCGCGGCCCTCGCCGACCGCCACCCCCTGGCCGGCTGGGACACCTCCACGGCCGCGCTGCGCATGGTCTCCATCCTGGACGCCGTGGAGGAGCTGGAGCGGCGCGGGATCTCGCTGCTCCGGGAGCAGCCGTGGATGCTGGGCTTCGTCGCGGCGCACCGCCGCGCGCTGCGCGCGGGCGCCGTCTGCGAGCCGGCCGGGAACCACTGGTTCGTCAACGCGGCGGGGCGCTCGGCGTACCGCCTCCTGCTGAGCGGCCGGGACCCGCTCCCCGGCCGCGCGGCCGACGGCCTGGCCGCCGCGCTCGGCCGCCAGTTCCTTCCCGACGGTGGGCACGTGGAGATGGCGCCGCACTACCACGTGCAGGTCCTCGCGCTCGCCGGGCGGCTGCTCGCCGCGGACACCGCCCGCGGGGGCGGCCTGCGGGCGTCGCTGGCACCCGGGATCCACGGGCCGCGGGAGGCGCTGGGGGCCATGCTGGCGCCGGACGGCTCGGTCGCGCGCTTCGGGGACGCGAGCCGGTCGTTCTCGGGGTGCACGGTGGAGCGCGACGTAGAGCTCGCGCTGGGGACGCAGCCCGGCCGCGCCCCGGCGCCGTGCACCCGGCTCCCGGACTTCGGGATGAGCTGCTGGCGGTGGGGCTCGCCGGAGCGCGACTTCTGCCTGTTCGTGGACGTGGGGGCGCTGGGGATGGGCGGCAACCCGGGCCACGGCCACGCGGACATGCTCTCGTTCACGCTGTACGTGGGCCGGGTGGAGGTGATCGCCGACCCCGGCACCTACCTGTACTCCGACCGCGCCGACGCCATGCGGTTCAAGCGGCACGACGCGCACAACACCGTCTGCTGGACCGGCCGCCCCGTCGCCGACCTCGCGCGCTTCTTCCGCTGGCGCTCGGCCGCGGCCGTGCCCGCCGCGCGGCTCCTGCCGTCGCGCGCCGCGGCCGGCCTCGCGGCGCTCCGCTACGCGGACGGACGGAGCCATCGGCGGTCGTGGAGCCTGCTTCCGGACGGACTGATGGTCGTGGACGAGCTGCGCGGCGGCCCCGGGCCCCGCGGGCCGGCGACCACCCGGCTGATGCTGCATCCGGACAGCTCGGTCACCGGGCTGGGTCCCCGGGGTGCGGTGGTGAGGTCTCCCGCGGGGACCCTCGCCATCGAGCTCCAGGGTGCTCCCGCGGGCGAGTGCCGGGTGGACGAGGGGGAGTACGCGCCGGCGTACGGGGTCCGCACCTCGGCCCCGGTCCTCGCCTGGCCGGTGGCGGTGGGCGGGGGGGAGTCCAGCGTCCGCACCCGCATCCGGCTGCTCGGCTGAGCCGCAGGTGGACACGCCTTCCGCCACCAGGAGGAAAGCCCCGGCTCCGCGGGTCGAGCGGGCCGGCGGGGCCGCCGGGCACGGCCGCCCCGTCGCCTGCATCGTTTCCAGCTCGTTCGACAGGGACCCGCGGGCGCGCAAGGTGGTGGCCAGCCTGGCGGGGATGGGGCTGCGCGTGGTGGTGATCGCCTGGGACCGCGAGGGGAGGGGGCGGACGGCCGAGGCCCCGGGGGACCACGCGGTCGTGTGGCTGGGGCCGCGGTCGCAGCCAGGGCGGGGGCTGCGCCAGCTCCCGGCGCTCCTGGCGTTCTGGCTGGGGACGATCCGGCTCCTGCTGGCGAACGACTTCGCCGCGTACCACTGCAACCGGTTCGACACCCTCCTCCCCGCCCTCCTCGCGTGCCTGGGCCGCCGCCGGCCCATCGTGTACGACCTGCACACCTCGTACGCGGACCGGCTGCGCATCCACGACCGGCAGCCGGGAATGAAGCTGGTGCGCGGCCTGGTGGCCGCCGCCGAGGGCTTCGCCGTCCGCCGCCTGGCCGCCCACTGCTTCACCGACTCCGCGCCCTTCACCCGGGAGCTTCGCTCCCGCGGAGCGCGGTCCGCGTCCACGCTCCTGAACGTCCCCCGGCTGGACTTCGGCCGGGGGGCGCGCCCGCGGCAGGCGCGCGCGGCCCCCGTGGTGGTGGGGCGCATCGGGGCTTTTTCCGCCCAGCTGGGGCAGGGTGCGGACGACCTCTTCCACGTCCTGCGGCGAAACGACGAGGAGGGGCGGCCCGTGGACCTCCGGCTGCTGCTGGTGGGCAACTTCGTCCCCGCCTCGTACCGGGCGGAGGTCGCCGCCCGCGCGGAGGACGCGAGGGTGACGCTGTGCGACTACGTGCCGCACGAGGCGGTTCCCGCGTGGTACGCCCGCCTGGACGTCGCCGTGATCGCCTACGACGTCGCGGGCGGCGCCCGGTACAGCCGGCTGGCGAGCGCCCAGAAGGTGTTCGAGGCCATGGCGATGGGCGTTCCCATGGTGCTCCTTGCGAACCCCTACATGGAGGCGCTGGTGCGGCGGCTTGGCTGCGGCGTAGTCCCCGAGCGGCGCGACTTCGAGGGGATCTACGGGGCGGTGCTGCACCTCGCGCGCGACGGCGCGCTGCGGGAGCGGATGGGCCGGGCGGGCCGCCGGGCGTTCGTCCGGCGCTACCACTGGGAGCGGGAGGAGGAGGAGCTGGCGCGGGTGTACCGCCGCGTCCTGGCGCCGGAGCCGCGCGGGGCGGCCGCGCGCTGACCGCTCCCCGCTTGCCCGGCGCCCGCGCGCCCGGATAGCTTGCGGACGCGCCCCGGCCGAGCG
>JBEVLE010000624.1:0-8371 GCA_040509335.1 Longimicrobiaceae bacterium | reverse complement strand
GTGCGGGGCAACACCAGGATCGAAGCCATGATGCACTGGAGGAGGAGCCCGAAAGCGGGAACGTGCCGCTCGTTCAGCCGGCCCATGCCGCGGAAGAACAGGCCGTCCTTGGCCATGGCGTAGTAGACGCGGGCACCGGCCAGGATCAGCCCGTTGTTGCAGCCGAAGGTGGACACCAGGATCGCCGCCGCCATGAAGAGCCCGCCGGGCGCGCCCAGGATGTGCTCCATCATCGCCACGCCCACGCGCTTCTGCGGGGCGCCCCGGATGCCGTCCAGCGGCAGCACGGCCACGTACGCCAGGTTCGCCAGCAGGTACAGCGCGACCACGGCCGCGCACCCGATCAACAGGGCGCGCGGCAGGTTGCGCCCCGGGTCGCGCACCTCGCCGCCCGCGAAGGTCACGTTGTTCCACGCGGACTGCGCGAAGAGCGGACCCACCATCGCCCGCCCCAGCAGCATCGCCAGCGCCGCGGCGCCGGCCGCGCCCAGCCCCGGCTGCGCCTCCGCCGGGCTCCACCCGTTGGCCCACGGGTTCCACCACGACGAGGCCAGCGCCGCGCTCCCCGCGTCCCACCCCAGCACCAGCCCCGCCGCGATCAGCCCCAGCAGCGCCGCCGTCTTGGTGACGGTGAACACGTTCTGGATGCGCTTGCCCGCCGTGAGCCCGCGCGTGTTGACGGCGGTGAGCAGGAGGATCATCGCCATGGCGACCGCCTGCTGCACGGTCAGCGTCAGCGCGTAGCTCCCCAGGTGCACCGGCGGGAGCAGGTGCACGCCGGGCGAGACCGCCGGGGCCAGCACCCCCAGGAACGAGGCGAAGGCCACCGCCACCGCGGCGATGGTCCCCGTCTGGATCACCAGGAAGAGCCCCCACCCGAAGAGGAACCCCGTCCCCGGCCCGTACGCCTCCCGCAGGAACACGTACTGCCCGCCCGCCCGCGGCCACATCGCGGCCAGCTCCGCGCAGGAGAGCGCGCCGGTGATCGTGAGCACCCCCGCGAGCGCCCAGGCGGCGAGGAGCCAACCGGGCGAGCCCACCAGGCGCGTGGACTCGGCCGAGACGATGAAGATCCCCGAGCCGATCATGGACCCGATCACCAGCATCGTCGCGTCCCCGAGCCCCAGGCCGCGCTCCAGGGTCGTGCTCCGTCCCGTTGCCTCGCTCATCGCGCCTCCGCGGCAGGTTTTTAACGGCGTTCAACAGCGGGTTCGGGCGTGCCCCCGGCTGGCGCCGGGGTCGGGCTTCGGCTCCGTAACGCAGCAAACAACGCTGCGTAACGGAGTCGAGCCCGCGCAAACAGCCGCGCGGTCTCGCCCCTTCGGGCCCGAAATCCCTCACGCGGGGTCCGCGTCGGGCGTCCCCCATCCTCCGCCGCCCGGGGTTTCCAGCAGCAGGCGGTCGCCGGGGCCCACCTCGCAGCCGTCCACCGATGCCAGCTCCAGCGTTTCGCCCGTCGCGCGGACGACGCGCTGGCGGCCGGGGGCGCCGGGCTGGCCGCCGTCCACGCCGTACGGGCCCTCCGCGCGGTGCTGCGTCAGCACCGAGAGCGACACCGGCTCCAGGAAGGCGAGCTCGCGAACCGCGCCGTCGCCGCCGCACCGGCGGCCGGCGCCGCCGGAGCCGCGCCGCACCGCGAAGCGCTCCACCCGCACCGGGAAGCGGTGCTCCACCACCTCCGGGTCGGTGATGCGCGTGTTGGTCATGTGCGAGTGGACCGCGCTCGCGCCGTCCCACCCCGGCCCCGCTCCGGTCCCGCCGCACACCGTCTCGTAGTAGCCGAAGCGCGCGCTGCCCCACAGCACGTTGTTCATGGTCCCCTGGCTGCACGCGGCCAGCCGGAGCGCCTTCAGCAGGGTGTCCGTGAGGCGCTGGCTCACCTCGGTGTTGCCGCCCACCACCGCCGGGCCCAGCGCGGGGTCCTCCGGCCACTCCGGGTGCAGCATCCCCCGGGGGACGCGCAGCTCCACGGCGCGCAGCAATCCCTCGTTGAGCGGCAGCGGCTCGTCCACCAGCAGGCGCAGCACGTACAGCACCACGCTGCGCACGATCGCGGGCGTGGCGTTCAGGTTGCCGGGGTGCACGCCCCCCGTCCCCGCGAAGTCCACCCGCGCCGCGCCGCCCGCCACCTCCACGCGCACGCGCAGCGGCGAGCCGTCGTCCAGGCGCTCCTCGGCCTCGTACGCGCCGTCGGGGATGCGCGCCAGCGCCTCGCGCACGCGCGACTCCGCCCGCGCCTGCAGGCCGTCCATGTAGCGGCCCACCGTGTCCGCGCCGTGCTCCGCCGCCAGCGCGCGCAGCAGCTCCGCCCCGCGGTGGTTCGCCGCCACCGCCGCGGCCAGGTCCGCCAAGTTGTCCTCCACCGCGCGCGAGGGGAACGGCCCGGACGCCAGCAGGGCCCGCATCTCCGCCCAGCGCGCTTCCCCCCGCCGCACCAGGTGCGTGGGCCGGATGACCACGCCCTCCTCGGCGAGCGTCGTGGCGCCGGGCGGCATGGAGCCGGGGCGCGAGCCGCCGATCTCCGCGTGGTGCGCGCGGCTGGCCACGTAGCCCAGCAGCCGCCCCGCGCCGTCGTGCACCGGCGTGACCACGGTCACGTCCGGCAGGTGCGACCCGCCGTAGCCGGGGTGGTTGGTGACCACCACGTCCCCCGGCTCCATGGCGACCGCCCCGCGCACGGTCCTCACGCACAATCCCAGCGCCCCCAGGTGCACGGGGATGTGCGGCGCGTTGACCACCAGCTCCCCCGCCGGGTCCAGCAGCGCGCAGGAAAAGTCCAGCCTCTCCTTGACGTTGACGGAAAGCGCCGTGCGCCGCAGCTGCTCCCCCATCTCGCCCACCAGCGCGCGGAAGCGGTGCGTGAACAGCTCCAGGCGGACGGCCTCGGGGGGGGAGTGAGAAGTACGCAGTCCGGAGTACGGAGTACGCTGGAACAGCTCGGCGTCGTCACGTACTTCGTACTCCGTACTCCGTACTCCCTGCCGCAGCACCAGCCCTCCCGCCCCGTCCACCTCCGCGTCCCACCCCGCCTCCACCACCGTGGCGCTGTGGCGCTCCACCACCAGCGCGGGGCCGGCGACGCGCGCGCCGGGGCGCAGGCCCGCGCGGTCGAAGACGGGCGCGTCGCGCCAGGCGCCGCCCAGCCAGGCGCGGGCGCGGGCCTCCGGCTCCGGCGCGTACGCGGCGGGCGCCGGGAGCGGCGCCTCGTCCGCCGCGCGGGTGGACGCCACCACGCGCAGCGACTCCAGCTCCACCGGGCGCCGCTCCGGGCGGTGGCCGTAGAGCGCCGCGTAGCGCGCCTCGAAGGCGGCGTGCAGGTCGGCGCCGGGGCTCCACTCCACCGCGAGCGTGGAGTCCTGCCCGGCGTAGCGGAGCCCCGCGATGCGGCGGCGCACCTCCACCTCGCCCGGGGCCACGCCCTCGCGCGCGACGGCGGCGGCGGCCTCGGCGGCCATCTCCGCCATCCAGGCGGCCACCCGGGGCGCGGCCTCGTCCAGCGGGCGCAGCACCTGCCGCTCGGCGAAGCGCTCCAGCGGCGCGTGGCCGATCCCCAGCGCGCTCAGCAGCCCCGCGTCCGGGGGGACCAGCACGACCCGGATCCCCAGGCGCGCCGCCACGCCGCAGGCGTGCTGCCCCCCCGCCCCGCCGAAGGCCACCAGCGCGTGCTCGGCGGGGTCGTAGCCGCGCCGCAGCGAGATGCCGCGGATGGCGTCCGCCATGCGCTCGTCGGCGATCTCCAGGAAGCCGGCCAGCAGCGGCTCGCGCCCCGCGTCCTCCCCGGTGCGCTCGCGAAGCTCGCGGCGCAATGCCTCCAGCGCGGCCTCCGCGGGGGCGGCGTCCACGGGAATGCCGAAGCGCGCCGGGTCCAGCCGCCCCAGCAGCAGGTTGACGTCGGTGACGGTGAGCGGGCCGCCGGCGCCGTAGCACGCCGGGCCCGGCGAGGCGCCCGCGCTCTCCGGCCCCACCCGCAGCCCCTGCGCGTCGAACGCGCACACCGAGCCGCCCCCGGCCGCCACGCTCTCGATGGCCAGGGCGGGCGCCACCAGGTGGGCGCCGCCCACCTCGTGCTCCCACACGTACTCGAAGTCGCCGGCCCAGCGCGCCACGTCGGTGCTGGTGCCGCCCATGTCGAAGGCGATCACCCGCCCCAGCCCCGAGCGGCGCCCGGCCAGCGCCGCGCCCGCCACGCCCCCCGCCGGGCCGCTGAGCAGCGAGTCCTTGGGGCGGAAGTCCTCCGGGCGCGCGAGCCCCCCGGCGCTGGTCATCACGTGCAGCCGCCCGCCGCCCAGCGCGCCCCGCACCCCGCGCAGGTAGCCGTGCAGCACGGGCCCCAGGTACGCGTCCACCACGGCGGTCTGCGCGCGGGGCAGCAGGCGGATGAAGGGGGCCAGGTCGGCGGAGCACGACACCGCCTCGAAGCCCGCGCCGAGGAGCAGGTCGCGCACGGCGTGCTCGTGCGCGGGGTCGCGGAAGGCGTGCATCAGCGCCACGGCGGCCACCCGCACCCCGGAGCGCACCAGGCGCTCGGCCGCAGGGGCGAGGGCGTCCGCGTCCAGCGCCCGCAGCACGCTCCCGTCCGCCGCCAGCCGCTCCGGCACCTCCACCACCTCCGCGTACAGCGGCGCCGGCTTCGCCACCCGCAGCGCGAACAGGTCCGGCCGCTGCTGCGTGCCGATCTCCAGCAGGTCGCCGAACCCCGCGGTGATGAAGAGCGCCGTGGGCGCGCCGCGCCGCTCCAGCAGCGCGTTGGTCCCCCGCGTGGTCGCCAGCCGCATGGCGAGCGGCGGGAGCGGCTCGCCGGCCGGGGTCCCCGTCACCAGCCGCGCCGCCAGCACCGGGGCCTCCTCCGGCGAGCGCACCTCGAACGCCGCGCCGGGAGGGGGCGGCGCGGGGAGCGGCGCGGCCAGGCGCACCACGCCCTCCGCCGGGTCGTAGTCCTCCACCGGCACCGCCCCGCCCGCCCCCAGCACCCGGAACGCGAAGCCGCGCACCAGCCCCGCCGGCGCCCCCCAGTCCTCCCGCACCCGCACGCGCAGCGGGTCCGGCGCCTCCACCACCGTCCCCCGCAGCGCGCTGCTGCTCAGCACCTTGGCGCGCCGCAGCTCCCCCGCCGGATCGCGCGCCAGGCAGTCCGTGAACGTGCCGCCGGTGTCGATCCAGATCTGCCAGGGGAGGGGCATGAACGGCTGGGGACAGGGAACAGGGGACAGGGAACAGCCTGCAACAGCAAAGGCGGGACACCGGGGGATATTAGACGACGGGGGAACGGGGCGCAAAGAAACCGCGCCGGACCCGGGAGATCAGGGTCCGGCGCGGGATGTCGGACGAGGGTCCGGCTAGTTGCTGTCGGGCGCCTTGACGTCGACGTCCGGCGTGACCACCTGAACGTTCTGCGTGTCCGTGGTCACCGACACGTCCGCCGCGTCCACGTCGTACTTGGGGACCTGGCCGCCCTTGACGTCCACCTCGGGCATCTCGCCCTCCTGCGTCTTCTCGGCCGTGCAGCCGCCGATCACCAGACCCGCCGCGAGCACCGGAACCCAGAAAAGCCTGTTGGCGCGCATTGTTTCTCCTCGATCGATAGTCCATGAGCGAACCCCGCAGCGAAGCAGTGCAACAGGTGTGCCCGGCCTGATCCAGGGCTGCACCCGCGGCGCGCGGCGGTTGCCCGCGTCCTCCGCCGGGCCTACGTTCCAGGGGTGGGAGCGCCGCGCCCGGCGGACGCGCCCGGCCCGTTCACGACCGCACCCGAAGCCGCACCCCGCCATGAGCGACCTCCCCTCCCGCCCTCCCGCCGCGCTGGACAAGGCGCGGGAGCGCGTCATCACGGAGCTCTGCGAGCACTACGCCAGCGACGCCCTGGACGACGGCCAGTTCGAGGACCGGCTGGACCGCGCGCACGCCGCCCGGTCGCTGCAGGAGCTGGAGGCGCTCACGGCCGACCTCCCCGCGCTGCACGCCCCCGGCGCGCCCGCCACGCTCGCCGCGCCGGTGGGCGAGGTGCGCGACAAGCAGGTGATGGTGGCGGTCATGGGCGCCGCCAACCGCCGGGGGAGCTGGGTGCCCCCGCGGCAGCTGCACGTGTTCGCCATCATGGGCGGGGCGGAGCTGGACTTCCGCGAGGCGCGCTTCGGGCCGGGAATCGTGGAGGTCACGGTGTTCGCCCTCATGGGCGGGGTGGAGATCACCGTGCCGCCGGGGGTGCGGGTGGAGGTGGAGGGGATCGGGATCATGGGCGCCTTCGACGAGCAGCGCCTCGCCGCCGGAGCCGTGGACCCGGGTGCGCCGGTGATCCGCGTGGGCGGGGTCGCGATCATGGGCGGGGTGGAGATCCACACCCGCCTCCCCGGCGAGAGCCGCGGCGAGGCCAAGAAGCGGCTGCGGCTGGAAAAGCGCGAGATGCGGCAGCTGAACCGCGGCATCCGCCGCCTGGACCGGGGCGACTGACCCGCGCGAAAATGGACGTCGTGGACGGCGCGGCCCGCAGTTTGCCGTGCCCCCGGCCCCATGCGCGACCCCGACCTCCTCCGCGACAAGGCGATGCGGGTGCACCGGCGGCTGTGCGCCGCCTACGGGTGCCCCATCCCCTTCTTCCACGAGCTGGACCCGCTCAGCGAGCTGGTGTCCTCGCTGCTCTCCCACCGCACCAAGAACCGCGACTCCGGCCGCGCCTTCCGGCAGCTCCGCGAGCGCTTCCCCACCTGGGAGGCGGTGCGCGACGAGCCCGTGGACGCGGTGCAGGACGCCGTGTCCCCCGCCACATGGCCGGAGCAGAAGGCCCCCCGCATCCAGGCCGTGCTGCGCGAGATCACCGCCCGCCGCGGCGGCGAGCTGTCGCTGGACTTCCTGTCGGAATTGCCGGTGCGCGAGGCCCGCGACTGGCTGGAATCCATGCCCGGCGTGGGCCCCAAGACCAGCGCCGCGGTCCTGCTCTTCAGCCGCCTGCGCCTTCCCGCCCTCCCCGTGGACAGCCACCACCACCGCGTGGCCGCGCGCCTGGGGCTGATCCCCGCCAGCGTGTCCGTGGGCCCCGCCCACGCCCTGCTGGAGGCCCAGCTCCCCGCCGACTGGGACGCCCAGCAGGTGTACGACAACCACGAAGCGCTTATGCTCCACGGCCAGCGCTGCTGCTACCACCAGTCCCCGGAGTGCTGGCGCTGTCCCGTGCTGGACCTGTGTCCGTTCGGCCAGGCCAGGATGGCGAAGCTGGGCAGAAAGTTCGAGCCTACGGAGCAGACGTAAGCAGCGCCACACCTTCAGAGATCACGCCGTCAACCAACCACGTCGCATCGGGACGCCCCCTTAACTCCGCCTCATCGAGAAGGCAGAATCGCCGTATCGTCTTCACATTGTCTGCGGTCTTGATCGACAGCGTTTCTGCTCTTCCTTTTTTGTGGTTCCTTTCTGTGCGATCTCCGTCCCTCCCGACTCCACGTATTTCCCAATCTGGAGGACCTTGCTGGGCCTTCTTGGTAACTATGTTATATCTGAACGAAAGCCCGACGTTATCGCTGGATGACGCAAATCTGTCTCATTATACGAATATTGTGATCCATCTATAGGCGATCTGGACTAATCCGCCAATGCAAACTGCCCTCCAATGCCCTCTTTCAACTAATAATTGCGGTAAAATTGACAATCTTATTTGTTCGTAAACGATTGCCAATACTAAACTTAAACAGGCTAAGCCCATATGTGCCGTGCTTCCGGCACGTCTAATGCTCTTCGCCTGTGATGCAACCCTGTGTAGGAAGCAGCATCTGCAGGAGTCCTCTAATGTCAGAGCAGAGAGATAATCCCTTGCTAGATAAGGGATTAATGGGTTCTTCAACCCCCGATCCGGGGTTGAATCATCCCACTGCGCAGGACAATCTAGACTCAGTCAAGAAGACTGTCGTAGGAGACTTCGAGCAAGACCGACGAACTGCTAGTGGTGTTCTGAACAAGCAGATACGATTTGTCGAAGGTTTGATGCTCGGGATGGTGCTTCTCTCGGGCGCAGGTGTCTGCGTCTTCCTGATGGCCGTTGCCTCCGGCATCGAAGTAGATGACTGGCAACAGGTAACACAAAGTGTTTCGGGTGTGACCGCGAGTTTGTTCGGATTCACGATCCCAAAGCTGTTCGCGCGGTGGCGGCAGCTTGGTGAACAGCTTGTGACGGTCGAGAAGGAGTTTACCAGCGACATCAATCTCGTTCGCATGAGCAAATGCGAGGATGATGTGAGGAATCGACTCGTAGAGTATTGCAGCAAACCTGTGCCGACTAGCGCCCCAGCGAGTGTTGAGGAGGGGCGCATGCAGGGAAGCGGAAATTGAGACGGCACAGGTGAAAACGATGTCGCGAACGCGAGCAGGGCGCCGCCTCCGAAGG
>JBEVLE010000623.1:0-9982 GCA_040509335.1 Longimicrobiaceae bacterium | reverse complement strand
CGCGGCGAAGCGGCGCGCAAGCTCCGCCTGCTCCGCGCGGGCGGCCTCCCGCAGCCACTCCGGCGGCGCCCCGGGGAGCGCCGCCAGGAGGAGCCCGGCGGCCTCCAGCGCGGCCAGCCGTCCATCCG
Organism: Longimicrobiaceae bacterium; assembly: GCA_040509335.1. GTDB lineage: Bacteria > Gemmatimonadota > Gemmatimonadetes > Longimicrobiales > Longimicrobiaceae > JAFAYN01. The sequence continues at coordinate 9,854 of JBEVLE010000623.1, read as the reverse complement.
CCGTCTGCGCGGGCGCGCGCAGCGCCTCCAGCCCTGCCGGGTCGCCGATCTCGCCGATCGCTTCCGCGGCCGCGGGCCCCACCACCGGGTCGCGGGCCGCTTCCGCCAGCGCCGGGAGCGCCCGCGGGTCGCAGAGCCGCCCCATCGCCACCGCGGCCGCGATCCGCGTCCACGGGTCGCCGCCGCCCAGAGCCGCCGCCAGCGCGTCCAGGGCACGCGGGTCGCCCAGCGAGCCCAGCGCGTCCGCCGCCGCCGCCGCCACGTTGGGGTCCGGGTCCGCAAGCGCCCGCTCCAGCGGGGGGCGCGCCTCCGGGTTGGCGGCCTCGCCCAGCGCGGAGGCCGCCAGCACCCGCACGTCGCCGTCCGGGTCCTCCGTCGCCAGGCGGTCCAGCAGCGCCAGGGCCCCGCCGGGGGCGCCGGGCGCGGCCAGCGCCGCCAGCAGCGAGCGCGCCGCGTTGCGCCGCTCGGCGTCGCCGCCGTCGCGCAGCGCCGCCTCCAGCTCCGGGAGGAGCGCCTCCGGGCGGGCGACCGCGCGCACCTCCCGCAGCGCCTGCTCCCGCTCCCACGCCGAGTCGCCGCTCACCGCGGCCAGCAGCGCGCCCGCGTCCGGGCCGGGGCGCTCAGACACGGAAGCTCCCCACCAGCTCGGAAAGGCGCGCCGCCTGGTCCGCCACGTCCGCCGCGGCGCGCGCGGCCTCGCGCACCGACGCCTGCGCCGCCCGCGCGCCGGTGGCGATGTTCTCGGTGGCCTGCAGCACCATCTCCCCGCCGCGCTTCTGCTCCGCCGTGGCGGCGAACACCTGCTGCGTCTGCTCGTTCATGTTTTCCGTGGCCTGCACGATCTGCCGGCTCGCCAGGCTCTGCTCGCGGGTGGCAATCCTCACCTCCTCGGCGATCTGGCGGATGTGCTGCGTGGACTCGTTGGCCTGCCCCGCCGCCAGCGTCTGCTGCTGCGCGGCGAGCGCCACCTCCTCCATCAGCTCGCGGGTGCGCGCCGCCGAGCCCACGATCTTTTCCAGCGCCCCCGCCGCCGCCTCCGCCAGCTCGATCCCCTCCGACGTGCGCTCCGCCACCCCACCGCTGGAGCGGGTGGCGCGCTCCAGCTCCCCCTGGATGCCGCGGATGGTGCTGCCGATCTCCCGGGCCGACTCCACCGAGCGCTCCGCCAGGCGGCGGATCTCCTGCGCCACCACCGCGAAGCCGCGCCCGTGCTCCCCGGCGCGCGCCGCCTCGATGGCCGCGTTCAGGGCCAGCAGGTTGGTCTGGTCCGCGATGTCCTCGATCAGCTCCGACACCTGCCCCACCGAGCGCCCCGTTTCCCCCAGCCCGCGGATCGCCTCCGTGAGCGCGTCCACCTGGGCGTGGATGCGCTGCATCCCCTGCACCACCCGCCCCACCGCCTCGCCCCCGCCGCTCGCGTCCGCCGCCGCCTCCATGGCGATCTGCCTCGTTTCCTCCACGTGCCGCCCCACCTGCTGGATGGAGGCCGCCATCTCGTCGATGGTGGCAGACGCCTGCTCCACCGCGGCGCCCAGGGTGTCCGCGCTGGCGGCGGTGTGCTCGATGGAGCGCCCCATCTGCCCCATGGACGACGACGTCTGCTCCACCGAGGCCGCCAGCGACTCCGTGCTCGCGGCCACCCGCCCGATCTGCGCCGCGATCTCCTCCATGGAGGTGGAGGTCTGCTCCGTGGCGGCCACCTGGTCGTCCACCGTCTGCGCCATGCGCTGCGACGACGCCGCGATCTGGTCCGACGCCGCAGCCACCTGCGCCGTGGCCACGTTGACGCCGGTCACCGCCTTGCGCAGGTCGTCCGACATGCGGTTCAGCGTCCCCGCCAGCATCCCCACCTCGTCGCGCCCCTCCGCCTCGATACGCTGCGTCAGGTCGCCCGAGGCCACCGTCGAGGCGAACTCCACCGCGCGCTGCAGCGGCCGGGCGATGCGCCCCGCCAGCCACCCGGCGATGGCCAGCGCCACCACGAACGCACCCACCGTCAGAAAGACCAGCGTCAGGCGGATCTGCCGCACAGCGCTGTTCACCGTGGCGCGCCGCGAGCTGGTGATCTCGCCCTGCCGGGTGTTGAAGGCTTCCAGCCGGTTGTGCGCGTCGGTGACCCGCACCCGGGGCACGCCGCTGCGGTACAGGGCCGTGATCTGGTCGGTGCCGCCGGCGCGCCGCAGGGGGATCACCCGCTCCGCCACCTCCGCGCTCCAGCTCCGGCTGATGGCGCCGACCGCGTCCAGCAGCCTGCTCTGCTCCGGCTCGCTCTCGTCCACCAGCCCCATCGCCCGCGAGAGCGCCCGGTTCAGCTCGCGGTCGGCCTCGCGGTACGGCTCCAGCGCCTCCTCCTGCCCGGTGATGGCGAAGTCGCGGAGCGCCGAGGAGCGGTCCGTGAAGGCCAGGCGCACCGTGTTCACCGCGCTCTGCACCTCCTCCGCTTCCTCGAACGCCTTGTTGGCGTCGTCGATCCGCTCCACCTGGATCCACACCACCGCCATGATGCCGAGCATCAGCAGCAGCACCGGCACGAAGGCGAGCATGATCTTGAGGCGTATGGATGCGTCCCGGTACCACTCCGCCAGTCGCGTCATTCGGTCACTCCGGCGAGCACGTTGTCCAGGTCGAGGAGGGCCACCAGGCGGCCCTCGGCGGAGCGCACCACACCGTCCAGCCACCCCTCCGGGAGCGCGGCGGCGGCCTCCGCCGGGGGCGGGTCCACCGCGTCGTCGGTTTCCACGATCCCGGCCACCCGGTCCACCAGCAGCGCCACCGGCTCGCGCCCCGCCCCGGGCGACACCACCACCAGCCGCCCCGGCCGCAGCGCGGGGGCGGCGCGCAGGCGCGTCCCCAGGTCCAGCACCCCCAGCAGCGTGCCGCGCAGGTGCACCACCCCCACCACGTCCGGCGGGGGGAACGGGGTGCGGGTGAGGGGCGGCGGGCGCAGCACCGCGCTCACCCGCTCCAGCGGCAGCCCGAACTCCGCCGCGCCCAGCCCCACGGTCACGGCGCTCACGCCGCGGCCCCGGTCTGCTCGCGCACCGCGTCCAGCAGCTGCTGCGGCGTCCACGGCTTGGGGAGGAAGCCGGTGGCGCCGGCCGCGCGCGCCGCGGCGCGGTCCTCCTCGGCGGACTCGGTGGAGCTCACCAGCACCGGCGGCCGGGTGATCCCCAGCTCGGTGCGCAGCCGCCGCACGAACTCCAGCCCGTCCATCTGCGGCATGTTGATGTCCACGATGAGCAGGTCCATCTCCGGCTCCTGGGCGGCGGCGTCCAGCCCCTCCGCGCCGTTGGCGGCGAACCGCAGGTCGTTGGCCGCGCCCAGCACCAGGCGGTACATGCGGCACATCATCGGGCTGTCCTCCACCACCAGGATCCGCCTCCGCTCACTGGCCACCGCCGCCTCCGCGATACAGGTCCACGTTCATCTCCACCAGCGCCGCAGCGTCCAGCACCAGCACCACCCCCCCGTCCGGCGACACCGTCGCCCCGGAGACCCCCGGCGGGGATCCCAGCGCCGCCGGGAGCGCGCGCACCGTGGCCGGGCGCTGCTCCAGCAGCCGGTCCACGCCCAGCGCCACCGCCCGGCCCCCGCCGCGCACCACCACCAGGAAGCGCGGCGCCTCGTCTCCGGCTTCCTCCCACCCCAGGATACGCCCCGGGCGCGCCAGCGGCAGCGTCTCGTCGCGCAGGCGCACCACCTCCGCCGGCCCCGCGCGCTCCACCGCCCCGGCGCGCAGCGTTTCCTCCACGTCGGCCGAGGGCACGGCCAGCCGCTCGCCCGCCGCCTCGAAGAAGAGCACCGGCACCAGCGCCACCGTGAGGGGGAGCCGCAGCACGAAGCGCGTCCCGCCCTCGTCGCCCTCCTCCACCTCCACGCTCCCCCGCAGCCGCGCCACCGCGCCGCGCACCGCGTCCAGCCCGATCCCCCGCCCGGACACGGTGCTCGCCACGCGCCGGGTGGAAAAACCGGGCCGGAAGATCAGCTCCTCCGCCTCCTCCCCCTCGCCCGGCGCCACGATCCCCTGCTCCCGGGCCCGCGCGAAGATCCCCGCCCGGTCCAGCCCGCGCCCGTCGTCCTCCACCTCGATGCGCACCCGGTCGCCCTCCTGCGCCGCCCGCAGCGACAGCGTGGCCTCCGCCGGCTTTCCCGCGGCCTCGCGCTCCCCCGGCGGCTCGATGCCGTGGTCTACGGCGTTCCTCACCAGGTGCAGCAGCGGCTCGGCCACCGCGTCCGCCGTGGACTTGTCCAGCCGCGTGTCCTCGCCCTCCAGCAGCACCCGCACCCGCTTCCCCTGCTCGCGGGCCAGGTCGCGCACCAGCACCGGGAAGCGCGACAGGATCCGCCCCACCGGCACCATGCGCAGGTCGGTGGCGGTGCGGCGCGCGGCGTCCGCGGCGGCCGCCAGCGCCTCCACCCGGTCGCGCAGGTCGCGCCCCAGGCCGCACGCCCGCAGCGCGTCGCGGCCGGCATCCGCCCAGTCGTCCAGCGCCGTGAGCTGCGTCGCCACCTCGCCGATCTCGTCCAGCAGCACGTCCAGCATGCGGAAGGGGATGCGGACCACGTCGTCGCGCAGGTCCTCCGCGCGCACCCCCGGCGCAGCGGGCGCCGCCCCCGCCGGGGCCGGCTCGGACATGGGCTCCGGCGGCGGGGGGGGAGACGGCACCGTGGGCTCGTCGCGGACGGGCACGAGCGCGGCGAAGGCCGCTTCCTGCTCGGGCGTGCCGGCGCGGTCCACCGCCGCGCGCAGCGCCGCCGCCCCGCGCAGCAGCGCCGCCAGCGTGGGCGCGGGCGGCGGCGCGTCGGAGCGCTTCAGCACGCTCTCCACCGAATGGACGAAGTCCTGGATCGCCCGCAGCCCCAGCATCCCCGCGTTGCCCTTGAGGGTGTGCAGCCCCCGCAGCAGCGGCGCCCGCTCCGCCTCCCCCAGAGGCTCTCCGCGCTCCCAGCCGGCCAGCGCCGCGTCCAGCCCCGCGACGGGGTCGCGGGCCTCGTCGCGGAAGTCGCCCAGCAGCTCGGACAGGTCGAAGAGGTCGGACAGAGCTTCCTCCCGGGGCGGGGTTGCGGAGGGGCGGGGCCCCCGGCCCGCGATGCAGGCATTTTGGGGGCCAGCGCCCGCGCCGCGACGCCGTCCGCGCCCGTCCGCCGGCTCCGCCGCCCTTGTGCGGCGCCCGTGCCGAGCGAATCTTGGCAGCTCCCCGGCGATCCACCCCCACCCGCCCGTCCATGCCCCGCATCCGCTTCCCGCACCCGCTCACGCTGCTGGTGGGCTTCATCGCGCTGGCCGCGGCGCTGTCGTGGGTCCTCCCCGCCGGCGAGTACCAGCGCCGCGAGGACCCCGTCACCGGCCGCGAGGTGGTGGTCGCGGGGACGTACCACCGCGTGGACTCCTCCCCCGTGGGGCCGTTCAAGGCGCTGGTCGCCATCCCCCGCGGCATGGCCGAGGCCGCCGACGTGGTGTTCGTCGTGTTCCTGGTGGGCGCCGCCTTCACGGTGCTGGACCGCACCGGCGTGCTGCGGCGCGGCACCGACCGGCTGGTGGTGGGGATGCGCGGCCGCACCCTGGTGGTGATCCCGGTGATGAGCGTGCTTTCCGCGCTGGGCGGGGTGATGATCAACATGCAGGAGGAGTTCATCGCCCTGGTCCCCGCGCTCCTCATCCTCACGCGGCGCATGGGCTTCGACCCGCTGGTGGCGGTTTCGGTGAGCATGGGCGCCGCGGCCGTGGGCTCGGCGTTCAGCCCCATCAACCCGTTCCAGGTGGGGATCGCGCAGAAGCTGGCGGAGCTCCCCCTCCTGTCCGCCGCCCCGTTCCGCGTCGTCTTCCTGGTGCTGGCGCTCGCGATCTGGATCGCTGCCACCCTGCGCTATGCCGCGCGCACCCGCGTCGCCGAGGAGGAGGTGGAGGCCCACGCCGAGGCGGCCGTCGGAGCGCGTCCCACCCGCGGGCGCGACGCCGCCATCCTGGGCCTGGTGCTCGCCACCTTCGCCGTGTACGTCTTCGGGATCCTGCGGCTGGACTGGGGCTTCAACGAGATGGCGGGGCTGTTCTTCGCCATGGGGATCGCGGTGGGGCTTCTGGGCGGGCTGCGGGTGGGGGGGACGGTGGAGGCGTACATCGAGGGGTTCCGGGACATGGCCTTCGCCGGGCTGCTCATCGGCTTCGCGCGGGCCATCTACGTGGTGCTCCAGGACGGCCGCATCGTGGACACCATCGTCAACGGGCTCGTGACGCCCATCGCCGGGCTCCCGGTGGCGCTTTCCGCGCTGGGGATGATGGCGGTGCACGCGCTGATCCACGTTCCCGTGCCCAGCGTCAGCGGCCAGGCGGTGCTCACCATGCCGGTGCTGGTGCCCGTTTCCGACCTGCTGGGGCTGTCGCGCCAGGTCACGGTGCTGGCCTACCAGTACGGAGCCGGCCTCACCGAGCTGGTCGCTCCCACCAACGGCGCGCTCATGGCCATCCTCATCGCCGCCGACGTGCGCTACGAGCGCTGGCTGCGCTTCGTGCTCCCGGTGCTCGCCGGGCTGTTCGCGCTGGGTGCCGCCGCGGTGATGATCGGGATCGCGATCGGGCTGCGGTAGGGCGGGGGGAGGTGGCCGGCGGCTGAGCCTGCCACCAAGCGATAGGTAACGACGACGCCGCCCGGCTTTCCGAGTCGGGCGGCGTTGCGTTATGGGTGGCTCACCGACTCGCCAGATTTAGCCTGACATTATCCGGAAAACGCGATCTCCGCTCCATTCGGGACCAGTCCGGCATCAGTTTGCCGAGGCTGATTGACCCAGCCGTTTGAGGCCGATTATATACGCCTGGACACACTCGCCGCCCGCTCACTTTCGGAGCAGCCTATGCCCCCAGCCAAGCACCCGCAACGGCTTACGCGTCCGGATCGTGGACAGGCTCCGCCTCCCGCCTTGCTCGCCCAGGGCGAGCCTTTCGACGGCTTCAACGTAATCGACGAGTGGCAGAGCCCCGCGGCCGTCCTGCCGTGGCAAGCCCTACGTGACGTAATCCTGTGGGCGAGGCGCGCGGAAACACCCGCTCGGTTATTCACGTTCACCGCACCAGAGCGACGCGCGGCAGAGCTGGCAGACCCGGCCATTCCAGACGACATCCGCGCGCCGCTGACGGTTCTTTCCCGCGTCCTGGAGCCTACCACTGCCGACGCTCGCGAAGAGCTGGCGCAGGCCTGCCGGGCAATCTCCAAGTGGGCCGACACGAACGGTTTCCCGCAGACCGCAATCTCGTTCGCGCAGGGTGCCGCCCTGATTCACACCGTGCATGCAGGACACGCTTACCAGGTGGCCCTGCTCTGCCGAAGGGCTGCCGAGTACGAGCGTGCGGAGACGTGGTATCGGCGAGCCCTGCGGCTGGCGGTGAAGAGCCGGGACCCGTCCATCGCTGCCCTCTCCTGGCTGGGACTCGGCAACCTCTTCATCCAGCGCGGAAACTACACCGCAGCGCGAACCGTCCAACTCCGGGCCTTCCGTATCGCACGCCGATCCGGGCTCTGGAACATCAAAGGACTAGCCCTGCACGATCTGTTCGCCGTCGCGGTGGAACAAGGCCAGGTGGTCGAAGCTGAGAACCTGGCGAGGCAAGCATTTCATGCCTACCCCAAAGGTGCGGACCGACTCCCTGCGTTGGCCAGCGACGTTGCAGCGAATTGGTTGCAACAGGGGTTCTACGGGCGGGCTTTAGTCGTTTTTCGGGCAGTGCTCCCCGTGCTACACCTGGGGTCTGAGCGCCTGTTCATCGTCTCGTTGATCGCCCGTGCCGCTGCGGGGGCCGGAGACCTGGCACTCTTCACGTGGGCCTGGACGGAAGCTTGGACGGTTCTAGAGCGTGAGCCGACCACCAACCGCGCATGTGGCGTGCTCTACAACCTCGCCTATGCTTCGGCGTGTCTGGGAGATTGGGAGCGGGCCCGGATGGCGGGTGAGTATTCTGTGGAGGTGGCGACCGGCAGGGGTGAACAGCAAATCGCCAGGAAAGCGGCGGAGCTTGTGGGAGAACTAGAGCTACAGAGGTTTGAGCATTCGTTGACCCCCTCTCCGGAAGAGCCCAAAGTGTTGGAAAGGGCCGAGGCGCTTGCTCTAAGAATCGTTCGCCGGCTGGCGGCGCGGGGGGGGCTAAACTCCCCGCGCGCCAGACTCAACCCATTCTAGCTGCCGGAGCCAAGGGTAAGAATGCTCCGCTCCACCGCCGTCGCCGTTGTGTCAGGTGGTGTGGTGTAGCTCCCCGAGCCCAGCGTAGTGATGCCATCCGCGCTCCGCTGGGGGACGGCCCCGGGTTCAGTTGGTGCCGTGTCCACGCTGCAACCCGCGAGAGCCAGCACCGCCAGCAGCGCCAGGATTCCGTTCCGTACCTTCATGGTGCGCTCCTTGTGGAGAGAGGGAAAGAAGTTACCGGCGCCCGGAAGCTAACGGAGCCACATTTCTCTCCCTAACCGTTCGGAATGGCGGCGCACCCATTTGGACAAATGCCGCCGTGAGCCCTGGCCCAGCACGCCGAGTTGTAGGCGGCTACCAGCCAGCAGCCTGCCGCGAGCGCTAGGGAAACCGCCGCCACCGCGGAGGAAGTCGCGGCCACCAGAAGCGCGTGGCGCTCCTCTGTGTCACGACAGCGGGGCCGGTCTCGTCTCAGCTTCGGCGGCAGGGCAGACACATCCTTGTCCGCCGACGAACCTCATCGGAGACGACCATGGAACAGCGGATCGACTACAGACAGGCGGCCCCGGGCGCGCTCGGAGCCATGTTCGGACTGGAGCGCTACGTCCGCGAGAGCGGGCTGGAACACTCGCTGCTGGAGTTGGTGAAGCTTCGCGCCTCGCAGATCAACGGCTGTGCCTACTGCGTGGACATGCATACCAAGGATGCCCGCGCCGCCGGCGAGAGCGAGCAGCGGCTCTACGCGGTGTCCGTGTGGCGGGAAGCCCCGTTCTTCAGCGGGCGCGAGCGGTCCGCGCTCGCCTGGACGGAGACCCTGACTCTGGTGAGTGAGAAGGGCGTACCGGACGAGCTGTACGCGGAAGCGCGCGAGCACTTCTCGGAGCGCGAGCTGGTGGACCTTTCCCTCGCGGTGGTCGCCATCAACGGGTGGAACCGCCTAGCCATCTCCTTCCGGCCGCCCGTGGGCGAATACCAGCCGCGCTCTACGCTCCAGGTGGAGACCATCGCGAGTTAGCGTCAGGCTCGCCTGGCGATGAAACGGAACGGTGCCGGGTGCGCCCTTCGGCGTCCGGCACCGTTCCATCATGATCGTGTAATAAAACCCTTGACGGTCCGTGGGGAGCCGTGTATCATATGTGCCCTTCGCGAAACGGCCGGGTAACGCCGACCATCGGGGGTTGACGGGGTGGCCGAACGGGTTTATTCTTTCGGGCTCCTCTTCGGACGGATGCAGGGCAGTTCCGGTGCGGCAAAAACGTCGCGATGGCGCCTTGACGATCCGGTCTAAGTGGTTTAGGTTTGCGAGCTTGCTCGGCGGACCTGCCGGCCGGAAGATGGAAAAAGAAGTTTCGGCGAGGGGTTGACGGACGGGCAGTGCGGGGTTAGCTTGAAGGGCTCGCCGGAAGGTGGGCGAGAGACACGACGAGCCGGGTGAAACTGGCTGGGTCGTCCTGAAGCGAGTCAGAGGCTCGCGTGAGTATTGACAACTCGGGTTTTGGGGGAGTGCGAAGAAGTGTGCGCCCCGGAGGGAAGGCACCACGTCCTTTCCTCCAATGGGTCAAGAAACGTGAAAAAGTTCCGGACACGGAAACGTGTTCGAACGAGCTAAATCGAAGTCTCTAATGGAGAGTTTGATCCTGGCTCAGGACGAACGCTGGCGGCGCGCTTAACACATGCAAGTC
>JBEVLE010000622.1:0-12153 GCA_040509335.1 Longimicrobiaceae bacterium | reverse complement strand
GCGCGGCCGCCGCCATCCCCAGCCGGGCCGGGCCCAGCCGGTCGCGCGGAGCGACCGCCGCCGCGGTGTCCGGCGCGGCCACGGCCGAGTCGGCCGCCGCGACCGTGTCGAAGGCGATCGGGCTCTCCACCTCCGTCATGGAGCGGCCGCCGGGGGCCGTCAGCCGCGCGCGGACCACGCGCCCCCAGGGCCGGCCCCCGCGCGTCGCCGGGCTCGTGGGCGGCACGCGGAGCCGCTGCTCCACGATCTCCGTCTTCCCCGGCCGGAGCGGGGGCTCGTCCAGCCGGTAGGTGAGCCGCACCCCCTCCTCCTCCGTCACCCCCACCGTCACCTCCCGCCCGCCCGGCGCGGGCGGGGACGGCTCCAGCCACCCGGGAACGAACAGCTCCAGCACCACGCCGCGCGGGACCGAGTCGCCGCGGTTGGCGATGGAAACGCGCACCGTGCCCTCCTCGCCCGGGCGGAGCACGCCGGGCGATTCCAGCCGCAGCACCAGCGATTCCGTGGAGGCGGGGGCCGCCGCGGTGTCCGCGGGCGCGCCGCCGTCACGGACGCGGTCCACGATCCTGCACGCCGGGAGCGCGAGGAGCAGCACGCACGTCCACGGGTGGATCCCCTTCGGGTGCATTCGTACCTCCCTGGCTGGGACGGAGCCGACGGTCCGGCGGGCCCGCGGCGCGGCGCGGACCCCGCGCGTGTCGTGCGAGAATCACACCAGTGCCGCGGCCCCGCTCCGCCGGGCGGTGGAGCGCATCGTGCAGGCCGCCCGTCGCCCGCCGGGAGCCGGCGGGACGGACACTCCGGACGGGGGGACGCGGGATGGCGCTGCCGGACGCGGTGGTGGTGGGCTCGGGGCCCAACGGGCTGTCCGCGGCGATCGCGCTGGCGCGGGCGGGGCGCTCCGTGGTGGTGCGGGAGCAGGCGGACAGGATCGGCGGGGGGATGCGGACGGAGGAGCTGACGCTCCCGGGCTTCCGCCACGACGTGTGCTCCACGGTGCATCCGCTGGCGGTCTCCTCGCCCTTCTTCCGCACGCTGCCGCTGGCGGAGCACGGGCTGGAGTGGGTGCACTCGCCCGCGTGCCTGGCCCACCCCTTCGACGACGGGCGCGTGGCCCTGCTCGAGCGGTCCATGGCGGCGACGGGGGCGACGCTGGGGCCGGACGCGCGCGCCTGGGAGCGGCTGCTGGGCCGCTGGGTGCGCCGCTGGCCCGTCCTGGCCGAGGACATCCTGGGCCCGCTGGAGTTCCCCGACCACCCGCTGCTGCTGGCCCGCTTCGGGCTGACGGCCGTCCGCAGCGCCTACGCCGTGGCGAAGGGGAGCTTCCGCGGCGAGGAGGCTCGGGCGCTCTTCGCCGGCAACGCGGCGCACTCCATGGTGCCGCTCACCGCCTCGCCCACGGCCGCGTTCGGGCTGACGCTGGCGGCGGCGGGGCACGCGGTGGGGTGGCCGGTGGCGCGGGGCGGCTCGCAGGCCATCGCGGACGCGCTCGCCTCGTACCTGCGCTCGCTGGGCGGCGAGATCGTGACGGGGGCGCCGGTGGAAAGCGTGGACGAGCTGCGCGGCGTGCGCACGATCCTGCTGGACCTGACGCCGCGCCAGGTGCTGCGCGTGGCCGGTCACCGCCTCCCCGCGCGCTACCGCCGCGCGCTGGAGCGCTTCCGCTACGGCGCCGGGTCGTTCAAGGTGGACTGGGCGCTCGCCGGCCCCGTCCCCTGGCGCTCCCCGGAGTGCCGGCGCGCCCACACCGTGCACCTGGGCGGCACGCTGGACGAGATCGCCGCCTCGGAGCAGGCGCCCCTGGACGGGCGGGTGCCGGACAGGCCGTTCGTCCTCCTGGTGCAGCCCACCCTGCACGACCCGTCGCGCGCCCCGGAGGGGAAGCACGTCGCCTGGGCCTACTGCCACGTCCCCTTCGGGTGCGACGTGGACATGACGCGCGCCATCGAGGACCAGGTGGAGCGCTTCGCCCCCGGCTTCCGCGATCGGGTGCTGGCGCGCAGCGTCATGCCCCCCTCCGCGCTGGAGCGCCACAACCCCAACCTGGTGGGCGGCGACATCAGCGCCGGCGCCATGACGCTGCGGCAGGTGTTCTTCCGCCCCGTGCTCCGGGCCAACCCGTACACCACGCCGGTGGAGGGGCTGTACCTGTGCTCCGCGTCCACCCCGCCGGGCGGCGCCGTCCACGGCATGTGCGGCTACTACGCCGCCCGCGCCGCCCTGCACCGGAAGATGGACGCGCCCCCTGCGCGGGGTTGACGGCGATCCTGTATGTTACTATCATGGATACACACATTGGAGAGACCGAGCACCCGAATGAACAGCCGCTTCGCCGTCGCCACGCACATCCTCACCCTGCTCGAGCAGAGCCGGGGGGAGCCGGTCACGTCGGAATTCATCGCGGGGAGCGTGAACACCAATCCCTCGCTGGTGCGGCGGCTCCTGGGCGTGCTGGCGAAGGCGGGGCTCACCACCTCGCAGATGGGCACGGGCGGCGGCGCGCTCCTGGCGCGCCCCGCGTCCCGCATCACCCTCGGTGACGTGTACCGCGCGGTGGGCGAGGGCGGGGAGTTGTTCGCCATGCACCGGGAGCGGCCCAACCCCGCCTGCCCGGTGGGGCGGAACATCCAGGCCGTGCTGGAGCGCCGCCTGGACGCGGCGGAGCGGGTGCTGGAGGCGGAGCTGGACCGCACCACCATCGCCGAGCTGGGACGGGACCTCGCCGGCGTGGAGGCGGCGGGAGCGCGGGATGCGTGTTGATTTTTTTTGACCTGGTGTGTTACAGCGGCGGATACACACCCGCCGGAGCGATGCCCGCTCCGGCATCGTACCCGGGCGGCCCGAGCCGCCCGCAACCGGAAGGGGAATCACCATGAAGATCGTACTCTTCGGCGCCACGGGGCACGTGGGCCAGCGGATCGTCCGGGAGGCCCTGGAGCGCGGCCACGAGGTGGTGGGCGTGGTGCGCGACCCCGCGAAGTCGCAGGCGCCCGATCCCCGGGTGCGGCTGGTGCGGGGAGACGCCACCGACGCGGCGAGCGTCGCCCGGGCCGTGCGCGGGGCGGACGCGGTGGTGAGCGCCGTGTCCCCGCGCCCGGGGAGCACGGGGAGCGCCCCGTCGCTGGTGGCGGCGGCGCGCGGCCTGATCGCGGGCCTGCGCGAGGCAGAGGTGAAGCGGCTGGTCGTGGTGGGCGGGGCGGGGAGCCTGGAGGTGGCGCCCGGAGTGGCGCTGATGGACGCCCCCGGCTTCCCCGACGAGTACCGCGCCGAGGCGACCGAGGGGCGCGACTCGCTCGCCGTGTACCGCGCGGAGGCGGAGGGGCTGGACTGGACCTTTCTGAGCCCGGCGATCGTGATCCAGCCGGGGGAGCGCACCGGGACGTACCGGACCACCGTCGACCAGCTCCTCACCGACGAGCAGGGGAACAGCGCCATCTCCTACGAGGACTACGCGGTTGCTTTGGTCGACGAGCTGGAGAAGCCGCAGCACGTGGGGCGGCGGTTCGGGGTCGCCTACTGATGTCGGTTTGAACGGCTTTTGACGGCAGGGTTGGGCGTGCCCCCGGCTGGCGCCGGGGTCGGGCTTCGGCTCCGTAACGCAGCAAACAACGCTGCGTAACGGAGTCGAGCCCGCGCAAACGGCCGCGCGGTCTCGCCCCTTCGGGCCGAAATCCCTCACGCGGGTTCGCGCTGGATCTACCGTTGGTCGCCGGGTCTCACGTGCTCCCAGGCGGCGGCGTCGGTCCGGAGCTGGTTCAGCGCCCGCTCGGTGGCGATGCGGAAGGCGGCCTCGCTGCTGCCGACCTCGTGCCACCCTACCTCCTCCAGGAGCAGGCTGCACCCGCGGAACGGGCGGAGGGAGCGGCCGAGCATCTCGTCGACCGCGGCCAGCGCGATCGCGGCTTCCACCTCCCGGGGCTCGCCGCGGGCGAGCGTGTCCGGCCAGGCCGCCGCGAAACCGAGCGAGAGGCTGTCCGCCGGGGAGCACGAGAACTTCACGCGCGCGTAGCCGTCGTCCGGCACCGCCGTGCGCATGAACTCGGCTTCCACGGTGGTCGCCGCCCGCAGGCGGTAGTAGGAGCCCGCGGTCTTGCGTGCCCGCCAGCTCGCGAACAGCTCGGCCTCGGTCATGGGGGTGCCCCGGGTGTGATGCGGCGGAAGCGCGGCGCCGCCCCCGCGGACGCCGGCGCGTAACCCGCGTGAGGGATTTCGGCCCGAAGGGGCGAGACCCGGCGGCAGTTTGCCGGGGCTCGACTCCGTTGGGCTGCGTTGTTTGCAGCCCTACGGAGCCGAAGCCCGACCCCGGCGCCAGCCGGGGGCACGCCCGAACCCGCCGTCAAAAGCCGTTCAGACCCTCGGCATGGGCTGCTCCTGCTCGATCAGGTCGTAGTCGAACCGCCCGCCGTACTCGGACGGCGCCACGGTGATGACCACGAACTTGGAGGTCGGCGTGTTGCTGCGCTCGGCCACGCTGTCGATGGGCACCAGCACGTTGGCCTCGGGGAAGTACGTGGCGGCGCACCCGCGCGGGATGGGGTACGCGAGCACGATGAAGCGCCGCGCGACGCGCCGCTCCCCGCGGAAGTGGCTGGTGAGGTCCACCACCTGCCCGTTCGCCAGCCCCAGCTCCGCCACGTCCCCGGCGTTCATCAGCACCACCCGCCGCTCGTTGTGAATCCCCCGGTAGCGGTCGCTCAGGCCGTAGACGGTGGTGTTGAACTGGTCGTGGCTGCGTATGGACATCATCAGCAGCTGCCCCGGCTCCAGGCGCACCGGGTGGACGGGGTGCACGGTGAAGTTGGCCTTGCCCGTGGTGGTGGTGAACTGCCGCTTGTCGCGCGCCAGGTTGGGGAGCGGGAAGCCGCCGGGCTGGCGGACGCGCCGGTTGTAGTCGTCGAAGCCGGGGACCACCCGCTGGATGCGGTCGCGGATGCGGTCGTAGTCGGCCACCAGCGCGTCCCAGTCCACCGAGCCCCGCGCGCCCAGGACGGCCTTTGCGAGGCGCGCGACGATCGTGGGCTCGCTGAGGAGGTCCGGGGAGGCGGGGGGCACCACCCCGCGCGAGGCGTGGATGATCCCCATGGTGTCCTCCACCGAAACGAACTGCTCGCCCCCGGCCTGCACGTCGCGCTCGGCGCGGCCGATGGTGGGGAGGACCAGCGCCCGGCGCCCGGCGACCAGGTGCCCGCGGTTCAGCTTGATGGACACGTGCGCGGTGAGCCGGCAGCGGCGGAAGCCCTCGGCGGCGTACTCGGTGTCCGGGCCGGCGGACAGGACGTTGCCGCCCATGGCGAAGAACACCTTGACCCGGCCGGCGTGCATCGCCCGCAGCGTTTCCACCGTGTCGTAGCCGTGCCTGCGCGGCGGCTCGAAGCCGAACTCCCGCCCCAGCGCGTCCAGGAAGCGGTCCGACATCCGCTCCCAGATCCCCACCGTGCGGTCGCCCTGCACGTTGCTGTGGCCGCGCACCGGGAGCGCCCCCGCGCCCGGCCTGCCGATGCTCCCCCGCAGCAGGAGCAGGTTGACGATGCTCTGGATGGCGGCGACCGCCTGCGGCTGCTGCGTCAGCCCCATCGCCCACGCGACGATCAATCGCTCGCTCGCCATCACCATCTCCGCGATGCGCCGGATCTCCGCGCGCGAGACGCCGCTCTGCTCCACCAGCAGCTCCCAGCTCTCCCCCCGCAGGTCGGCGAGGAGCGCCTCGAACCCGTGGGTGTGGTCGCGGATGAAGGCGTGGTCGAACACCTCCCCCGGGCGCCGCTCCTCCTCCTCCAGCAGTTCCTTGGCGATCCCCTTGAGGAGCGCCAGGTCGCCGGCGATGCGCACGGGGACGTACAGGTCCGCGATGGGGGCGCCGTCGCCCACCAGCACGTCCAGGGCGCGCGCGGGGTGCCTGAGGTCCTGCGGGTGCTTGAAGTGGTTGAGGCCGGTCTCGGGGAGCGGGTTCACGGCGACGACCCGGCCGCCGTTGCGCTTGAGCTCGCGCAGGGCGCTGAGCATGCGCGGGTGGCAGCTCCCCGGGTTGTGCCCCATGTCGATGAGCAGGTCGGCGTGCACCACGTCGTCCAGCGTGACCGTGGCCTTGCCGATGCCGATGGAGTCGGTCAGCGCGGCGCCGCTGGACTCGTGGCACATGTTGGAGCAGTCCGGGAAGTTGTTGGTCCCGTACATCCGCGCGAACAGCTGGTACAGGAAGGCGGCCTCGTTGCTGGTGCGCCCGGAGGTGTAGAAGGCCGCCTCGTCCGGCGAGTCCAGCGCGTTCAGCTCCTCGGCCAGCAGCCGGAACGCCTCGTCCCAGCCGATGGGCTGGTAGTGCGTGGCGCCCTCGCGCAGCACCAGCGGGTGGGCGATGCGCCCCTGCTTCGCCAGCCAGTAGTCGGAGCGGCGGGAAAGCTCGGCCACGCTGTGCTCGCGGAAGAACTCCGGGGGGATCAGCCTGCGGGTGTTTTCCTCGGCGGTGACCTTCGCGCCGTTCTCGCAGTACTCGGCCATGAAGGGGCGCTCGCCGGCCGGGGGGTCGGGCCAGGCGCAGCTCTGGCAGTCGAAGCCGTCGGCCTGGTTGAGCGCGTGCAGCATCCGCGCGCCGTCCAGGGCGCCCATCTCGTCCACCGTGTGCTCCATGGCCACGCGGATTGCGGTGAGGCCGGCGGCCGTCTGCTTGACCTTGCCGGTCCGCAGTCCCGTGAGCTCCTCCGGCGGCTGCGCGGCCACGCTGCCGTGGCGCGCCTCGTCGGCCGGGGTGGCGGGGGGCTCGCCCTCGCCCGCCATCTCGGCGCGGATGCGCTCCTCGCTGGACAGGTCGATCTTGGCGGCCTCCCACGCGTCCGGCTGGGGCTTGTCCGGGTCGTCGCCGCGGATGGCGCCCTGCTCGGGCTCCACGGTGGCGCGCTCGTGCAGCTCCCGCCGCTCTTCCGGATCTATGTTGCCGTGCTCGGTCATGCGTCGCTCCAGGGGGACACGAAAAGGGGAGGCCGGGGCTGCAACATTCGTACTGCGTGGGCGGGGCCGGACGCAAGGAGCCCCCGGGGGCGCGTGCCTCCGGGGGCTCTCGTCGGGGTTCCCGCGTCAGCGCGCCGGGGCGCGAGCGCGTGCGCGGAGCGCCGCCGCGATGCCGATCCCCAGCTCCCGCGCCGCCTCTTGCAGGGCGGGGTGCTCGAGCGCGAGGGGCTCCGGTGCGCCGAAGGCGAGCGGCTTGCCGATGCGGTCGCGAAAGAGCAGCAGGGTGTGCCAGTCGCCGGAAAACGCAGACCACCAGCGCAGCCCGGCATGCCCCGCGGCGTGGACCCCGGCGCCCATCCGCTGCGTGGCCCCCCGGTCGCGGGAAGCGGTCTCGTCCGGCCGCACCCCCAGCCGGACGAGCTCCGCGGGGTCGCACAGGTCGACCACGCTCTCGCGCAGCGGGTCCGGCAGGGCGACGGCCACCAGCGCCAGGCGCCGGCCGGCGGCGACCAGCTCCGCGCCGTCCAGCGACTGCCCCCGGTACTGCTGCACCAGCTCGGCCACCGCGTGCTCCGGGGTCTCGGCCAGGTACAGCACGCCGCCCGGGACCCCGGGGAGGTCGAAGCGTCCCTTGCCCTGGGCCGGCGGCACGTACGAGGGGGAGAAGCGCTCGCCCGCCGCCGCCTCCGGGTCCCACGGGAACACCCGCCAGGCGCGGGCCGGAGCCGCGCTCACGCGTAGGAGCCGCTCTTCAGCGCCTCGATGGCGGCGATCACCTCGGAAAGGCTGCCCTGCCGGAGCACGTCGATGGGGCGCCGGTCCCCCAGGTGGGCGTTGAACCCGTTCAGCCACTTGGGGACGGACGACGGCTCCAGGTAGCCGGACAGCAGCTCGACGACGGCGTCCAGCCCCACGATCCGGTCCACGTTCTCCGGTCCCGGGACGGTGGTGCCCTCGTACCAGCGCTTGACCTGCGCGCGGTCCACGCCCAGCGCCTCGGCCACCTGCGCGTCGGAGGGGAACGCGCGCCGCGCCGATTCCAGGCGGAGCGCGTAGAAGCTCTGGTCGTTGTTGAGCTCCCGGACCTTTTTCGCCGAACCGGACCGAGTCATGGGCCTCTCCTGGATCCGTGGAAACCTTCCAGCCAAACCGTTCCGTGCAACAAAATACGTTGCGAAATGCGACCGGGCAAGACTCCTTCCCCGGACGCGAAAAGCCCCCGGCGGTGCGGACCGCCGGGGGCTCCTTTGCCGCCTGCCGGGCCGCGCGGCGGTCGCGCCTACCGCCGGGTCGCCGCCGCGCCGGGCACCGGGAAGCCCCGGTCGCGCATGAGCGCGTCGATGCGCGCGTCGCGCCCGCGGAAGGCGCGGTACGCCTCCGCCTGGTCGACCGTGTTGCCCACCGAGAAGATGTAGCGGCGCAGCCTCTCCGCCACGGCCGGGTCGTACAGCCCCTTGCCCTCCTCGAAGGCTTCAGCCGCGTCCGCCGTCAGCACGTCGGACCACAGGTAGCTGTAGTAGCCCGCCGAGTAGCTGTCGCTGCCGAACACGTGCGAGAACTGCGGCGTGCGGTGCCGCATCACGATCTCGCGCGGCATCCCCAGCTGCGCCAGCGTTTCCCGCTCGAAGGCGTCCGGGTCGATGTCGCGGGTCCCGGCCAGGTGGAGCTTCATGTCCACCAGCGCGCTGGACAGGTACTCCACGGTGGCGAACCCCTGGTTGAAGGTGGAGGCCCGCTTGATCCGCTCCACCAGCGCCGCCGGGATGGGCTGGCCCGTCTGGTGGTGCACGGCGAAGCGCTGCAGCACCTCGGGCGTTCCCAGCCAGTGCTCCAGGAGCTGCGAGGGGAACTCCACGTAGTCGCGCGCCACCGCCGTCCCCGACAGCGTGGGATACGTCACGCTGGACGACAGGCCGTGCAGCGCGTGCCCGAACTCGTGGAAGAGCGTTTCCGCGTCGTCCCAGGAGATGAGCACCGGCTCGCCCGGCCTTCCCTTCACGAAGTTGGAGTTGTTGGAAACGATGGTGGTGATCTCGCCGTTCATGCGCTGCTGCGACCGGTACGCGTTCATCCACGCGCCGGAGCGCTTGCCGGGACGGGCGTACGGGTCCCAGTACCACACGCCCACGTGGCGGCCGGTGGCGCGGTCCCTGACCTCCCACACCCGCACGTCGGGGTGGAAGACGGGGACGTTGGTGATGGGCGTGAACTGGAAGCCGAACAGCTCGCCCGCCACCCAGAACATCCCCTCGCGCAGCCGCTCCAGCTGGAGGTACTGCTTGACCTCGTTCTGGTCCAGGTCGTAGCGCTGCTTCCTCACCTTTTCCATGTAGTAGCGGTAGTCCCACGGCTCGATGGCGGCGCTTCCGCCCTCCGCGCGGGCCACCTGCTGCATGTCGGCGACCTCCTCGCGCACCCGGGCCACGGCGGGCGTCCACACCGCCTCCATCAGCTCCATGGCGCGCTCGGGGGTCTTCGCCATGGCGTTGTCCAGCCGCCAGTGGGCGTGCGTGGGGTAGCCCAGGAGCTGCGCCCGCTCCGCGCGGAGCTTGAGGATCTGCGCGATGGTGGCGTTGGTGTCCGTCTCGCCCCCCATGTCGCCGCGGTTCACGAAGGTGCGCCACACCTTTTCGCGGAGCTCGCCCCGGTCGGCGTAGGTGAGGAACGGGTCCACCGCCGAGCGCGTGTTGTCGATCACCCACGCGCCGGGCAGCTTGCGGGCGGTCGCGGCGGCCGCGGCGGCGTCGCGCACCGACTGCGGCACGCCGGCCAGCTCGGCCTCGCTGCGGATCACCAGGAACTGGTCGCTCTCGTCGGCCAGCACGTCCTGGCTGAAGGCCGTGAACAGCCCGGCGAGCTGCTGGTTGATCTGCGACAGGCGCGCCTTCTTCGCCGCGTCCAGCCGCGCGCCGGCGCGCACGAAGTTGTTGTGGTGCACCCAGAGCAGCCGCTGCTGCTCGGGGGTGAGCCGGGCCTTTTCGGGCGAGGCGTCGACCGCCTCCAGGCGGCGGAAGAGCGCCTCGTTCTGCGTGATGCGGTCGTTGAAGGCGGCCAGCCGGGGCGCCATCTCGCGCTGCACGGCCTGGAACTCCGGCGTGTTCATGCTGGAGCTCCACACGCCGTAGAAGGTCATCACCCGCTGCAGCGTCCTCCCGGCGCGCTCGAACGCCAGCACCGTGTTCTCGAAGGTCGGCGCCGCGGGGTCGGCGGCGATCCGCTCGACCTCGGCCAGGTTCTCCGCCATGGCCGCTTCCAGCGCGGGGACGAAGTCCGCCACGCGCACGCGGTCGAAGGGCGGCACCCCTCCGTAGGGGCCGGTCCACTCGGCGAGGAGCGGGTTGGACGCCGCGGCCGGGGCCGGGGCGGGCGCTGCGGCCTGCGCGGCCGGGGCGGGTGCGGTCTCCGGGCTCACGGCGCTCGCGGGCGCACAGCCGGCGGCGGCCGTCGCCAGCGCCAGTACGGCCGTGCGGGGGGTCAGGGTGTGACGCATGGGCAGGGTCGGGGTCCGTGTGGGAGCTGCGGCGCGCGGCCGGGCGGGGGGCCGCGCCGGACAACCGGTACCAGGGCGCGCCCCGGAGGTTCCCGGGCGGCCCGGCGCCACTTGGCGGCCCGCCCCCCCGCCGATACTTTGCGCCCTCGCCACCGTCCGTTCCCGCCCGCGTCCGCAGGCGGGCGGCGTCCCACCACGCCGGGAGATCCGCTCGGGGATGAGCACCCGCCATGCATGAGTCCATGCCCGAGTGGGCGCGCTACCTGCTGGGCCTCGCCGCCGTCGCGCTGGGCGCGGCGGGCGCACTCCACGCCCGCGCCGAGCCCGGGCGGCGGCGCTCCGGCCGGGAGCGCGCCGCCCTGGCCGCGCTGGCCGCCGCGAGCGTGCTGTACCTGGCGTACCTGGGGTGGGAGCTGGTCCCCGCGCTGTGGACCCGGGCCGCGCGGCGCGACGACATGGTGCGCTACTACGTCATCGCCGGGCGGGCGCTCCGGGGGCAGGCGCTGTACTGGCCGTGGCCGGACTACGGGCCCCACTTCGCCACGCCCGGCCACCCGTACCCGCACGCCCGCTACCCGTATCCGCCCTTCCTGATGGGCGTGCTGGTGCCCTTCGCCCACCTGCCGCTGCTCACCTTCGCGCGGGCGTGGTACGTGGTGCTGTACGCGGCGTTCGCGGTGTACGCCGCCTCGCTGGCGAAGCTCGCCACCGGCCGCGTCACCCTGGCCGGCGCGATGGTCGCGGCGGCGGTGGTGGCCGCGGTGCCGGGGGCCCAGCTCGCCGTCATGGTCGCCAACGTGGAGCCGGTGCTTTGGGCGCTCTTCGGCGCGGCGCTCGCCTGGCCGGCGGCGCGGGGCTGGGGGTTCGCGGCGTCCGCCATGGTCAAGCTGTACTGCGCCTGGCCGCTGCTCGTGGCCGCCGGTCGCGAGGGGTGGAGGGTGGTGCGGGGGGCGGCGCTCGCGCTCGTGCTGGGCAGTGTGCTGTGCATGGCCGTGCTGGGCCCGGGCGTGTTCGTGCGCTCCATGCTGGACTGGGCGCGCTACATGCTCCCCGTGGTGGGGCAGGGAACCTGGGCGTACGACCCCCACTACGGCGGCACCAACGTGTCGCTGTCGTTCGCGGTGCTGCGCGTCGTCCGGGAGCTGGGGTGGGAACCCCGGCCGGGGCCGCTCCCGGCGTGGGCCCGGCTCTACCTCACGGTCGTCGGGGTCGCCGCGCCGCTGGCGGCCGCCTGGCTGACCCGGCGGACGCGGGACACGGCGCTGCGCTGCGGGATCGTGGCCGCCGCCGCGGTGCTCTTCGCGCCGCTCTGCTGGGCCACGTACCTGCCGCTGCTTCTGGCGCCGCTGGCGGTGGTCGTGCGGCTGCGTGGAGAGACGGCCACGGCGAGCTTGCATATTCTTCCGGACAAATTATCGTGGGGGGCGCGTCCTGCTCTCCCCCCGACCCGGAGGTCCACATGACTCGTCGCAAGCTGTCCGGAGCCCTCTTCGCCGCCGCCTTCGCCGGAGCGCTCGGCTTCGGGGCCACCCAGGCCGTCGCGAGCCCCGACACCGCCGCCGTCCGCGCCTGCGACCCGGCCCAGTGCTTCCGCGAGTGCATCCGCATACCGGGGCAGACGGCCGGTGGCTCGTGCGTGAACGGCCAGTGCGTGTGCAGCGGCGGAGGGAATCCGCCGGCGTAGACCCGCGCTCACGGAAGCGACGGACCCCCTCGCCCGG
>JBEVLE010000621.1:0-6148 GCA_040509335.1 Longimicrobiaceae bacterium | reverse complement strand
CGCCGGGGTCGGGCTTCGGCTCCGTAACGCACGAAACAACCGTGCGTAACGGAGTCGAGCCCGCGCAAACAGCCGCGCGGTCTCGCCCCTCCGGGCCGAAATCCCTCACGCGGGGGTGGCGCTGGCGTCCGCGAGTGCGGGCCCCCTCATCTGTCGGCGGCGCCGTGGGTCACGCCGCCGTCTTCAGGCGCCCGCGCCCGGGGTCCGGTCCGTCCGCTTCCTGCGCAGGAGAAAGGCCGTCTGGTAGAAGTAGGCTTCCGGGACCACGGACACGACCTCGAACATGGAGCTCGCCATGCGGGTGAAGTATTCCGTGCCGTAGAAGACCTGCGACAGGTGGTCGCGGTCGATGGAGATCATCCCCGGGTCAGCCTTTGCCGCCTGGTAGACCTCCTCCGTGCGCATGCGGCGGGCGAGGGGGGAGGCGGGGTACTTTCCCTCGTCGAACAGGCGGACGGTGCTGCTGTCGTGGATCGTCACGTACAGGCGGCCGTCGGGCGCGAGGATCCGGTGCAGCTCCAGGAGCCACGCGTCGGCGAGGTCGTCGATGTGCGTGAACAGCGAGCCGCAGTAGATGAAGCGGAAGCTGCGGTCCTCGAAGGGCAGGTGCGGGACCTTGGTGTTGGTGGCGAAGTGGAAGGGAGGGCTCAGGTTGGCCTTGCACCAGAAGATGTGCTCGGCGCTGATGTCCATCCCCCAGATCTCGCAGCTGTCGGCCAGCTCCACCAGGTGGCGGATCATCCGCCCGGCGCCGCAGCCCAGGTCCAGGATGCGGTCGCCCGGCGCGAACTCGAGCCCCGACGCGTACGTCACGTCCAGCATGGTGCGGACGTGGGCCTCGCCGTGGGCCGGGTAGTTGTAGCCCAGCCACAGCTCCCGCGGGGGGACGGGGAGCTCGTCCGCGGACGCGGCGCGGGTGGGCGCCGGCTCCACGGGCGGGAGGGCGAAGCTCTTCCCCGGCTGGAAGGGAAGGTACGCCATCTCCTGGAACGACGCGGGCGCGTCCGCGCGGCGCAGCAGGCGCTTCAGCCAGGAGGCCGCCGAGCGGCCGTTCGTCCGCGGCGCGGGGCGTGCCTGCCCGGCCGCGCCCTCCGCCAGCCGCGTGCTCGTCGCGCGCCACGCGGAGCCGGTCCTGCGGAACTCGAACGTCGCGTGGTACACGTTGTGGAACTCCGCGCCGTTGACCGTGCCCGCCATGGTGAGGCGCGCCGCGGCGGTCGCCCGGTTTCCCCGCCTCGTCGTCCGCAGGTCCTGGACATCGATGGAGCGGACCGCGACCGACGGGGACGCGAGCAGCGCGATCTCGGCGTCCCGGACGACCTGCTCGCCGGTCGGCAGGGTGCCCCGGTACTTTTCGTCCAGGAGCCGCGCGGCGCCCGCCACGTCCTTTTCGGTCACGCAGCGCCGCCACTCGTCCACGAGAAGCGCGATCTCCGGATCCACTGGGTTCATCTGAGGCTCTGACGATTCACGGGGAGGCGGCGGACGCGGTCGCGGGGACCCGAGCGCCGGCCGGACGGGACGCCGGTCCGGCGTCAATGTACGGGTCGGCCGCCGTTCCCGCATGCGCGCGCCGGCCGATGGGCTCCCGGAACCGGAGGTCACGACGAAGCGCCGCCGGCGGGTCCGTCACCCGGAGTTCCACGCCGTAGACGGGCGGTGGATGACCAGCAATGCGGAATACAGTTCACGCCACAACCACCTACTGCTCACCCCAAGGCAAGAAGCCCAGGATCAAACAGCTGCTACTCGCGCAAAGTATGGCGCATCGCTCCCTCGACATCTATTCTGGCGGCTGATATCAGGGCATGTCATGCGCCCGGAGCAAACTGAATGGGAACGTCAACCGAGTCATCCAGCTCCGGGCGTCTGCGCTCGATTGCGCCTCCTCCACCCACGGAGCCGTGGCCGCACGAGATCTGGACACTGGAGCCCCTGGGTCCGGAACTCGGAATCGCATTCTGGCGCATGCTCCGAAGGGCGCGCATGTGGAGCGTGACTCCAGCGGACGCGCGCAGGTCGCTGGCGGTGTCGCTACCGGAAGAGGCATGTCGACGCCTCGGTGATGCGTGCGTCCACGCACCCGAGCTGGTAGATGCATTCGGGCTGTTCGCCCTTTCCATCCGCAGCCCCGAGGCTGTCGAGCCCCGCCACCTCGCCGACGCCAGCCGCCGCATCTGCCGGTGGGCGGAGGAGAGGTCCCACTTACCGACCGCAGCGCTCTTCGCCGAGGCCGCCGCCAGCATCGATCCAGATTCCGCGGAGTTGGCTTCCGACGCAGCGCGGCTGTGTAGACAGGTCGCCAGCTTCGGGCGCGCAGCGAGCTGGTATGAGCGTGCATTTGGCCTGGCCGTCCGCACCCGGGACCGTCAGGAGGTCGTCAAGGCGCTGCTCGGCTACGGAAACCTGATGAAGGACATTGGAGAGTTCGAAAAAGCCCGGGTCGTCTTCGAACGGGTCGCGCGACGGGCTCTCCACACGGGAAGGCGCCGGGTGGCCGCCGAGGCACACCACTCGCTCCTCACTCTGGCGGCGGAGTCCGGAATGTTCCAGGCCGCCGTCCGGCATCTGCGAAAAGCACTCGACTACTATCCCGTACACCATCCCTTCATTCCGTACCTCGTGCACGACTTCTCGTTCGTGCTGGTGCGCAACCGATATTACGGTCTCGCGGTCGGCCCGCTGGCTCACCTGCTGTCGGTCATCCAGAAGCCGCATGAGCAGGTTCTGGTGTACGGGACGCTCGCGCGCGCGGCAGGAGGGATCCGCAGCCGTCAGCAATACCTTGACGCCGAGGAAGCATTCTCCGGCTATCGGGGCAGCACCAGCAGTTCGCAGCGTCCGCGCTCAACGGGCTTGCCGAAGGCGCCTGGGCGTTCGGCGATTGGAGCCAGGCCGAGTCCCATGCCACCGCTGCTCTTGCCGTTGCGCGCACTCGGCAGGACGGCGCCGAGCAGCGAGTCGCCGAAGTCATCCTTGAATCCGTCTCCAAGCGGGTTCCTGCTCCCATGGAGATGGATCCTGAAGGTCGGCAAAGAATCGAGTTCCTCCTGCAGCGCCTACTTAGCCGGCTACGCGCATGGGAAGCCCCGGACCGGGCAGCTTCCCATGCCGTGCGTTCGCCTGCGGCCTAGTAGCCCGTACCGAAGGTCGAACCGTTCCTTTCGGCGGAAGTCGTTCCCGCCGTGGTGTTCACGCTCGTGCTGTCGCTGGACCGGTGGCCGGTTCCGAACGTGGAACCGTTGTCGAACCACGGGCCTTCGGGAGCCATGAGCGTGGACTCGCCGCAGGCGCCAAGGCCGAGCACGGACGCCGCGAGGAGGATGCGCAGTTTCTTCATGTCGTCTTCCCTGGGGTGGGGTGGAGGTGGAAACGATGCCACCCGACAACGTTACCCCACCCGCACGGAATCCGCCATGAACACCCACCACCCGCGACCGCAAGAAACCGAAGGGCACGACGAAGCGCCGCCGGGGCTTCCGTCGCGCCGGCGGCGAGTCCGTCACCCGGAGATCCCCGTCAGCCCCGCGGGCGGACGAGCCGGAACACCTTGCCGGTGGTGCCCGTGGGCCCCAGCACCTCCGAGCCCGTCACGTACACCTCGCCGTCCGCGTCCTGGCCGAAGCCCTTGACCACGTGTCCCAGGCGCTCCGTACCGTTCACCAGCAGCTCCTGCATGGGCCACAGGCCGGAGCCCTGGGGCGTCGCCACGAACAGGCGGCCGCTGATGGCGCCGCCCGAAAAGGCGCCGCCGAAGACGTAGCGCCCGTCCAGCTGCGGCACGTCGCCGCCGCGGTACACGACGCCGCCCACCACCGTCAGCGAGAGCCCGCCGTTCTTGGTGTTGGCGAACTCGATCACCGGGTCGCGCAGCTCCTCGCCGGTGACGGGGTCCTCGTCCGGGCAGGTGGCCGGCGACACCGTGGGGTTCTCGGCGTCGAAGCAGTGCGTCCCCTCCCTGACGTTCCAGCCGTAGTTGCCGCCCTTGACCACCTCGCTCACCTCCTCCCACAGCTCCTGCCCGGCGTCGCCCACGAGCAGCCGGTGGCCGTTCTCCATGTCGAACGAGAAGCGGTACGGGTTGCGGAAGCCGTACGCCCAGATCTCGTCCAGCCCCGTCTTGCCCACGAACGGGTTGCTGCCGGGCACGGCGTACGGCGTGCCGCGGTCCACGTCGATGCGCAGGATGTTGCCGAGCAGGTTCTGCGTGACGTCCTGCGCGTTGCCGCCGGCGTTGTCGGCGTACCAGTCCTCCACGTGGCCCAGCCCCTCGTCGTCGCGGTTGCCGCCGTCGCCGATGGAGATGTACAGGTACCCGTCCGGCCCGAACGCCAGGGTGCCGCCGTTGTGGTTGGCCTGCGGGTGGTCCACCATGAGCACCACCCGCTCGGAGCCGGGGTCCGCCTGGAGCTGCGATCCGCCCCGCGCGCGGAACTCGGAGACCACGTTGGTGTGGTTGAACCCGGCCGGCGCCCCCGCGCGCGGCGGGATGGTGTAGAACACGAAGAACCGCCCGTTCCTGCCGAAGTCCGGGTGGAACGCCAGCCCCAGGAGCCCGCGCTCGTCGTAGCCCGGGCTGAGCGGGGTGATCCGGCTGCTGACGTCCAGGAACGGCCTGGGCATCACCTTCCCCGCCGGGTTCAGCTCCCAGATCACGCCCACCTGGTCCACCACGAACCGCCGCCCGTTCTTCTGCGGCGCGGTGACGAGCTGGACGGGCGAGGTGAACCCCGTCGCCACCACCTCCACGCCGACGGGGACGGGCGGCCCCAGCGCGCTGGGGCCCAGCGCGAAGCGCGGCGCGCCGTCCGGGGCCGTGGACGCGGTGGGGACGTCCCGGCCGGCGCGGTCGGCGCAGGCCGAGGCAAGGGTCAGCAGCGCCAGGGGAACGCAGGCTTGTCGCAGGTGCATGGCCGCCTCCGGATGGTGAGGGTCTCGCCGTCTCGCGCGGGGCGCGGTGGAGGCAGGTCGGAGGCCACGCCGACATCCCACCGCAAACTCAATTCGCACAACGACTTGCCAACACATTCGCACGACGTCCGTTCGCGCCGGGGACGCGCTCTGTAGCGGTGCGCGACAGCGCTGTCCCGTGGCGGGTCACCGGGACCGGCGCACCCGAACGACACACTTGCGTGCCGATTGCGCCACGAGCACATATCTTTCTGTTTCCCGCCGCGAGGGCGGGACACGGAACACGACGCGGAGGACGGGATGGACGTGAGGATCCTGGCGCTGCCGTACGACTCCGGCCGCCGCGAGTGGCGCATGGGCCGGGGCCCGGAGCACCTGCTGCGCGCGGGGCTGGAGGAGGCGCTGCGCGGCCGCGGCCACCGCGTGTCGGCGGAGCGCGTGGAGGCGGACGCGGAGGCCGGCGGCGAGGTGGCGGGGACCTTCCTGCTGGCGCGCGCGCTGGCGGAGCGGGTGCGCGAAGCGGCGCCGGCGTTTCCGCTGGTGCTCGCCGGCAACTGCTCGGCGGCGCTGGGGGTGCTGGGCGGCACCGGCCCGGCCGGGGTGCTGTGGATGGACGCGCACGGCGACCTGAACACCCCGGAAAGCTCGCGCAGCGGCTTCGTGGACGGGATGTCGCTGGCGGTGGCGACGGGGCGCTGCTGGACCGGGATCGCCGGCACCATCCGCGGCTTCCTCCCCGTCCCCGACGAGTCGGTGGTGCTGGCCGGCGCGCGCGACCTGGAGCCCGGCGAGCGGGCGATCCTGGCCCGCTCCGGCATCCGCACGGTGGAGGTGCCGCGGGTGCGCGAGGAGGGCGTGGAGGCCGCGTTCGGGCCGGCGCTGGACGCGCTGGCGGAGCGCGTGGACCGCCTGTACCTGCACCTGGACCTGGACGTGCTGGACCCCACCGAGGCGACGGCCAACACCTTTGCCGCCCGCGGCGGATTCACCCTGGACGAGGTGGAGGCGGCGGTGCGCCTCGCGGGCTCGCGCCTGGAGATCGTGGGCGCGACGCTCGCCGCCTACGACCCGGACGCCGACCCCGAGGGCCGGGTGCCGGCGGCGGCCGCGCGGCTCGCCGCGGCGATCGTGGAGAGCGCGGAAGTGAACGGCAGGGGATAGGGAACAGGGAACAGGGAACAGGGAACAGGGAACAGCCTGCGACGGCGGAACGGCGCCCGCACCGGGAGGTCCCGGT
>JBEVLE010000620.1:0-15200 GCA_040509335.1 Longimicrobiaceae bacterium | reverse complement strand
CGGCCACGCCGCTGCGGCGCGGGACGACGTACGGCTGGCAGATGGTGGGGCGGCCGCTGCCGGGCGTGGGGATGCACGTGGTGGACGCCGCCGGGAACCTGCTCCCGGCGGGGGTGCCGGGCGAGCTGTGCCTTGCCGGCGCGGGGGTGGCGCGCGGCTACCTGGGCCGCCCGGACGTGACGGCCGACAGGTTCGTTCCCGACGCCTTTTCCGGGGAAGCCGGCGCGCGCCTGTACCGCACGGGAGACCGGGTGCGGCGGCGCGCCGACGGAGAGCTGGAGTTCCTGGGGCGGGTGGACGCGCAGGTCAAGATCCGCGGCTTCCGCATCGAGCCGGGCGAGATCGAAGCCGTGCTGCTGGAGCAGGAGGGGGTGCACGAGGCGGTGGTGCTGGTGCGCGAGGATCCTGCCTTCGGCATGCCGGGCCAGAAGCGGCTGGCCGCCTACGTGGTGCCCGTGGCCGGAGCGGAGCTCGCCACGGCGGAGCTGCGCTCGCGCCTGGGGCAGCGGCTGCCGGACTACATGGTGCCGAGCGCCTTCGTGGTGCTGGACAAGCTGCCGCTGAACGCCAACGGCAAGGTGGACCCGCGCGCGCTCCCGGCGCCGGAGGAGGCGGCCGGGAGGGGCGAGTACGTGGCACCGGCGACGCCCACGCAGCGCTTCGTGGCGGAGGTCTGGGGGGAGGCGCTGGGGATCGAGCGGGTGGGCGTCGACGACAGCTTCTTCGAGCTGGGCGGCCACTCGCTGCTCCTGGTCCGGGTGCACGCGCGGCTGCGGGAAAGGTTCCCCGAGGGCGTTGCGCTGGTGGACCTCTTCGAGCACCGCACGCTCGGCACGCTCGCCGAGTACCTGGACGGGCTGTCCGGCCGCGCGGCCGAAGCCACCGCCGACGTCATGGAGCAGAGCCGTGAGCGGGGCGCAGCGCGTCGTGAGCGAGTGAACAGGCACCGTGCGACCCGGCCGGGCCGCGGATGATTCGCGAAAACTTCACGAAGGTAGACGAATGAAGAACTCAGCGGGCGCGGAGCCGCTCACGGGTCAGGAGATCGCGGTCGTGGGGATGGCCGGGCGCTTTCCGGGCGCGGGTGATCTGGACGCGTTCTGGTGCAACCTCCGGACGGGCGTGGATGCGATCGCGCGCTTCACCCGGGAGGAGCTGGCGGCCGCTGGGGTGCCCGAGCGCCAGCTCGGTGACCCGAGCTACGTCCCCGCGCACGGGATGCTCGGGGACGCGGAACTGTTCGACGCGGCGTTCTTCGGCTTCACCCCGCGCGAGGCGAGCATCCTGAACCCGCAGCACCGCGTCTTCCTGGAGTGCGCCTGGGATGCGCTGGAGCGGGCGGGCTACGCCACGGACAGCTACGAGGGGCGCATCGGCGTCTACGCCGCGGGGGGGCAGAACCGCTACCTGCTCAACGTGCTCTCACAGCCCGCCGTATACGAGTCCATCGGCGACTTCCAGGTGATGCTCCTCAACGGCGATTCCATCGCCACCATGACCTCCTACCGCCTGAACCTGCGGGGACCCAGCATCAACCTGCAGACGGCGTGCTCGTCCTCGCTCGTCGCCGTCCACCTGGCGTGCCAGAGCCTGCTCTTCGGGGAGAGCGACCTCGTCCTCGCCGGCGGCGCCCACGTCAGCGTCCCCACGAAGACGGGCTACCGCTACTCGCCGGGAGGGATCCTGTCTCCCACGGGGGAGTGCAGGTCCTTCGACGCGGACGCGCGCGGCACCGTGGGCGGGAGCGGGGTGGGGGTGGTGGTGCTCAAGCGTCTCGAGGACGCGCTCGACGACGGCGACACCGTGCACGCCGTGATCCGCGGCTCCGCGGTGAACAACGACGGGGGCGAAAAGGCCAGCTTCACCGTGCCGCGCCGCGAAGGCCAGGCCGAGGTCATCGCGGAGGCGCTCTCGGTGGCGGGGGTGAAGCCCGAAGAGGTGTCGTACGTGGAGGCGCACGGCTCCGCGACCGAGGTGGGCGACCCCATCGAGGTCGCCGCGCTCGTCACCGCGTTCGGCGACACGGGGCGGACGGGCCACTGCGCGCTGGGTTCGGTCAAGAGCAACGTCGGCCACCTGGACGCCGCCGCCGGGGTGGCGGGGCTGATCAAGACGGTCCTGGCGCTGGAGAACGCGGAGATCCCCGCCTCGCTGCACTTCGAGACGCCCAATCCCCGGATCGACTTCGCCCGCTCCCCCTTCTTCGTCAACGCGGCCCTGCGCCCCTGGGAGCGCAACGGCCACCCGCGCCGCGCCGGGGTCTCCTCCTTCGGAATGGGCGGCACCAACGCGCACGTCGTGCTCGAGGAGGCGCCCGCCGCCGAGCCCTCCGGCCCGGCGCGGCCCTGGGAGCTCGTCGTCCTTTCCGCGCGCACGGCCACGGCGCTGGAAGCGGCGACCGACCGCCTGGTGGAGCACCTGGGGTCGCACCCGGAGCAGGCCTTTGCCGACGTGGCGCATACGCTGCGCGTGGGGCGCCGCCGGTTCGGGCACCGCCGCGTCCTGGTCTGCCGCGGCCGCGGAGACGCCATGGACGCGCTCGCCTCGCGCGATCCCCGGCGCGTCCTCGACACGGTGCGGGACAGCGTGGAGCGTCGGGTCGCCTTCCTCTTCCCGGGGCTCGGCGACCACTACGCGGGGATGGCGCGCGGCCTCTACGAGGCCGAGCCGGTCTTCCGCCGCGAGGTCGACCGCTGCGCCGAGATCCTGCTCCCCGTCCTGGGCGCCGACCCGAGGGAGGTGCTTTTCCCGGGCGAGCCGGCTCCCGAGCAGCGCGCGGGCGCCGCGCCGGAGGCCGCGGGGCCCGCCGCGGGTGAGCCCGACCTGCGGCGCATGCTGGGACGCGACGGCGGCGACCCCGCCCGCGAAGCGCTGGATCGCACGGAGCTGGCGCACCCGGCCGTGTTCGTGGTGGAGTACGCGCTGGCGCGGACGTGGATGGAATGGGGGGTCCGGCCCGAGCTGATGCTCGGCCACTCGCTGGGCGAGTACGTGGCCGCCACGCTCGCGGGGGTCTTCGAGCTGGAGGACGCCCTCGTCCTGGTGGCGGAGCGGGCCCGCCTGATCGCCGGGCTGCCCGGAGGTGCGATGCTGGCCGTGCCGCTGCCGGAGGCGGAGGTGCTCCCGCTGCTGCGCGAAGGGCTGGCGCTGGCGGCCGTCAATTCCGCGGAGATGTGCACCGTCTCCGGGAGCCCGGCGGCGGTGGCGGCACTGGAGGCGGAGCTGACGGCGGCCGGGGTGGCGTGCCGGAGGCTGAACGCGTCGCACGCCTTCCACTCCGACCTGATGGAACCGGTCGCGCAGGAGCTGGCGGGGCGGTTGCGGGCAATGCGGCTGCGGGCTCCGGAGATTCCGTTCGTCTCGAACGTCACCGGGCTGGCGATCACGGCGGCGGAGGCGACGGACCCGGAGTACTGGGCGCGGCACCTGTGCCGGACGGTGCGCTTCGCCGAGGGTATGCGCGAGGTGCTGGCGGAGGGACAGCGGGTGCTGCTGGAGGTGGGGCCGGGCCGGACGCTGGGGACGTTCGCGCTCCAGGCGGGGGCGGCGGCGAGCTCGGTGCTGGCGACGCTGCGGCACGCGTACACGCGGCGCAGCGACCTGGCGCAGATGCTGGAGACGGCGGGGCAGCTGTGGATGGCGGGGGTGCGCCCGGACTGGGTCGCCTTCGCCGGGGACGAGCGCCGCCTGCGCGTCCGGCTCCCCACCTACCCGTTCGAGCGCCACGCGTACTGGATCGCCCCGGCGGCCGCGCCCGCGGTGCCCGCGGATCCCGCCGCCGGGGCGATCCGGGAAGGCGCGGGCACGGCGGGGGAGGCCGCGCCCGCGGCGCAGGTCCCGGCGCTGCACGGCCGTCCGGAGCTGGGGGTCCGGTACGTCGCGCCGGAGGGTGAGGCGCAGCTCCGCCTGGCCGCCGTCTGGGAGGAGCTGCTCGGCTTCGGCGGCATCGGAGCCCACGACGACTTCTTCTCCCTCGGCGGCCACTCGCTGCTCGCCACCCGCCTGCTCTTCCACGTCAAGGACGGCTTCGGGGTGGACCTGCCCCTGGAGGCCGTCTTCGAGGTCCCCACCCTGGCCGGGCTGGCCGGGCGGATCGAGGCCCTGCGCGAGGCCGGCGATCCCGAGCAGCTCCCCCCCATCCTCCCGGTCCCGCGCACCGGCAGCGAGCGGCTCCCGCTCTCGTATGCCCAGGAGCGGCTCTGGGTACTGGACCAGATCGAGCCCGGCAGCCCCCTGTACACCCTGGCCACCCACCAGCGGATCCGCAGGCGCGTGGACGTGGCGGTCGCCGGGCGGGCGCTCAGCGAGATCGTACGCCGGCACGAGGTGCTGCGAACCGTCTACCGCGTCGTGGACGGACAAACGGTCCAGGTGGTGCTTCCCCCTTCCCAGGTCCCGCTCCCCGTGGAGGACCTGCCGGGCGTTCCCGAGCAGGCGAGGCCCGGCCTGGTCCGCGCCAGGGTCCGCGAGGCGGCGATGCAGCCGCTGGACCTGGTCGACGGGCCCGTGATGCGTGCGCGCGTGCTGCGCTTCGACGAGGACGACTACGTCCTGCTGCTGACCGTGCACCACATCGTGATGGACGGGTGGTCGTGGGCGCTGATGTTCCACGAGTGGGACCAGCTGTACGCGGCGTTCGCCCTCGGCGAGCCCTCGCCGCTCCCCGAGCTGCCGGTGCAGTACGCCGACTACGCCGTGTGGCAGCGCCGGATCCTGTCCGGTGACCGCCTGGCCGAGCACCTCGCCTACTGGCGGGAGTCGCTGCGCGGGGTCCCCTCGGTGCTGGAGGTGCCCACGGACCGTCCGCACCCGGCCGTGCAGAGCTATCGCGGCGGGCTCTACGGGATCACGATTCCGCCCGAGCTGCTGGAGAGCATCCGGGAGCTTGCGCGCCGGGAAGGCGCCACCGTGCACCACGTCTGCCTGGCCGCGTACCAGGCCCTCCTCTTCCGCTACACGGGACAGGAGGACTTCGTCGTCGGGTCGGCGGCGGCCAACCGCCTGCGCCCCGAGACACAGCGGCTGCTGGGCTTCTTCATCAACACCCTCCCGGTGCGGGCGCGCCTGGCGGCGGCCCTGACCTTCCAGGAGGTGCTGGAGCAGGTGAGGGAGGCGATGCTGGGGGTCTTCGCGCACGCGGAAGTCCCCCTGCAGATGATCCTGGACGAGGTCCAGCCGGATCGTGACCCAAGCCGCAACCCCCTGGTGCAGGTGATGTTCGGCTTCCAGACCACGCCGAACCCCGCCTCGGAGGCCAACCCCGGGGGCCCGGTGCCCGAGCGGTCCGCCGGGCCGGCAAAGACCCTGCTCCCGGACGGGGAGGTCGCGCCGCTGGGGGACACCGGGACCTCCAAGTTCGACATCTCCGTGCTGGTCAACGACGGGACGGGGGGGCCGGCGTCGATCGTGGTCGAGTACAACTCCGATCTGTACGACCGCTCCACCGTGGAGCGCTTCGCCGATCACTTCCACCGGCTCCTCGCCGCCGGCGCCGCCGCGCCGGAAACGCGCCTCGCGGAGCTCCCCATGTTCGGGGCGGCCGAGCGCGCCCGGCTGCTGGAAGCCGCCGCCACCGGGCCGGCCGTGGCCGCTCCGGCGTGCGTGCCCGGGATGTTCTCCGCACAGGCCGGGCGCACTCCCGGTGAGGTGGCCCTGGTCTCCGGCGGCGAGGCGCTGACCTACGCCGAGCTGGACCGCGACGCCAGCCGGCTCGCGCACTTTCTCCGGGCGCGCGGCGTCGGGCCGGAGACCCGGGTGGCGGTCTGCCTGGATCGCGGGCTGGAGCTGGTGGTGAGCGTGCTCGGCGTGCTCAAGGCCGGGGGAGCGTACGTGCCGCTCGACCCGGACTACCCCGCCGAGCGCCTGGCGTACACGCTGTCCGATTCGGGTGCGGCGCTGCTGGTCTCGCGGGGCGGGCTGGTGGACGGGCTTTCCGCCTTCGAGGGGGAGGTCGTCCGCCTGGACGAGGCGAAGGAGGAGATCGCGCGCCAGGCGGACGAGGCGCCCACGAGCGGGGTCGACGTCCACAACGCGGCGTACGTCATCTACACCTCCGGCTCCACGGGCCGGCCCAAGGGGGTGGTCGTAGAGCACGCCAGCCTGGCGAACACCCTGCTGGGGGCGCGTGACACGTTCGGCCTCGCGGCGGGCGAGGTGTTCCCGGCCATGGCCAGCCACGCCTTCGACATCTGGGCGTTCGAGGTGTTCTCCCCGCTGCTGGCGGGCGGGCAGGTGCGCCTGCTCGAGCACCAGGCGGTGCGGGACCCGGAGCGCCTGCTGGAGGAGCTGGCGACCGTCGACGCGGTGCATGCGGTTCCCGCGCTGATGCGCGAGGTGGTGGCGCGGGTGCAGGCCGGTGCGGGGACGCTGCCGCGGATGCGGCGCGTGTTCATCGGCGGCGACGCCATCGCGCCCGACCTGCTGGAGCAGACACGGGCCGTGTTCCCCGAGGCCCAGGTGTGGGCGATGTACGGGCCCACCGAGGGCACCGTCATCAGCTCGGCGACGGCGCTGCGGCCGGGGGAGCGCCCCGGCTGGCAGATGGTGGGGCGTCCGCTGCCCGGCGTGGGCATGCACGTGCTGGACCCTTCGGGGACCCTGCTGCCGGCCGGAGTGCCGGGCGAGCTGTGCCTGGCGGGCGCGGGGGTGGCGCGCGGCTACCTGGGGCGTGCCGAGCTGACGGCGGAGCGCTTCGTACCGGACCCGTTCTCGGGCGATTCCGGGGCGCGGCTGTACCGCACGGGAGACCGGGTGCGGCGGCGCGCGGACGGGGAGCTGGAGTTCCTGGGCCGCGTGGACACACAGGTCAAGATCCGCGGATTCCGCATCGAGCCCGGGGAGATCGAGGCCGTGCTGCTGGAGCAGGAGATGGTGCGCGAGGCGATCGTGGTCGTGCGCGAGGACGGGCCCGGGCACAAGCGGCTGGTGGCGTACGTGGAGCCGCGGGGAGGGGTGGAGATCTCCCCGGCGGAGCTGCGGGGCCGCCTGGCCGAACGGCTGCCGGAGCACATGGTGCCCGGCGCGTTCGTGGTCATGGAGAGCCTGCCGCTGAACGCGAACGGCAAGGTCGACCGGCGGGCGCTGCCGGCGCCTGAGCGGGGGAGCCTGGAAGCGAGCCGCGTCGCGGCGCGCACGGAAGTCGAGGCGATCCTGTGTGAGGTGTTGGCCGGGGTGTTGAAGGTGGAGCGGATCGGGGTGGAGGACAACTTCTTCGAGCTGGGGGGCGACAGCATCCTTTCCATCCAGGCGGTCTCGCGGGTACGCCAGCGGGGGCTGAGGCTCACGCCGCGGCAGATCTTCGAGCGCCCGACGGTGGCGCGCCTGGCGGAAGTGGTGGAGCGGGTGGACCTCGAAGCCCGGGGAGCCGTGCAGGGCCTGGTGACGGGCGAGGCGCCACTGACTCCGGTGCAACGGGACTTCTTCGCACAGGCGCACCCGGCGCGACACCACTTCAACCACGGTCTGCTGCTTCGTCCGCGGGAGGAGCTGGATGCCGGCGTGCTGCTGCGCGCGGCGGCGGCGCTGGAGGCGCACCACGATGCGCTGCGGCTGCGCTTTCGCCAGGAGGTGGACGGGAGGTGGACGCAGCACCACGCCGGGCCGAGCGCGCGCGGTCCGCTGACGGTCTTCGATCTATCCGCCCTCCCGGCGGAGGCGCAGAAACGGGCGATCGAGCGAACCGCCCAGCAGGTGCAGCGGAGCCTGGACCTGGAACACGGGCCGCTGCTGCGGATGGGGTGGTTCGGGCTGGGCGGCGCGGAGACCGGGCGCCTGCTGGCGGTGGCGCACCACCTGGCGGTCGACGGGGCGAGCTGGCGAGTGTTGCTGGAGGACCTGGAGCTCGCGTATGTCCAGCTCTCCCGGGGCGGGGGCGTGGCCCTGCCGCCGAAGACGAGCTCGTGGAAGGCCTGGGCGGAGCGCCTCGCCGAGCACGCCCGCTCCGGGGTGCCGGCGGAGGAGGCATCCTACTGGTCGGAGCAGGCCGCAAAGGAAGTGGCGCCGCTCCCGGTGGACGACCCCCTGGGCGGGAGCAACCTCGGCGTGTGGCGCGGCGTGCCGGTGCGGCTGACGGAGGAGGAGACCGGGATGCTGCTGCACGAGCTCCCGGCGGCGTACCGCACGCAGGTCAACGAGGTGCTGCTGACGGGCCTGGCTCGTGCGCTGGCGCGCTGGACGGGGCAGCGGCGGATCCGCGTGGACATGGAGGGGCACGGCCGCGAGGATGAGACGGTGGGCGGCGTGGACGTCTCCCGCACGGTGGGGTGGTTCACGACGGTGTACCCGACCGTGCTGGAGCTGCCTGAGGGTGACGACCCCGGCACGGCGCTGAAGGCGGTCAAGGAGCAGCTGCGTGCGGTGCCGGGCCACGGGATCGGCTATGGGCTGCTGCGCGACGGCGGAGCGCCCGGGCTGGCGGAGGCGCCCGGGGCGGAGGTGGGCTTCAACTACCTTGGGCAGTTCGATCAGTCGGTCTCCGGGGAGGCTTTGTTCGCCTTTGCGCCGGAGTCGGCCGGGGACTCGATGGATCCGCGCAGCCCGCTCTCGCACCGGCTGGAGGTGGGAGGGTCGGTGCAGGGCGGGCGCATGGAGCTGCGGATCGGCTACTCCGCCGAGGTGCACCGGCGGGAAACCGTGGAAAGGGTGGCGCAGTGGTACGGCGAGGAGCTGCGGGCGCTGATCGCCCACTGCACCTCGGCCGAGGCGGGCGGCTACACGCCCAGCGACTTCCCGCTGGCGGGGCTGGACCAGCCGGCGCTGGACGCATTGCTGGGGAGCGGGCGCGGGGTGGAGGACGTCTACCCGCTCTCCCCTCTCCAGGAGGGGATGCTCTTCCATGCGCTGTACGCACCGGAGTCGGGCGTGTACGTGGGGCAGTTCGGCTTCGTGCTGGAGGGGCCGCTGGAAGAAGACGTGCTGGAGCGGGCGTGGCAGAGCGCGGTGTCGAGGCACGAAGCGCTGCGGGCGGGCTTCGCCTGGGAGGGGCTGCCGCGCCCGGTGCAGGTCATCCGCCGCGACGCGAAGCTCCCCTTCCACAGGGAGGACTGGCGGGGGCTGGACGAGGCCGACCGGCAGGCGCGCCTGCAGCGCTTCCTGGAGGCGGACCGTATGGTGGACTTCGAGCTGGGGCGGGCGCCGCTGATGCGGCTGGGGCTGTTCCGCACCGGCGAGGAGGAGCACCAGCTGGTGTGGACGCACCACCACCTGATCGTGGACGGGTGGAGCCTGTCGCTGATCTTCAGCGACGTGCTGGCCGCGTACATGGCGTACGCGCGGGGAGAGGCGCCGCAGTCGGGGCATGCGCGCCGCTACCGGGAGTACATCGCCTGGCTGGAGCGGCAGGACCGCTCGCGCGCCGAGGAGTTCTGGAAGCGGGCGCTGGCCGGCTTCGACACGCGGACGCCGCTCCCCGCGCTGCGGGGGGGGCACGGCTCGGGTCAGGGCGGTGGGCAGGGGGTGGCGAAGCTGGCGCTGCCGGAGGAGCGCACGCGCGCGCTGCAGGAGCAGGCGGCGGGGTGGGGGGTGACGCTGAGCACGGTGGTGCAGGGCGCCTGGGGGCTTCTGCTGGGGCGCTACGCCGGGGCGGAGGACGTGGTCTTCGGAGCGACCAGCTCGGGGCGGCCGGCGGAGCTGCCGGGGGTGGAGGAGACGGTGGGGCTGTTCATCAACACCCTCCCGGTGCGGGTGCGCCTTCCGGGCGAAGCGTGGCTGCGGGAGTGGCTGCAGGCGCTGCAGCAGGAGCAGACGGAGGCTCGCGAATACGAGTACAGCCCGCTGGTGGAGGTGCGGAAGTGGAGCGACGTACCGGCCGGGGAGTCGCTGTTCGAGAGCCTGGTGGTCTTCGAGAACGCCCCGGTGGACGAGGCGGCCCGTGAGGCGGGCGGAAACCTGGGCGGCCTGCGGGTGCGCCAGAGCATGGTGCGCGAGCAGGCCAACTACCCGCTCGTCGTATCGGCGCAGTCCGCGGCGCAGCTGAAAGTGGAGATCAACTACGACCTGTCCCGGGTGGACGCCGATGCCGTGGAGCGGCTCGCCGGGCACCTGGAGACGGTGCTCCAGGCGATCGCGGCCGAGCCCGGGTGCCGCCTCTCGGATCTGTCGCTGCTGCGCCGGGTCGAGCGTACACAGCTGCTTGCCGCATCGCGCGCCGAGCTCCCGGAACACGCGCCCGCGTGCGTGCACGAGCTGTTCGCCGTCCAGGCCGAGCGTATGCCCGGCGCGCAGGCGGTCTCGTTCCGCGGCGAGGCGCTCACGTACGCCGAGCTGGAAAGCGCAGCCGGCCGGCTGGCGCGCCACCTCCGCCGCCGCGGGGTGGGTCCGGAGGTGCGGGTGGGCATCTGCCTGGAAAGGTCGCTGGAGATGGTGGTTGGCGTCCTGGGCGTGCTCAAGGCCGGCGGCACGTACGTGCCGCTGGATCCCGACTACCCCGCCGGGCGCCTGGCCTTCACGCTGGCGGACTCCGGTGCGGCGCTGCTGGTGTCGCAGGGCGCCCTGGTGGACAGGCTCCCCGGCTTCCGGGGAGAGGTCGTCCGCCTGGACGCGGACCGCGAGGCGATCGCCGCCGAGCCGGAGGGGGCACCACCGAGCGGGGTCGACGTCCGGGGCGCGGCGTACGTCGTCTACACCTCCGGCTCCACGGGCCGGCCCAAGGGCGTGGTGGTGGAGCACGCGAGCGTGGCGGGCACGCTGCTCGCCACGCGCGACCGCTTCGGCCTGTGCGCAGGCGAGGTGATGCCGGCGATGGCCAGCTTCGCCTTCGACGTCTGGGCGTTCGAGGTATTCGCGCCCCTGCTGTCCGGCGGCCGCGTCCGGCTGCTGGCGCGCGAGACGGTCAGGGACGTGGAGTCGCTGGTGGAAGAGCTGGCTGCCGTGGACGCGGTGCACGCGGTTCCCGCGCTGATGCGCGAGGTGGTGGCGCGGGTGCAGGCCGGTGCGGGGACGCTGCCGCGGATGCGGCGCGTGTTCGTGGGCGGCGACGCCATCGCGCCCGACCTGCTGGAGCAGACACGGGCCGTGTTCCCGGAGGCCCAGGTGTGGGCGATGTACGGGCCCACCGAGGGCAGCATCATCAGCTCG
This sequence comes from Longimicrobiaceae bacterium, assembly GCA_040509335.1. GTDB lineage: Bacteria > Gemmatimonadota > Gemmatimonadetes > Longimicrobiales > Longimicrobiaceae > JAFAYN01. The sequence continues at coordinate 4,127 of JBEVLE010000620.1, read as the reverse complement.
GCGACGGCGCTGCGGCCGGGGGAGCGCCCCGACTGGCAGATGCTGGGGCGTCCGCTGCCCGGCGTGGGGATGCACGTGCTGGACACGGCCGGGAACCTGCTGCCGGCCGGAGTGCCGGGCGAGCTGTGCCTGGCGGGAGCGGGGGTGGCGCGCGGCTACCTGGGGCGTGCCGAGCTGACGGCGGAGCGATTCGTCCCGGACCCGTTCTCGGGCGATTCCGGGGCGCGGCTGTACCGCACGGGAGACCGGGTGCGGCGGCGCGCGGACGGGGAGCTGGAGTTCCTGGGCCGCGTGGACGCGCAGTTCAAGATCCGCGGCTTCCGCATCGAGCCGGGCGAGATCGAAGCCGTCCTCCTGGAGCGGGAGGACGTGCACGAGGCCGTGGTCGTGGTGCGGGAGGATCCTGCCGTCGGCATGCCGGGGCACAAGCGCCTGGTGGCGTACGTGGTCCCCCGGGAGGGCGCGCATCTCGCCACGGACGAGCTGCGGACCTGCCTGGCGGAGCGGCTCCCGGAGCACATGGTGCCGGGCGCCTTCGTGACCCTGGAGAGTCTGCCGCTGAACGCCAACGGCAAGGTGGACCGTCGTGCGCTCCCCCGCCCGCAGAGCACCCTCCTGGAGCGGGCAGAGGCGTACGAGGCCCCGCGCGACGGCCTGGAAGAAACCCTCACCGCGATCTTCGCGGAGGTGCTCGGCGTCGCCGGGGTGGGGCTGCGCGACAGCTTCTTCGAGCTGGGCGGACACTCGCTGCTGGCGGTGCGGATCACGTCCAGGCTCAGGGAGGCCACCGGGGCTCGCGTGCCGGTGGCGGCGCTGTTCAGGTCACCCACCGTGGAGCTGCTGGCCCGGGAGGTCCGCGCCGGCGGGGGCGAGCTGCCGCTGATCCTCCCCCTGCGCCCCCAGGGGAGCCGCCCGCCCATCATCCTGGTGCACCCGGGAGGCGGCAGCCTCATGGCCTATGCCCCGCTGGTCGAGCGGCTCGACGCGGACCAGCCCGTCTACGGGCTGCGCTCCCGCGGGATCGAGGAGGGGGAGACGCCCAACTGGACCATCGAGGAGATGGCGCGCGACTACCTGGACTCCATCCGGCAGGTGCGGCCCTCGGGTCCGTACCGGCTGGGGGGATGGTCCATGGGCGGGGTGATCGCCTTCGAGATGGCGCGCCAGCTGGAGGCCGCGGGCGAGACCGTGGAGGCGCTGGTGATGATCGACTCGCAGGTGCCGTCCCTGCACGACCCGGAGCGGAGCATGCCGGGCGACGAGCTGCGCATCGTGCAGATGTTCGCGCACGACCTGGGGCTCCCCGCGGACCGGCTGCCCACGCCGGACCCGGAGGCACGGGACGGGGGCGAGGTGGCGTACCTGCGGCTGGTGCTGGAAACGGCCCGCGCCGCGGGGATGCCGCCCGGGAACCTGGAGCTGGCACGGCTGCAGCACCTGTACGGCATCTTCCGCATCAACCTGCGCGCGCTCTTCGACTATCGCCCGGCGAGCTACGCCGGGCGCGTCACCCTGCTGCGCGCCGGCAGGCGCGGCGTGATGGACCGCGTGTTCGGCACGGCGAGCTACGGCTGGGAGACGGTCGTGGAGGGCGGGCTGGAGGTGCGGACGGTGCCGGGCACGCACCACGGCATGATGCGCAGCCCCCACGTGGAGAAGCTGGCGCAGGAGGTGGAGCGCGCGGCCGGGTAGGCACGCCGCGGGGCCGGAGGAAACTTCCAACTCACCGAAAGGGGAAAGGGACCATGTACCAGATCGCCCTGGTGAACATGCCGTTCGCGAACCTGTCCATGCCCTCGCTGGCGCTGACGCAGCTGCAGACGGTGGTGAAGAAGGAGCTGGGCGGGCGCGCCACGGCGGACGTCCACTACCTGCACCACGACTTCGCCCGCCACGTGGGGCTCGCGGCCTACGACGAGTTCATGTCGTTCGCCCACCATTCCTCGGGGCTGGGCGACTGGTTCTTCCGCGCCGCCGCCTTCCCCGACCTCCCCGACAACTCGGTCGACTACTTCCAGCGCTACTACCCGGATCACGCGCCGCACAACCGCGGGATCCGGCAGCTGGTGCTGGAGAAGCGCGCCGGGGTGGTGGCCCACTTCGCGGCCATGATCGACCGCTACGGGCTGGACCGGGTGGACGTGGTGGGCCTCACCTCCATGTTCTCGCAGAACGTGGCCTGCCTCGCCATGGCCCGCCTGCTCAAGGCGCGCAACCCGCGCGTGGTGGTGGTGATGGGCGGCGCCAACTGCGAGGGCCCCATGGGGCGCGAGCTGGTCCACCACGCGCCCATGGTCGACTTCGTCTGCTCCGGTCCCGCGCTGCGGAGCTTCCCTGAGCTGGTGCGGTGCCTGATGGAGGGCGACGCGGCCGGGTCCCACCGCATCGACGGCGTCTTTTCGCGCGAGAACCGGGCGCTCGAGGCCGGGTGCGGAGCGGATGCGCCGGTGATGCTCGGCGGCCCGCCCGTGGTGCGCGCCTTCGGCGCGGAAAACGACATCAACGAGCTGCTGGACTTCGAGTACGAGCCGTTCCTGGACCGGTACGAAGCGTACTTCCCCGGCCGCCCCAGGCCGGTCCTCCTTTTCGAGACCTCGCGCGGGTGCTGGTGGGGAGAGCGGGCGCACTGCACCTTCTGCGGGCTGAACGGCTCCACCATCAGCTACCGCTCCATGCGGCCGGAGAACGCGTTCCGCGTGTTCGACGGCCTGTTCCGGCACGCCTCGCGGGTGAGCGAGCTGCAGAGCGTCGACAACATCCTCCCCAGGAGCTACCTGGCGGAAGTCCTCCCCTGCCTCGACACGCCGGACGGGTTGGCGTTGTTCTACGAGGTCAAGGCCGACCTGGACGAGGACGCCTTCCGGGTGCTGGCGAGGTCGCGGGTGCTGCGCATCCAGCCGGGGATCGAGGCGCTGAACACCTCCACCCTCAAGCTGATGCGCAAGGGGACCTCGGTCTTCCAGAACCTGCAGTTCCTGATCAACGCGGTGCGCTACGGGATCGAGCCCGCGTGGAACCTGCTGATCGGCTTCCCCGGCGAGGGGATCGAGGTCTACCACAAGTACCTGGCCGACCTCCCGCTGCTCACCCACCTCCTCCCCCCGCAGGGGGTCTTCCCGGTGCGCTTCGACCGCTTCAGCCCCTACTACCAGGAGGCCGCGGAGTACGGGCTGGACCTGCACCCGCTGGACTGGTACGAACTGACCTACCCGTTCCCCCGCGAGGCGCTGGCGAACCTCGCCTACTACTTCTCGGACCACAACTACGCGGCGCCGTACGCGCTCAACGCGGCGCGGATGGTGACGCGGCTGCGGGAAAAGGTGGAGCGCTGGAAGTCGCTGTGGCAGGGAGGCGCCCGGCCGCAGCTGCGCCTGGAAACGCGCGGCGGAGCCGCGTACGTCCTCGACTCGCGCTCGGGCACGGCCGCCGAGTACCCCGTCTCCGACGCCTGCCGGCGGGTGCTGGAGGCGCTCGGCACGGCGAAGAAGCCGGCCAACCTGGCCAGGGAGCTGGACGGCGTGGACGTGGACGCGGAGCTGGCGAAGCTGGTGGAGCGCGGGCTCGTCTTCCACGAGGGGGAGCGCTACATGAGCCTGGTCGTCCCGCCGCTGCGCCCCGTCTCCATCTCCCTGGACCGCGCCGACTTCGCGCCGGCGGCCGTGGCCTAGCCGGGCGCCTGCAGGTTCGGATCCGGGGGGCGGCTTCCCGGCGGAGGTCTTGACAGGCCGGCGAGAACGGGGTACATTCGGAGGCTCTTTGGAACAGAGGCCCCGTTCGTCTAGTGGCCTAGGACAACGCCCTCTCACGGCGTAAACAGGGGTTCGATTCCCCTACGGGGTACTTGATAGATGTGTCGCGGGGTGGAGCAGCCTGGTAGCTCGTCGGGCTCATAACCCGAAGGTCGCGGGTTCGAATCCCGCCCCCGCTATGGAACGAGGACTGGGAGGCAAAGGGTCAGGGCCCCGCAGGCAGCAGCCCACTTCCTGGCGCAGGCGCGGGTACCCCCCGGCCTGCGATACGGTCGATTAGCTCAGTTGGTTAGAGCGCTCGCCTCACATGCGAGAGGTCCGGGGTTCGAGTCCCTGATCGACCACTTACGTACGACGAGGGTCCCGCCACGGCTTCCG
>JBEVLE010000619.1:0-5791 GCA_040509335.1 Longimicrobiaceae bacterium | reverse complement strand
GCCCGCCGCCCGCGTATCCCAGGCGCGTCGCGGCGAAACGTCCGCGCCGAAAGACCAGGGTCTCGCGCGGCTCCGCCCCCTACTCCTTCGCCGCGCTCGCCAGCTCCGCCAGCAGCGCCAGCGCCTGCATCGGCGTGAGGTTGTTGGCGTCGACGCCGCGCAGCTTCTCGACGACGGGGTGGAGCGTGGGGCCGAAGAGACCGAGCTGGAGGTCGGGCTCGGGGAGGGGCTTGGAGGCGGGGGCGGATGCGTGGGTGGCGCCGGACTCCAGCTCGCGGAGGATCTCCCGCGCGCGGTCGACCACCGTCGACGGAAGACCGGCGAGGCGGGCGACCTCCACGCCGTACGAGCGGTCGGGGCCGCCGGAGACCACGCGGCGGCGGAAGACGATGTCGTCGCCCACCTCGCGCACGGCCACGCTGAAGTTCACCACGCCGGCCAGGCGGGTGGAGAGCCGCGTCATCTCGTGGTAGTGCGTGGCGAAGATCGTCTTGGCGCCCACGGCGTCGTGCAGGTGCTCCGTCGTCGCCGTCGCCACGGAGAGCCCGTCCCACGTCGACGTCCCACGCCCGATCTCGTCCAGCAGCACCAGCGACTTCGCGGTGGCGCCGTGGAGGATCGCCGCCGTCTCGTTCATCTCCACCATGAAAGTGGACTGCCCGCGCGCCAGGTTGTCGGAGGCGCCCACGCGGGTGAAGACGCGGTCCACCACGCCCACCTTCGCGAAGCGCGCGGGGACGAAGGAGCCGACCTGCGCCATCAGCACCACGAGGCCGACCTGGCGGAGGACGGTGGACTTGCCGGCCATGTTGGGGCCGGTGAGGATCATCACCCGCCCGTCCTCGTCCAGCGTCACGTCGTTGGGGATGTAGCGGTCGCGCGGCATCATGGTTTCCACCACGGGGTGCCGCCCGCCGCGGATCTCCAGGCGGTAGCCGTCGTGCACCTCGGGGCGGGTGTAGCCGCGCTTGACCGCTACTTCCGCGAAGCCGGCGAGCACGTCCAGCGTCGCCACGCGCAGGGCGGCGTCCTGGAAGCGCTTGACCTGGGTGGCGAGCGCCTGCCGCAGCTCGCCGAAGAGGCGCGCCTCCAGCTCGGCGATGCGCTCCTCGGCCCCCAGGATCTTTGCCTCCCACTGCTTCAGCTCGCCGGTGACGAAGCGCTCCAGGTTGGCGAGCGTCTGCTTGCGCTCGTACTCGCCGGGGACGCGGTCGGCGTGGGAGCGCGGCACCTCCAGGAAGTAGCCGAAGACGCGGTTGTATCCCACCTTGAGGGCGTTGATCCCGCTCCGCTCGCGCTCCCGCGTCTGCAGGCGCGCCATGAAGTCGGTGCCGCCCTCGCGCAGCCCGCGCAGCTCGTCCAGCTCCGCGTCGAACCCCGGGCGGATCACCCCGTCGCCCTCGGCGAAGGCGGCGGCGGGCGCGTCGGCCAGCGTGCGGTCGATGCGCTCGCGCACGTCCTCCAGCGGGTCCAGCGTGCGCAGCAGCTTGCGCAGCGGGCCGCCGCCGGCGCCCTCCTCCAGGCGCCGCAGCCGCGGCAGGCGCGCGAGCGAGTCGGCGAGCGCGCGCAGCTCGCGCGGGCCGATGCGCCCGGAGGCCACCTTGCCGGCGAGCCGCTCCAGGTCGCGCACGTGCTCCAGCTCGCGGCGGATGCGGCCGCGCAGCTCGTTGTCGCCGGCCAGCTCGGCCACCGAGTCCTGCCGCGCGCGGATGCGGTCCAGCGCCACCATGGGGCGCAGCAGCCACCCCCGCAGCAGCCGCGCGCCCATGGGGGTGAGCGTCTCGTCCACCACGCCCAGCAGCGTCCCCTCGCCCGGCTTCATCCCCGGCTCGCGGCGCAGCGGCTCGGTGAGCTCCAGGTTGCGGCGGGTCATGTCGTCCAGCACCATTGCCTCGCCGGGGCGCTCCAGCCGCGGGGGGCGCAGGCCGACCACGCCGCCGGGCTGCACCTCGCGCAGGTACGCCAGCAGCCCGCCCAGCGCGGACACCAGCGCCTCGTCGCGCTCGCCGATGCCGAACCCCTCGGGCGACTGCACGCCGTAGCGGAAGCAGATCTCGTCCCACGCGAAGCGCGCGTCGAACATCACCTGCGGCCGCCGGGTGACGCGCAATCGCTCCAGCCCGGGCAGATCGCGGCCGTTCCAGTCGGCGGACAGCAGCAGCTCGGCGGGCTCCATGCGCGCCAGCTCGGACTCCAGCGACTCCTCGGTGGCCGCGGTGACGATCACCTCGCCGGTGGTCACGTCGGCGGCGGCGAGGCCCAGCGCGCCGTGGCGGTCCTCCACCAGCGCGGCGAGGAAGTTGTTGCGGCGCTCGCGGAGCAGCCCGTCGGCGAAGACGACGCCGGGGGTGACCACCTCCGTCACCTCGCGCCGCACCGTCCCCTTCGCCTCGGACGCGTCCTCCATCTGCTCGCAGACGGCCACGCGGAAGCCCCCGGCCGCCAGCTTTTCCAGGTACTCGTCGCGGGAGCGGGCGGGGACGCCGGCCATGGGTATGGCGCCGGGGCCGCCCTTGGAGGTGAGGGCGAGCCCCAGCACGCGCACCGCCACCTCGGCGTCCGGGCCCAGCAGCTCGTAGAAGTCTCCGACGCGGATCATCACCACGGCGTCGGGGTGCTGGTCCTTTGCCTCCTGCCACTGCTTCATCAGGGGGGTGCTCGCTCCCGACATCGCTTCTCCGCTGGTTTTTGCGCCCGTTCCCGGTGTCCACTTTCGTACACCGCTGCGCCTTCGGGGATCGCCCGAAAGTGCCCGCCGGAGCGCGTGGTACGGCGGATGCCGTACGCACGGCCCGGCGCCGCGGAGGTGCGTGCGCGGCCTCGATCACTCCAACGGGCAGGTGCTCATGTCGATCCGCAGATCCTCGACGGCCGCGCTGGCGGCGCTTTTCCTCCTCGCCGCCGCGTGCGGGACCGACGATTCAACCAAGTCCTCGCCCGGCGACGCGGTGGGGCAGAGCAGCGCCGAGGGCGAGGCGGCGGGGACCACGCCCGCCTCCGGCGAGGTGACGGAGTCGCTGGGGCCCGACCAGGACGGGACGGCCGCCAACGACACCGTGCCGCACCGTCCGGGAGCGCCGCAGGAGCCGTGAGGCTCGCGGCCCGGAGCAGAGCGCTTCGAAGGTACGGAGCGCGATCTCCGGGCGACAGGCGCGGGCCCCCGGGTGGGGGCCTCCGGGAGTGGCGCCACCCGAAGGGGCCCCGAAACGGACGTGAGCTGCTGCCCGGGGGCGAAAGTGTTCCGGGACAAACACTTGGGGGGATGTTCGGGCCCCCGTGCGGGGCAGTATACAACTTGACACACCCTGGTGAAGTGCGATATTGAAGAGCCCCGGGACGGCCCTCGAATCCAGCGGATGCGCGGGTTTTCGGCGGGGTGACAGGGCTTCCCGGCCGCATGGCCCGACGCGGGCCGCGGAGCCCGCCGCTGCCGGCCACCGTACCGAATCCGTCAGGCCGTGCGAGGACCCGCGGCGGGCGCTCGCGAGGGCGCCCGCTCTCCACGCCGTCCCGACTCCAATCGCCGCGAGCCGAGCCCCATGAGCTCTCCCGAATCCTCTTCCCAGCGCCCGGGTCTCACCGCGGCGAAGAAGGCGCTCCTGGAGAAGAGGCTCCGGGGACAGTCCGCGGGCGCCCCGCGCGCCGACGTGGTCACCCCGCGGGCGCGGCGCGACTTCCTCCCGCTCTCCTTTTCCCAGCAGCGCCTGTGGTTCCTGGAGCAGCTCCAGCCGGGGCTGGGCTTCAACCACATCCACGCCGCGATCCGCGTGGAGGGCGACCTGGACGTGCCGGCGCTCCGCCGTACCCTCACGGAGATCCTTCGGCGTCACGAATCGCTCCGCACCAACTTCCGGGTGGCGGACGGCAGCCCCGTGCAGACGGTGGCGGAGCCCTTCGAGTTCGTGCTCCCGGAGACCGACCTGCGCCACGTGCCCCCGGCCGAGCTGGACGCGGAGGTGCACCGCCGCGCCGTCGAGGAAGCGAACCTCTCCTTCGACCTGGCGAGCGACCCCCTCTTCCGCGGGCAGCTGCTGGTGCTGGGGCCGGAGGACCACGCCCTGTTCCTGACGATGCACCACATCATCAGCGACGGGTGGTCCATCGGGGTGATGATCCAGGAGCTGGCGACGCTGTACGAGGCGTTCCGCGAGGCGCGGCCCTCCCCGCTCCCGGAGCTGGCGCTCCAGTACCCGGACTACGCGGCCTGGCAGCGCGAGCACCTGTCCGGCGCGGTGCTGGAGCGCCAGCTGTCCTTCTGGCGCGAGAAGCTGGGGAACCCAACCACGCTGGAGCTGCGCACCGACCGCCCGCGCCCCCCGGTGCAGAGCTTCCGGGGCGAGTCGCACTGGTTCACGGTGCCCCAGGACCGGACGGCGGCGCTGCACGAGCTGGCGAAGCGGCACGGCGCCACCCTGTTCATGGTGGGGCTCGCGGCCTTCCAGGCGCTCCTGGCGCGCTGCACCGGACAGGACGACGTGGTGGTGGGCTCGCCGATCGCCAACCGCACGCGGCGCGAGATCGAGGAGATCGTCGGCTTCTTCGTCAACACGCTGGTGCTGCGCGGCGACCTGTCGGGCGACCCCACCTTCCGCGAGCTGCTGGCGCGCACGCGCGAGGCGGCGCTGGGCGCCTACGCCCACCAGGACCTCCCCTTCGAGAAGCTGGTGGACGAGGTGCAGCCGGAGCGCGACCTCAGCCGCAACCCGCTCTTCCAGGTGATGTTCGCGCTGCAGAACGCGCCGGGGAGCGAGCTGGAGCTCCCGGGGCTGCGCCTCACCTGGGAGCCCCCCAAGAGCGGGACCTCCAAGTTCGACGTGATGCTGTGGGCGCAGGAGCGCGGCGGCGAGCTGGACGCCTGCTTCGAGTACAACACCGACCTGTTCGACGCCCCCACCATCCACCGCCTGGAGCGCCGCTACCTGCGGGTGCTGGACGCGGTCCTCGCCGACCCCGACGTGCGCCTTTCCGAGCTGCCGCTGCTGGGCGACGACGAGCGCGAGCTGCTGGCCGCCTGGAACGACACCGCGGAGGCATTCGACGGGGCGGGGGACACGCTGCACGCCCTGGTGGAGGCGCAGGCGCGCCGCACGCCGGACGCGGTGGCCGTCGCCTTCGAGGGCGCCACGCTGACCTACGCGGAGCTGGACGCGCGGTCGGCATCGCTCGCCGCGGCGCTCCGGGAGATGGGAGTGGGCCCGGAGTCGCGGGTGGGCGTGTGCATGGAGCGCTCGGGGGAGCTGGTGGTGGCGCTGCTGGGCGTACTGAAGGCGGGCGGGGCCTACGTGCCGCTGGATCCCGGCTACCCCGCGGATCGCCTGGCGTACATGACCGCGGACGCGGCGGTGCCGGTGCTGCTGACGCAGGAAGCGCTGCGGGGGCGGCTGCCGGTGTTCGGGGGCGAGGTCGTGGTGTGCGACACCCCTCACCCCCCGGCCCCCTCTCCCACAAGGGGAGAGGGGGAGAACGACACGCCGGAAGGCGAGGGTCAGGAAGCCCTCCCCCAGAATTGGGGGAGGGTGGCGAGCCTGAGCGAGCCGGGTGGGGGCCCCCCAGCCGACCCCGACAACCTCGCCTACGTCATCTACACCTCGGGCTCCACGGGGCAGCCCAAGGGCGCGATGAACGCGCACCGGGGCGTCGTCAACCGCCTGCTGTGGATGCAGCGCGAGTACGGGCTGACGGCGGACGACGTGGTGCTCCAGAAGACGCCGTTCAGCTTCGACGTGTCGGTGTGGGAGTTCTTCTGGCCGCTGCTGGCGGGGGCGCGCCTGGTGCTCGCGAAGCCGGACGG
>JBEVLE010000618.1:0-5096 GCA_040509335.1 Longimicrobiaceae bacterium | reverse complement strand
GGGCAACTGCGGGATACTGAGAACGGGCAAGCAGTTGCGTGAGGGATTTCGGCCCGAAGGGGCGAGACCCGGCGGGGCAGTTTCCGCCGGGGCTCGACTCCGTTAGCGAGCGTCGTTTGCTCGCTTACGGAGCCGAAGCCCGACCCCCGCGCCAGCGGGGGTCACGCCCGAACCCGCCGTACAAAGCCGTTCTCAGTACGCCGGGTTGCCGTTGCGCTCGTCCAGCGAGGGCACGAAGCACTCCGCCGTTCCGTACGTGCCGATGAACGCGTCCGGGTGCGTTCCCTTGGGGAACTCGTCGACCCCCTGCTGCGCCTTGTAGCGCCGCAGGTCGCCCATGCGGTGGCCGTCCAGGAAGAAGTCCCGGCGGCGCTGGTCGCGCAGCTCGGCCTGGAGGTTGACGCCGGTGGCGGAGGCCAGCGCCGGCTGCCGGCCCACCGCGCGGCGCTCGTTGACGAACGCCAGCAGCTGCGCGTCCGTCATGCCGCCCGCCTCGGCCACGATGTAGCGGGCCTCCAGCCCCGAGGCGAAGCGGATGCTGGTGTTCTTGGTGAAGTTGATGGTGTCGGACCGGACGCCGGTCCCCGGCTTCCAGTCGCTGAAGGACGGCCCCTCGTACGGGCGGAACAGCGGCGTGGCGCCGTTGTGGCCGGTGCGCGAGGTGGCGGTGTGGCGCACGCGCGGGTCGTAGATGGTGTCCCGCCGGGCCGGGTCCGTGGCGTTGACCACGATGGTCCACAGGTTCCGGAACGGGGCGTCCACGCCCATGTTCTGGTTGGCCCCGGTGGTGGAGCCGTAGAACAGGTTCTCGGCGTAGTCCTTCTGCTCCGAGTAGAACGACCGGAACTCGAAGCCGGCCGGCACCTGCGACGCGAACTGGATCGCCTTCGGCTTGTCGCCCAGCTGCAGGTACGCGCGGGCGAGCCCCAGGCGGGACAGGTTGATGATGGAGTCCGCCCGGGCCGCCGGGACCGCGCCGGTCCCCGTCCGGGCGGCGGTGGCCAGCTGGATCGCTTCCTCGAAGCGCGGGATCGCCAGCTTGGTCAGCTCGGCCGAGGGGATCGCCGCCTCGTTCTCGCGCAGCGGGCTCGAGCAGAAGAACTCGCCGAAGAGGACGTAGGTGTAGCCGCTGTACGCCCGCATCCGCGCCATGTCCAGCGTCTGCAGCGGCGTGGGGGTGGGGTACAGCGCGCGGTAGCGGCCCACCAGGCTGTCCGACGAGAAGCGGGCCTGGTGGAGGGTGGTGTAGATCTCCCGCAGCTCGGTGCGCTCCTCCTTGACGAGGCGCCCGTCCCACTCGCGGAAGCCGACGAAGTTGTGGCCGCTGACCAGCTCGTCGCTGAACCACGCGCTGGCGCGGGCCAGGTCGTCGTACACGCGCTGGAAGTCGCTGACCACGGTGGGGGCCAGCAGCTTGGCGTTCAGGGTGTCGCCCAGCTGCTCGTCCGCCACCGCGCCGGGGTTCTGCACGTCGAGCACGGATTCGCACGCTCCGAGCGCCCCCGCCAGCAGCACGGCGGGGAGCAGGGTGGCGGCGCGCCGCGCGAAGCTCATGTGTCTCATGTCCCTCTGCAAGGCTGTGGGTGCGGGGCGCTAGAAGCGGACGTTGAGCGAGGCCACCAGGCGCCGCAGCATGGGTACCGACATGTAGTCCGAGCGGTCGGTGGAGGCGAACCCGGCGGCGTTGGCGATGCCGTTGAAGTTCACCTCGGGGTCCATGCCGTAGTAGTCGGTCCACATGGCCAGGTTGCGGCCGGCCAGCGTGAAGGTGATCTCGTCCGAGCCGAAGCGGCCGGTGAAGCCCTGCGGCAGCGTGTAGGAGAGCGACACCTCGCGCAGCTTCACGAAGTCCGCCTTGGTCACGTAAGGCAGGGTGGAGCCGGAGCGGCGCCACGCGTAGTCCTCGGGGTCCGCCTGCGGGTTCACCACCTCGTAGGCCACCACGTCGTTGCGGTTGCGGACGAACTCGCCGGCGTTCCACATGTAGTTGCCGCCCTTGTAGTCGGCGAACACGTAGAAGCGCAGGTTGCCGAAGAGCGTCAGCGTGTTGGAGAAGGCCGCCTCGCGCGTGGGCGTGGAGGGCCCGATGTACACGGTGTCGGCGCTCAGCACGCCGCGCCCCTGCGCGTCCTTCTGGTAGGTGCCGTCCGCGTTGCGGGCCGGCTTCACCCCGAAGTAGCTCCCCAGCGGGTACCCTTCCTTGATCCACGAGGTGGTGGCGAAGTCGCCGCGCAGCTGCGTCTCAAGCCCGGCCAGGTCCACCATCTCGTTGTTGTTGGTGGAAAGGCCCAGGCGGGTCTCCCACTCGAAGTTCCTGCGCGACACCGGCGTGCCCCACAGCGACAGCTCGATGCCGCGGTTGCTGATCTCGCCCGCGTTCACCAGCCGGGTGCGGTAGGTGGCCGTGCTCCCCGCGCCCAGCTCACCGCCGCCGAAGCCCGAGGAGGGCGCCACCGGGAGGGGAAGGAGCGCGTCGAAGGTGCGCTTGTTGTAGTAGGTGAAGTCCACGCCGGCCCGGCCGTTCAGGAGCGAGCTCTCGAAGCCCATCTCGATCTCGGAGCCGGTCTCCGCCTTGAGGTCCGGGTTGCCGTAGGTGGTGGAGCGCAGCGCCGAGGCGAGCGTGCCGCTGGCGTCGACCACCGCCGCGCCGCCGTAGTTGCGGTCGGCCGAGAACGGGTCCGGCGAGTTGCCGGCCTGCCCCCACGCCGCGCGCAGCCGCAGGTTGTCCACGAAGGGGACGTTGAAGAACGGCTCGTCGGAAAGCACGTACGACGCGGACAGCTTGGGGTACACCACGGTGGAGAAGTCGCGGCCGAAGGCCGAGTTGTCGTCCACGCGCAGCGCGCCGGTCACGAACAGCTTGTCCTGCCAGCCCACCTGCTCCTGCACGAAGAAGCCCAGCGAGCTCTGCGCCTCGTACAGCGAGGCCGAGCGCGTGGTCGTGGCGGTGTTGATGAGCCGCAGGTCGTTGGAGATCAGCCCCTCGCCCTCGCCGCGCGTGTACTCGTAGCGGCGGGAGTTGAGCTGCGCTCCGAAGGAGAAGTCGGACGACAGCTCGCCCCAGGGGATGGTGTTGGACAGCGTCCCCGCGTAGTCCACCGTGTAGCTGCGGCGCTCCGGGGTGAACTGGTAGATGGCGCCGTTGGCCACGTCCGCGCCGTACGGCGACGGGGTGGTGCCGCGCCAGATGGGGTAGAAGTTCTCCGCCACGCCCACGTTGTGGTCCACGCCCGCGGTGATGCGGTTGCGGAACCACAGGAAGGGCGAGTAGTTGGCGGTGGCGCCCAGGACCATGCGGTCGGAGCGGGCGCGGTTCTCGTAGATGTTGATCTCCGCCGGCGACAGCCCCAGCCAGCCGATGGCGTACTGTCCCTGGCGCCCGGGGACGCCGCGGATGCCGTTGCGGAGCAGGCCGTTGGAAGCGTTGTCGTTGAGCGGGAGCTGCGAGTTGGTGCGGGCGTACGACAGGTTGGCCGAGATGTCCAGCTTGTCCGTGGGGTTCACGGTGAAGTTGGCGCGGCCCGAGCGGCGGCCCGTCTCGTTGTTGTAGAAGACGCCCGTCTCCTTCTGCAGGTCGCCGGAAACGAAGAACGAGTAGCGGTCGCCGCCGCCCCGCGTGGAAAGCGAGTAGTTGGTGAGCTCGCCGGTGCGCAGCGTGTTGGGCTGCGTGAGGAAGTTCTCGCTCAGCAGGCGATCCATGGAGTTGGCCGGGAGCAGGGAGTCGATCCCGGTGCAGCCGGGGAAGCTCCCCACGGTGCCGCTCGCCGCGGTGCGGATGCGCGCGTTGGTGCAGAGCGCCCAGTTGGTGGGGGTGTCGATGGTCCAGTCGATCTCACCGGCCTCCACCTTGGCGTTCCACTGCATCCCCTGCTGGCCCTTGCGGCCCTTCTTGGTGATGATCTGGATCACCCCGTTGGCCGCCTCGGCGCCGTACAGCGTCGCCGCCGCGGGGCCCTTCACCACCTCGATGCTCTCGATGTCGTCGGGGTTGATGAAGTCCAGCGGGTTGCGCGACTGCCCGGACACCGCCCAGCCGTTCTGCACGTTGTTGATGCGGACGCCGTCCAGGATGAAGATGGGGATCTGCGCGCCCGCCACCGAGCCCTGGCCGCGGATGCGGATCTGCGCCGCGGTGCCGGAGGTGCCGGCGCCCGGGTTGATGGAGAGCCCCGGCGCGCGCGCCTGGAGGAGCTGGGTGACGTTGCTGATGGGCGCCTTGGCGGTGAGGTCCTCCGCCGAAACGGTGGTCACCGCGTTGCCGATGGCGCGCTTCTGCGTGGCGCCGGCGGTGCCGGTCACCACCAGCGCGTCCAGCGAGATGGCCGCGGAGCCCAGCGTGAAGTCCGCGCTGGCGGTGCCGCCCGCCGCCACGGCGACGCTCTGCTCCGCGCTGGTGTGCCCGATCATCTCCGCGCGCAGGCGCGCGGAGCCCGCCGGGACGTTGGCGATGGTGTAGGCGCCGGTCGCGTCGGTGACGGCGCGCCGGTTCCCGCCCACCACCGACACCTGCGCCCCGTTCAGGGGGCGCTGCGAGCCGGCCTCGATCACGCGGCCGCTCACGGAACCCACCGACTGGGCGGCGAGGGGAGCGGCGGCCGCGCCCAGCATGGCGACGGCGGCGGCGAGGGCCAGCACCTGTCCGAACCTGGGGTGCAATCTCATACGAGTTCTCCTGCTACGGCGTGGGGCTTGGCTGAGGGAACCGCGGGACGAACGATCGAAGCGCAGTGGGCCTCCTCGCGTGCGGGGGAACGGGTGGACGCGCGCCGGGTCCGGGTGCCCCGGACCCTCCACGCGCGTGCGGCGGCTGTTGAAAACCGGAGTGCGAATGAGATGCTGGATGCTACGGCCGGGATGGGTGCGGGGCGCGCCGCGAGGGGCGCGGGAATGCCCGCATGTGCCGCTTGCAGAATTGATCTGGATACGTTGCGGGACGGTCGCCGGAAAGTCAACTGCGGGCGGATGCACGCGGGCCCCCGGCGGAACCATCCGCCGGGGGCCCAACGGCCCGGCGTGCTGCCCCGCGGACGCCCGCGCGGGCCCCGCGGGAGGGATTGCGGCCCCCAGGGGCGAGACCCGGCGGGGCGGTTTACGCC
>JBEVLE010000617.1:0-12031 GCA_040509335.1 Longimicrobiaceae bacterium | reverse complement strand
CGGGGCGCCGGGGTCGGGCTTCGGCTCCGTAGCAAACGATACTACCGTTTGCAACGGAGTCGAGCCCCGGCAAACTGCCGCCGGGTCTCGCCCCTCCGGGCCGTAATCCCTCACGCAAACGGCGCCCCACCCGGAGATCCCGGTGGGGGCGCCGTCGCAGGCTGTTCCCTGTTCCCTGTTCCCTGGTCCCTGTTCCCTGTTCCCTGCCGTCTTCCTACCGGTCCGACAGCAGGTTCCGCAGCCGCAACTCCAGCCCTTCCTTGCGGCCGGGCTCCACGATGGCGTCGGAGATCAGGGCAAGGAGGTCGGCGTGGCGGCGCTCCAGGCCCTGGAGGCGGCCCTCCAGCGCGGCGATGCGGGCCAGGAGGACGGCGAAGGCCACCACCAGCACGCCGCCCACCAGCACCAGCAGCAGTCCAATCGGCATCATCGGGCCTCCACCGGGTTCACGTGTCGCGTGGGCGCCGCGCCTACGGACGGCCGGTGGAGCGCCACGAGTCCACCACCGAGCCGCCCAGCACGCAGCTGGACACGCCCTTGCACGCTTCCCCGATGCCGGTGGACCAGGCCTTGATCATGTCCAGCTCGATCAGGCGCGGGTTGGACTCGTAGGAGCGGGCCTGGAGCCCCTTGGCCTCGGCCTCGGCGCGGGCCTTGAGGACCTGCGCGGCGGCGTTCACCGAGTCGATGACGAACTGCTGCTGCGCGCGGTTCAGGATCTGGGCCTGCTCGGCGGCGGCGATGCGCTGCCGCTCGATCTGCTCCGGGATCTTGATGTCGCGCACGAACACCTGCTGGATGCGCGCCCGGTCCCCCACCTTGCGCTGGATGTGCACCCGCATGGAGTCGGCCAGCGCCGGCCGACGCGCCGAGAAGATCTCCCCCACCGTCCACCCCGCCAGCGCGTTGCGGTACCCCTCGCGGATGGAGTTGCGGATCTCCGTCTCCACCGCCTCCGGCGAGCGCTTCTCGATGAACACCTGCGAGATGGTGCCCGGGTCGTACGAGTACACGATCGCCACGTCGCCGGTGACGGTGACCGGGTCGCGCGTCTGCGCCTCCATGGTCTCCTTTTCCTCGGACGCCGCGGGAAAGTTCTGCTCGGTCATGCTGAAGCAGGTGGCCTCCGCGAAGGGGGTGAAGTTCAGCCCCGTGCCCATCTTGCGCTCCACCACGCGGCCGTAGCGGGTGAGCACGCAGTGCTCGGTGGAGTCCACCACCGTCCACCCGCCCAGCGCGAGCACCAGGCCGGCGAGTACGGCGACCCCGACCCCCGCGGCCGCGATCAGAGCTCCTGGTTTCATCTTGTCTCCCGAAAAGATTGAGTTGGAGGACGACCGCGCCCTCGTGCCGCGCGGCTGCCCCGGCGGGCCGGACCGACCGAATGGACGACCGGGTTCCCGTGCCATGGAATACGGATGGAAGCGAGGGTTGGTTGCGAGCCGCCGGACGGCGAGCGCAAAAGTGCGGCGGGGCGCGGGCTACTCGTCGCCGGCGACGCGGCCGCCCAGGATGCGGCCGGGCTGCAGGGCCCCGGCGCCGAAGCGGGCGCGGATGGCGTCCGCCGCGCGGGAAAGCGAGCGGTCGCGCTCCGTCTCGGCGAGCGCGGCATCGAAGAGCGCCATCTGCCCGGGGCCGTCGTTCGGGGCGAGCGAGGACACCCCCACCCCCAGCAGGCGCACCGGGGCGCGGCGCTGCGTGCGCAGCCGCGCGAGGAGCGCGCGGGCGGTGGCGTGGATCGCCCGGTCCGACTCCACCGCCTCGGGGAGGGTGCGGCTGGCCTGGCGGTCGCGGAAGTCGGCGTCGCGCACCTTGACGGTGACGGTGCGGCCGCGCAGCCCCTTGCGGCGCAGGGTGGAGCCCGTTTCCACGGCCAGCCGCAGCAGCTCGGCCCCGATCTCGTCGTCGGCCTTGAGGTCGCGCGCGAAGGTGCGCTCGTGGCTCACCGACTTGATCTCCGTGGGCTCTCCCACCGGGGTGGGGTCGATCCCCCGCACCCGCCGGAAGAGCCAGCCGCCCCGGCTCTCGCCCAGCCACAGCGAGAGCGTCGCCTCGTCCAGCGCGAGCGCGTCGCGCACGGTGCGCACCCCGCGCCGGCGCAGCTCCTCCGCCATCTTCGGGCCCACCGAGGGGAGGTCGCCCACCTCCCAGCGGAGCATGAACTCCTGCTCGCCGCCCGCGGGGACCACGTGGATCCCCTCCGGCTTGGCGAGCCGCGTCGCCATCTTGGCGATCATGCGCGTGGTCCCGCCCCCCAGCGACACCGAGATCCGCGTCTGCTCGCGGACGGCGCGGCGGATGCGCTCCGCCGTGGCCTCCAGCGGCTCGCCGCCGTACAATCGCTCCGTGCCGGTGAGGTCCAGGTAGAACTCGTCGATGGACGCCGCTTCCAGCGTGGGCGCGAAGCGGCGGAGCACGGCCTCCACCTCGCGGCTGCGGCGGCCGCACGCCGCGCGCGGCACCGGCACCACCGTGGCGCCCGGGCACAGGCGCACCGCCTGCGACATGGGCATCCCCGAGCGCACCCCGAACGTGCGCGCCCCGTACGAGGCCGAGGTCACCACCCCGCGCGACTCCGGGCGGCCGCCCACCAGCACCAGCTCCAGGCGGCCCACGCCCTCCGGGTCCTCCAGCTTGGCCACCTGCACGAAGAACATGTCGCAGTCGGCCAGGAGGATGCGCCGGGGCGATGCGGGGGCCGAGGGAGGTGCCGCGTGGTCGATCATGCGGGGACCGGGGGAGTGCCTGCGGGGCCGGCGGGGCCCGGAGTGCGGACCCTTTCCAAGATACGGGCGCGGACCTCCGGGGAACAGTCGGGCGCCCCGCGTGTCCCACCCTGCCGCCGACGGGGATTTTCGCACGCGGCGTGGATCCTGCTTCTACACGGGCCGGAGGGCGCGGCAACCCCGTGGCGCCAGCGAACGAAACGGATGCAGAACGAGCGCAGCGAACCGACCCCAGAATCCGAGACCCTGCTCACCGGGGGCCTCGTCCCGCGGTCCGACGACGGAGCGCGGGGCAGGGCCGCCCCGGAGCCGGGCGAGCCCGCGCGGCCGGCGCCCCCCTCCCGCCCCCCGCACCGCCTGCGCGCCGGGAGCGCGGGCCCGCCGGCCAGGAGCGGCTTCCTGCGGCGGCCGGTGGACTGGCTGCGCAGGTTCCCCCTGCTGCTCCTCCTCGCCTACTACGCGCTGGTCATCGCGGTGGACTCGCTGCTGGTGGCGTACGTCCCCGCCGTGCGGCGCGCGTTCGTGGCGCCGGACGTCCTCACCGCCGCGGCCGCGGAGGACAGCTTCCTCACCTCGGTGCGGGTGAACGGGATCGGCGAGTCGCTGCTCCCCGCGCTGACCGCCACCGTGGACCGCGCCCTGATCACCCTGCTGGTGATCCTGGGCGCGCTCTCGCTGGTCGTCCCGGTGGCGTGGCTGTACATGCAGACCAAGCGCTTCCGCTACGACCCGGCGCTGGTCCGCTCGGTGATCATCCTCCCCGTGGTGGTGGCCGGGATCGCGCTGGTGGTCAAGAACAGCGTCGCCCTGGCCTTCAGCCTGGCGGGGATCGTGGCGGCGGTCCGCTTCCGCAACACCCTCAAGGACCCGCGCGACGCCGTCTACATCTTCCTGGTCATCGGCATTGGCCTTTCCGCGGGGGTGCAGGCGCTGGACGTGGCGCTGGTGATGTCGCTCACCTTCAACCTGGTCGTCCTGTTCCTGTGGAAGTACAACGTGGGCTCGGTGTACAGCGGGAGCTACGGCCGCACCGGGATCCTGTCGGCGGGCGACCCGGACCTGATGGTGGCGCAGACCCCGGAGATGCAGCGCGAGGTGCGCCGCCGCCTGCTGGAGGACGCCGACCAGCTCCGCTCCGACGGGATCCTGCTGGTGCACTCGCCGGAGCCCGACCTGGCGCGCCAGGTGGTGCAGGAAGCGCTGGGCGACCTTGCGCGCGACTGGATGCTGGCCGAGATCGTGCGCCGCGAGGGCGGGGTGTCCACCCTGGAATACGTGCTGCGACTCAAGAAGCAGGTGATGCCGCTGGACCTGGTGGGCGCCCTGGACGAGCGCTGGGCCACGCAGCTCGCCGCCGCCGAATACATCCCCTTCCGCATCCGCCGCCGCAAGCGCGGCAAGGACCCGGCGAAGAAGCAGAAGAAGGACAGGGACAGGGACAGGGACAAGGAAAAGGAAAGGGATAGGGACCGGTGAGGAGGACCGTACGGAACGTCTGCGCCGCGCTCGCCGCGGCGCTGCTCGCGAGCGGCTGCGGAAAGCCCGTGTTCAACCTGGGGAAGGTGATCGACGCCGTGTCGCGCGACTCGGTGGCGCTCGACCTGTACCTGATCGGCGACGCGGGGCTCCCCGCCCCCGGGGGCGAGCCGGTGCTGGACGCGCTGAAGCGCACCCTGGCCGAGGACCCGGACCGCAGCTTCGTGGTGTACCTGGGCGACAACGTGTACCCCGCCGGCTTTCCCGCCGAGGGGAACGCGTACCGCAAGGAAGCGGAGCGCATCCTGGACGAGCAGATCGAGGTGCTGCGGGACACCCGCACCCAGGGGATCATCCTCCCCGGCAACCACGACTGGGAGGCCGGGGGCAGGGGCGGGTGGGACGCGGTCCGCCGGCAGGCCGCCTACGTGGAGGAAAAGGGCGGCGACGGGGTGCGCTTCCTCCCCAGGGGCGGGTGCCCGGGGCCGGAAGTGGTGGACGTGGGCTCGCAGGTACGGCTGGTGGTGCTGGACACCCAGTGGTGGCTGCACGACTTCGCGAAGCCCACCACGGCGGCGTCGGGGTGCGCGGCGTACACGGATGCCATGGTGATCGACTCGGTGCGCGCGGCGCTGCGCGGCGCCGCCGGGCGGCTCACCGTGGTGGTGGGGCACCACCCGCTGGTGTCCGGGGGGGAGCACGGGGGGTACTTCGACTGGCCGTCGTACCTGATCCCCGTGTACCCGTGGGCGCGCCGCGGCGGCTTCGCCGACCAGGACATCTCCAGCACCGCCTACAAGCGGATGATCCGGGTGCTCACCGCCGCCTTCCAGCCCGAGCGGCCCGTGGTGTACGCCGCCGGCCACGAGCACAACCTGCAGGTGCTGCGCAGGAACCCGGCGGGATACCACCTGGTGAGCGGCGGCGGCATCTACGGGCACACCACGCAGGTGCGGGCCATCACCGGGAGCCGCTACATCAACCGGGCGAGCGGCTTCATGCGGCTCACCGTGCTCCGCGACGGGCGCGCGCGCCTGGCGGTGATCCTGGTGAACGCCAGGGGCGAGGCCTCCGAAAACTTTTCCATGTGGGTGGACCGGCCGGCGGGAACTCCCATCCCGGCGCGCGACACGACACGAGCCAGTGCTGCCGATGCGGACTCCTAGTTTCTGCGCCCTTGCGCCCTCGCTCGCCCTGCTGGCGATCCCCGCAGCGCTGCACGCGCAGCGCGACTCGGCCGTCGTGGTGGCCGGGCGCGAGTACGCCGCCAGCCCCCGGCGGGAGTTCCTCCTGGGGTCGGACTACCGGAACCTGTGGACCACGCCGGTCCGGGTCCCGGTGCTGGACCTCCGCAGCTACGCGGGGGGGCTCACCCCCATGCGAACCGGCGGCGGGAACCAGACGCTGTCGCTGCGCTTCCAGGGCGCCGACGGACGGGAGTACGCCTTCCGCTCCGTGGACAAGGACCACACCCGCGCCCTCCCGGCCGACCTCAAGAACACCCTGGTGGACGACATCATCCAGGACCAGGTCAGCTCCCTGCACCCGGCGGCCTCCGCGGTGGCCGACCGCCTGCTGGACGCCGCCGGCGTGCTCCACGTGTCCCCGCGGCTCATGGTGATGCCCGACGCCCCGGCGCTGGGCCGCTTTCGCCAGCAGTTCGCGGGGATGCTGGGCTGGCTGGAGGTGCGCCCCAACGAGCCCGAGGACGACGACGGCGGCGACGCCGGGGGCGCCAGGGACGACGAGGACGCGAAGGAGGAGGAGGAGGAGGCCGAGAAGCCGGCGGAGGGCGTGGAGGCCGAGGAGGAAGAGGAGGAGGGCCCCGACGCGGTGTGGACCGCCCCCGCGTGGGGCGGCGCGAAGCGCATCGTGAAGACGGACAAGTTCTTCGAGGAGCTGGAGGACGGGCCGGAGAACCGCGTGGACTCGCGCGACTACCTGGCCGGACGGCTCATGGACCTGCTCTTCGGCGACTGGGACCGCCACGAGGACCAGTACCAGTGGGCGCGCTTCGACCGGGGGGAGCAGCGCGTCTGGCGGGCGCTGCCCCGCGACCGCGACTACGTGTTCGTGGACTACGACGGCGCCCTGGTGCGCGCCGCCGGCGGGCTGTACCCCAAGGCGGTGTTCTACGGGCCCGAATACCCGAAGTCGCTGTACGGCCTCACCATCAACGCACAGCACCTGGACCGGCGCCTGCTGGCGGACCTCCCGCGCCCGGCGTGGGACTCGGTGGCCGCCGCCCTCCAGTCGCGCCTGACCGACGCGGTCATCGAGGACGCGCTGCGGCGCATGCCCCCGGAGTACCACCGCCTGAGCGCGGCCGAGGTGGGCGAGGCGCTGCGCGGCCGGCGCGACGGGCTGCGCGAGGTGGCCGCGCGCCTGTACCGGCAGATCAACACCGAGCCGGAGGTGCACGCCACCGACGAGGACGAGCTGCTGGAGGTGGAGCGTCTCCCGGACGGGAGCATCGACGTGCGCATCTTCCTGGTGGACGAGGGCGTGGTGGCGCGGCGGCCGTACTACCGGCGCCGCTTCGTGCCCGAGGAAACGCGCGAGGTGCGCATCGACATGCACGGCGGCGACGACCGCACCGTGGTGCGCGGGGTCGCCGGGCGGAGCGTGCTGGTGCGGGTCATGGGCGGTGGGGGGGACGACGTGTTCGAGGACCGCTCCCGCGCCTGGGGGACGCGCACCGCCTTCTACGACTCGCGCGGCGACAACCGCTTCGTGGAGGGCGCGGCGACCAAGGTGGACCGGCGCCCCTACGAGGAGCCGGAGCACATCCGCGGCAACCTCACCGACCCGCCCCGCGACTGGGGGAGCGGCAGCACGTACTTCGCCCCGCACGTGGGGTGGAAGTCCAACGTGGGGCCGGTGGTGGGCGGGGGGCCGGGGGGCGTGCGCTACGGCTTCCGCCGCCAGCCGTACGCCACCCGCTGGTCGGCGGACCTGCTCTACGCCCCGCTGGAAAATCGCTTCGGCGCGGAGTACGCCGCCGACTTCCGCCGCGTCGGCTCGCCCGACCACGTCACGGTGCTGGGGCGCGTCTCGGACATGGAGGTGACGCGCTTCCACGGCTTCGGCAACGAGACCCCCCACGGGGAGGACGGCAGCCACTACAAGGTGTGGCACACCCAGGCCGTGGTGGAGCCGCTGTGGCACCACATCCCGGCGGAGGGGGCGCGCCTTTCCTTCGGCCCGCTGCTCCGCTGGTACGACCCCGAGGTGGAGGACGGGACGCCCCTGGCGCTCCTCCGCCCCCGCGGCTCCGAGGCGTTCGGCGAGGTGGGGGGGCAGGTGCAGGCCGAGTGGGACCGCCGCGACTCCGCGGTCTATCCCCGCAGCGGCTTCCGCCTGGCGGCCGGGGGCAGCGCCTTCCCGGTGTCGTGGGACCTGGACGGCCCCTTCGGCCGCGCGCACGCCGAGGCCAGCGGCTTCCTGTCGCTCCCGGGCGAGCGCGGCCCCACGCTTGCGCTGCGCGCCGGCGGCGTCCGCGCCATGGGCGACTTCCCCTTCCAGGAGGCGGCGTTCGTGGGCGGGTCGCGCACGCTGCGGGGCTTCTCGTACCAGCGCTTCGCGGGCGACGCGGCCGTGTACGGCAACGCCGAGCTGCGGGCCCCGCTCTTCCCCGCCACCCTGGTGGTGCGCGGCGACGTGGGGCTCACCGCGCTGGCCGACGCCGGGCGGGTGTTCGTGGACGGGGAGGACTCGGACCGCTGGCACACCTCGCTGGGAGGGGGGGTGTGGTTCGCGTTCCTGCAGCGCAAGGCCGTCGTCACCGCCCTGTTCGCCCACGGCGAAAAGGACCAGGCGTACTTCGGCATGGGCTTCCCGTTCTGAGCGCGCGGCATCGGGCGATGGCGACCCAGCGCGTCCTCTGCTTCGAGGCCCCCACGCGGGAGGCGCTCGACCGCATCGCGTCCGACCCGGCCCCCGCGGGCGTCCCCTGCGGCCCGCCGCGCATCGACCTGTTCCGCGAGGTGTTCTACGACACCCCGGCCGGGGAATTGGAGCGCCGCGGGATCCGGGTGTGCCTCCTCATCCGCGCCGACGGCGGGAGCACGCTGGCGGTGGAGGCCCGCGACCCCGCCGGGGAGGCCGCGCCCAAGCGCGCCGCCGCCGACCTGGACGCATCCGAGGCGCAGGAGGTGTTCGCCGGCGACTCCGAGCCGGCGCGGCTCCTCCGCGCCGCCATCGACCCCGCGCGCCTGGTCCCGCGGCTGGAGCTGGAGACCACCCGGCGCGTGCGCGACGTGGACCCCGACGGGCGCGGCGAGGAAGGCGCGACGCTGGCCTGCGACGCCACGACCGCCCGCAGCGGGCGCGCCGCGGGCGAGCTCTACGGGGTGGTGCTGCGCGTTCCCGACGGCGCGCTCCCGGACCCGGACGGCGTGGCCGGCGAGCTGGCCGGCGCCTTCGGGCTGCGCCCCACGGCCGAGGAGCTGCCGGGGCGCGCCCTGGTCCTGCTGGCGCACCAGGGGCGGCGCCCGGGGCAGCCTCCCCGCGGCGACGCGGCCGCCTCCACCGTGCTCCGCCCCGCGCCGGCGGCGGGGGGCGGCCGCGGCGTGGGGCCGACCATGCTCCCCGCCAGCGTGATCCCCGAGGGCGACGAGGACGGCGAGGCGGAGATCCCCCCCGGCTCCCTGCTCAACATGGAGCTGAGCACGCTGGCCTTCAACCGGCGCGTGCTGGTGCTCGCCGAGGACCCGCGCACGCCGCTGCTGGAGCGGGTGCGCTTCGTTTCCATCTTCGGCGCCAACCTGGACGAGTTCTTCCGCGTGCGGGTGGCCGGCTTCAAGCAGCAGGTGGCCGCCGGGAGCAGCAAGCGCACCATGGACGGCGCCACCGCGCGCGAGCAGCTGGACGTGATGCGCGCGCGGGCCGGCGACCTGGCCCGCCGCGCCTACGAGCTGCTGCACGACCGGCTCCTCCCGGAGCTGGCCGGGCACGGCATCCACGTCCTGTCCACCGCCGCGCTGGTCGAGGAGGAGCACGCCTACCTGCGCGGCTACTACCGGGAAAAGGTGCACCCGCTCCTCCTCCCGCTGGCGGCCGGGCCCGGGCACCCCTTCCCCCACATCCGCAACCTGCGCCCCGCCCTGGCCGTGCTGGCGCGCGACCCGCACGACGGCGAGACCCGCCTGTCCGTGCTGGCGCTCCCCGGCGAGCTGCCGCGGCTGGTCCCCCTCCCCGGCGGCGATCGCCTGGTGCCGCTGGAGGAGGTGGTCCGCGCCCACCTGCGCGAGGTGTACCCCGGCGCCGAGGTGGTGCACGCCTGCCTTTTCCGGGTCACCCGCAGCGCCGAGCTCCACGTCCCCAAGGGGGGCGCGGTGGAGGACCTGCTGCGCACGGTGGAGGAGGAGCTGGCCAAGCGACCCTTCCGCCCGGTGGTGCGGCTGGAGGTGGAGCGGGGGATGGCGCCCGAGATCCGCCGGCTGCTGCTGCGCGAGCTGCGCTTCGACGCCCGCGACCAGCCCGCCACCCTGGACGACGCCGACGTGGACGAGGTGGACGGGCTGATCGACCTGCGCGCGCTGCGCGAGGTGGGCGGCCTCCCCTACCCCGAGCTCCGCTACCCCGCGTTCCGCAACCGCGACCCGCTGCAGGGCGCGGCCTCGGTGATGGCGGCGCTGTGGGAGCGCGAGGTGCTGGTCCACTTCCCCTACGACAGCTTCGAGGGAACGGTGGAGCGCTTCCTCCTGGAAGCCGCCGACGACCCCGACGTGGCCTCCATCCGGCTGGCGCTGTACCGCACCAACCGCTCGTCGCGCATCGTGGAGGCGCTGCGGCGCGCCAGCGACCGAGGCAAGGAGGTGGTGGCGCTGGTGGAGCTCACCGCGCGCTTCGACGAGCAGCGCAACGTGGAGTGGGCCCACTACCTCCAGGCCTCCGGGATCCGCGTCGTGTACGGCGTCCCCGGGCAGAAGATCCACGCCAAGGTGGCGCTGGTGACCCGGCGCGAGGGCGGCGGCGAGCGCCGCTACGTGTACATCGGCACGGGCAACCTCAACGCCGCCACCTCCGCCGCCTACACCGACCTGGGCGTCCTCAGCGCCGACCCGGCGCTGGTGGCGGACGCGGCGCACCTGTTCGCCCTGCTGACCGGCGAGGACAGGGAGCCCCGCTTCCACTCGCTGCTGGTGGCGCCCTTCAACATGCGCGAGCGCTTCCTGGAGATGATCGAGCGGGAAGCCGAGCACGCGCGCTACGGCCGCGGCGGGCACATCCAGGTCAAGATCAACGGCCTCGCCGACCGCGAGATGATCGGCGCGCTGTACCGCGCCTCCCGCGCCGGGGTGCGCGTGGAGCTCGTCGTGCGCGGCATCTGCTGCCTGCGCCCCGGCGTTCCCGGGTACAGCGAGAACATCCGCGTGCTCAGCATCCTGGGCCGCTTCCTGGAGCACGCGCGCATCTTCCGCTTCCACAACGCGGGCGACCCCGAGTACTACATCGGCTCCGCCGACTGGCGCACCCGCAACCTCGCCACCCGCGTGGAGGTGATCACCCCCGTCGCCGACCCCGCCCATCGCCGGGCGCTCGACGCGATCCTGGAAGAGCAGCTCGCCCACCCCGACGCCTGGGAGCTGGGCTCGGACGGCTCGTACCACCGCCGGCCGGAGACGCCCCCCCAGGCCGCAGACCCGAACGCGGGCCCCCGGCCCCTGGACGCATCATGATGGACCCCGCCCGCATTCCCCTGCGCCACGGCGCCGCCCTGCTCCTCCTGGCCGCGGCGGCGTGCGCCCCCGGCGAGGTCCCCGGCGCCGCCGCGGCCGCCGCGACCTGCCAGGTGGTGGAGCGCTCCGTCCCTCTCCCGGACGACGTCGCCGAGACCAGCGGCCTGGCCGAGAGCCGCGTCCGTCCCGGCATCTTCTGGACGCACAACGACTCCGGCGGCGAACCGGTGCTGTACGCCGTGAACGCCGGCGGGCAGCTCCTGGGCACGGTGCGGGTGACCGGCGCCGAGGCAAAGGACTGGGAGGACATCGCCGTGGGGCCCTGCCCCGCCGGGAGCTGCATCTACATCGGCGACACCGGCGACAACGACGGCAAGCGCAAGGACGTGGAGGTGTACCGCGTCCCCGAGCCCGCCCCCACCGCCGTGGCCACCGCGCCGGCCGAGCGCTTCCGGCTGCGCTACCCGCAGCGCGCCCGCGACTCCGAGGCGCTGTTCGTGCTCCCCGACGGCACGCTGTACCTGGTCACCAAGGGGCGCCGCGACCCCGTGGAGCTGTTCCGCGCCCCCGCGCCGCTGCGCGCAGGCGCCAGTTCCCTGCTCCAGCGGGTTTCCGGGCTCAGCTCCAGCGAGCCGGGGCGGATCAACCAGGTCACCGGCGCCGCCGCCACGCCGGACGGGCGGCGCGTGGCGGTGCGCACCTACACCGGGCTGTACATCTTCCGCACCGCCGACCTTCTCGCCGGCGACCAGCCCGCGGCCGAGCGGGTGGACCTGGCGCCGCTCGCCGAGCCCCAGGGGGAGGCGGTGGAGATCCGCAGCGACGGCACGGTGTTCCTGACCAGCGAGTCGCCGGGAAAGGGGGAGCCCGCGGTGCTGTCGCAGCTGTCGTGCAGCATGCAATGAGGTGAACTGCTTTATACGGCGGGGTTGGGCGTGACTCCGGCTGGCGCCGGGGTCGGGCTTCGGCTCCGTAACGCACGAAACAACCGTGCGTAACGGAGTCGAGACCCGGCGGAAACAGCCCCGCCGGGTCTCGCCCCTCCGGGCCGTAATCCCTCACGCAACTGCCTGCCTCACCTGGGGATCCAACAGTTGCCCCCTCTCCCAGGATTGGGAGAGGGTGGCGGCTCTAAGGCCGCCGGGT
>JBEVLE010000616.1:0-7575 GCA_040509335.1 Longimicrobiaceae bacterium | reverse complement strand
GAGGAGGCGCGGCGGGGGCGCGGGCCCCTCAGGCCACCGCGCCGAGCGGCACCTCCACGTCGGGCTCCGCGCGGCGGGCGAAGTCGCGTGCGTACCAGTCCAGCGCCTCGCGCAGGCCGTCCGCCACCGTGTGCGTGGGCTCGTACCCCAGCAGCGTCCGCGCGCGGGCGACGTCCGCCTGCGACTCGCGCACGTCGCCCGCCCGCGCCTCGCGGTACAGGGGGAGGCGCCCGCGCAGCTCCGGGCGGTGGGGAGCCAGCCCGTCGCGGATCAGAAAGAACAGCTCGTTCAGGGTGGTGCGCTCGCCGCAGGCCACGTTGTACACGCGGTCGGTGGCCTCCTCCGGGGCGGCCGCGGCCAGCAGGTTCGCCTGCACCACGTTGGCCACGTAGCAGAAGTCGCGGCTGTTTTCGCCGTCGCCGTTGATGGCGCAGGGCTCGCCCGTGAGCAGGTTCCTCACCCAGATGGGGATCACCGCCGCGTACGGCCCTTCCGGGTCCTGGCGCCGGCCGAAGATGTTGAAGTAGCGCAGCCCCACCGTCTGGATCCCGTAGGCGCGCTGGTACACCCCCGCGTACAGCTCGTTGACGTGCTTGGTCACCGCGTACGGCGAGAGCGCCCGGCCGATGTCGTCCTCGGTCTTGGGGAGGCCGGGCGAGTCGCCGTAGGTGGCGCTGGAGGCCGCGTACACGAAGCGCTTGACGCCGGCGTCGCGGGCGGCCGTGAGCACGCTCAGGAAGCCGTTGACGTTGACGTCGTTTGCCAGCAGCGGCTGCTCCAGCGACAGGGGCACCGACCCCAGCGCCGCGTGGTGGAGCACGTGGTCCACCCCGCGGCACGCCTCGCGGCAGGCGCGCAGGTCGCGGATGTCCCCCTCCAGCAGGCGGAAGCGGCGCAGGCGCGCCGGGTCGCCCCGCAGCGCCTCGTCCAGGTTGCGGGCGTGTCCGGTGGAGAAGTTGTCCATCCCCACCACGGTCTGTCCCAGGTCGAGCAGGGCGTCCACCAGGTTGGACCCGATGAAGCCCGCGGCGCCCGTGACGAGCCAGGTCCGGGGGTTCCGGCGCAGAAGGTCCTTCACTTCCTCGTAGCGACTCATCGAGCCTCGGGAGTGTGCGTTCGGTCGTATCGGGGCGCGGGCGGTGGCCCGCGCGGTTCAGTTGCGGAGCGTCGGGGCGGCCGCCAGCGGCGGCGTCGCGAGCGGACCTTCGGGTGGCTCGTACAGGAGGAGCGCCTGGACGGCGCGCATTGCGGCGCGCCCGTCCCACCCCTCGGGGCAGTGGACGCCGGGGCGGGCGCGCCCCTCGCCCCACGCCTCGCGGAAGGCGGCGAGGATGGCGTCGGTCCGGAGCGGCGCCTGCACCGTGCGCTGGCCGCGGTCGCGCGGGGCGGGGCGGTCGGGGCGGGTGCGCAGGGCCACGCAGGGGATCCCCATCCCCCGCGCCATCACCTGCATCTCGGCCGAGTCGCTGACGAGCACGCCGGCGCCCTCCACCAGCGACAGCATCTCCGAGTACCCGTCGGGGCGCGGGTCGCACAGGGTGTCCAGGAGCCCCGCGAGCCCGAACTCCTCCACCCGCGCCCTCCCGCCGGCCGGGAGCACCACGGCCACCGGGAGCTCCTCCGCCAGGCGCGCCAGCCCCTCCAGCGCCGCGCGCAGCGTGTCCGGGGTGCCCAGGGTGGCGGGGTGCTCCAGCGTGGCCGCCACGTAGCCGCCGCGCAGCAGCCCGAAGCGCCCCGGGTAGCCCAGCCCGATGGCGCGCGGGAGGAGCGAGAACAGGGTGTCGATGAGCATGCTCCCCACGAACACCACCCGGTCCTTGGCGATCCCCTCGCGGGTCAGGCTGGCGAAGGCCTCGTAGCTGGGGGTCAGGAGCACGTCCGACAGGTGGTCCATGAGGATGCGGTTGGCCTCGTCCGCCACGCGCCAGTCGCCCTCGCGCATCCCGGCCTCCAGGTGCGCGATCCGGAAGCCCACCTCCGCCCTCAGCTTGGAAAGCACGAACGCGCAGGTGAGCGCCGCGTCCGTTTCCCCCATCAGGACGATCCAGTCCGGGCGGAGCCGCGAGGTGACCGGCTCCAGCGCCTGCATGGCCTGCACGATCTGCTGCGCGTGGCTCCCCGGGTCGATCTCCAGGCAGAAGTCCGGCCGGGGCACCTGGAGGTCGGCGAACAGGGCGTCCAGCGGGCGCAGGTCCTCCGCCCTCCCGGTGAAGGCGAGCATCCCGTCCTCACCGAACTCGCGCAGCGCCGCGAAGATCGGCGCGGCGCGCACCAGGTCGGCCTGGGCCCCGAGCAGCACGAGGGTTCGCATCGGCTCAGTCGGCGGCGAAGGAAGCTTCGGCGGCGGGCGCCGACCGGTACTCGCCGGAAAGGCCCACCACCCGGGCGCCGCCGTCGTAGCCGCGCATCACCCCGCGGGTGTCCACCACCAGGTGCGCGTTCTCGGCCACCCGGCGGTAGCTGACCGCGGAGTGGTCGGTGACCACCACCACCGCGTCCATGGTCTGCAGGACGCAGTCGGAAAGCTCCACGCTGCGCATGGGGAGGTTGCGCAGCGGGGTGTGGCCGTCGTCGCGGATGACGGGGCAGTGCGGGTCGTGGTAGAACACCCAGGCGCCGCGCTCCTGCAGGAGCTGCATGATCTCCAGCGCGGGGCTCTCGCGCAGGTCGTCCACGTCCTTCTTGTACGAGACGCCCAGCACCAGCACCCGGCTCCCCCGCACCGCCTTGGCGTCGTCGTTGAGGGCGTCCGCCACCTTGCGCACCACGAAGGCCGGCATCTCGGAGTTGATCTCGCTGGCCACCTCGATCATGCGCGTCTTGAACGCCAGCGTCCTCATCTTCCACGACAGGTAGTGCGGGTCCAGCGGGATGCAGTGCCCGCCCAGCCCCGGCCCGGGGAGGAACTTCATGAAGCCGAACGGCTTGGTCCCCGCCGCTTCCACCACCCCCCAGACGTCCACCCCCAGCCGGTCGCACGCCTGCGCCATCTCGTTGACCAGCGCGATGTTGACCATGCGGAAGGTGTTCTCGTACACCTTGACCAGCTCGGCCGCCTCCGTGCTTTCCACCGGCACCATGGTGTCGAACACGCGGGCGTAGAAGGCGAGCCCCGCTTCCAGGCACGCCGGGGTGACGCCGCCGATGACCTTCGGGGTGTTGCGCGTCTGCCAGCGGAGGTTGCCGGGGTCCACGCGCTCCGGCGAGAAGCACAGAAAGAAGTCCTCGCCCACGCGCAGCCCGCTCTCCTCCAGGATGGGGAGGACCACCTCGCGGGTGGTGCCGGGAAAGGTGGTGCTTTCCAGGATCACCAGCTGCCCGGGGCGGAGCGCGGCGCGGATCGCCTGCGCCGCCGCGACCACGTAGGACAGGTCGGGGTCCTTGGTCTTGTTGAGCGGCGTGGGGACGCAGATGGAAACCACGTCGCACCCGGCCAGGCGCTCCAGGTCGCACGTGGCGTCCAGGAGCCCCTCGTCCACATACGCCCGCACCACCTCGCCGGGCACGTCCTGGATGTGGCTTTCGCGGCGGTTGACGCCGGCGACCACCCCCTCGTTCACGTCGAAGCCGACCACGCGGTACCCGCTGCGCGCGATCTCCACCGCGAGCGGGAGCCCCACGTACCCCAGGCCGATCACGCCGGCGACGGCCGTGTCGTCCCTGCACTGGTCCAGCAGCATCTGGTACGCCTGGTTCATCATCTGGACTTGTCCGGAGGTGCCGCGTGTGGCCGGACGCGGACAGCGGGCAAGGGTGCCCGTGCTCGGCCCGCCGACGTGTGTTCGGGCCCCCACCACAAGCACCCCCCGTGCCGGACACCGTCGCGGCGGCGCGGAAACGGACGGCGTGCGCGGGAGCGGCGGGATCGTGCTGTGCGGCAGGCCTCCCGCGGCCCCGCCGCCGCGCGCTCCCGGGGCCCGCCGGGGGCGCCGCGCCGCCTCATAAACTGTGGAGCCGATCCAACAGGTGTTGACGGTGGGGTGCCCCCGGGCCCCCGGTGGCCGCCTTTCTTCCTCCCCGGCCGCCGCGCCGCGCCCCTGTCGCCGCGGGGGGGGCGGGGCTTATCGTACGGCCGGGGCGCGCCCCTCCGGCGCGGCGCCCCCGCCACCCACACGCGACACGCCCATGGCCCAGACACTCGCCGCGCTCCGGGAGCGGCTCGCGGGATCGCGCGCGTACGCGGTGCTGCGGGAGCTGCGCCGCACCCCGGACCGGCTCCTCCACCCCGCGCGCAGGCGGGCCGCCCTGCGGGAGCTGCGCGAGTCGGACCGGCCCAACACCGTGGTGTTCGTGTGCTACGGCAACATCTGCCGGAGCCCGTACGCCGCGGCGGCCTTCCGGCGCGCGCTCCCCCCGGAGCTGGCCGGGATCCGCACCTCGAGCGCGGGGATGGTGGGGGCGAACCGCCCGGCCCCCCGCGAGGGGATCGCCGTGGCGGGGCGGCGGGGGATCGACCTGTCCGGCCACCGCGCGACGCTGCTCACCCGCGAGGCGGCGCGCACGGCCGGGCTGGTGGTGGTGATGAGCGAGGACCAGCGGCGCTCCGTGGTCCACGACTTCGGCCGGGCGCCGCGGGGGATCGTGGTGCTGGGCGACCTGGACCCGCTCCCCATAGACCTGCGCACCGTGCGCGACCCCTGGCGCCAGCCGGAGGCGGCGTTCGAGGACAGCTACGCGCGCATCGACCGCTGCGTGCGCGAGCTGGTGGGCGCGCTGGCGGAGGCGGGCTCCACGCCCGAGGACGCCCGGAGCGAGGCCGCCGCGGGGCGCGCGTAGCGCCCGCGCACCACCCCGGAGTGTTGGAGCGGCGCATCACCTGCCGGGCGCCCGCACGCCGCGGCCCTCCTTCCCTCCCCGCCCGCCGCCGCGGCCCCCGTTGCCTCCCCGCGCCGGAACGCGTGCGCCCGCGGCGAGATCCGCCCCCGCCGGCGGCCCGCCCCCACGGCGGCGCGTGTCCTCCGCCGCCCGGCCCGGTCCCTGCTCCGGCGGGGCGCGGCAACCACGCCGCGACGACCGCACCCCGACCATGCACCATCACTTCACCGTCGACGTAGAAGAGTACTTCCAGGTCTCCGCCATGGAGCCGCACGTCCCCCGCGCCCGCTGGGACTCCATCCCCGGCCGCATGGAGGCGGGGACGCGCCAGCTCCTGGAGATGATGGCCGAGCACGGCGCGCGCGGCACCTTCTTCGTGCTGGGGTGGATCGCCGAGCGCCACCCCGCGCTGGTGCGCGACATCGCCGCGGCCGGCCACGAGGTGGCCTCCCACGGCTGGGGACACCGCCGGGTGACGCACCTCACCCCCGAGCAGTTCCGCCGCTCGGTGCGCGCCTCCAGGGAGGTGCTGGAGGAGCTGGCCGGCGCGCCGGTGCTGGGCTACCGCGCGCCCAGCTTTTCCATCGCCGCGGGGTTCGAGTGGGCGCTGGACGTGCTGCTGGAGGAGGGGTACCGCTACGACTCCAGCCGCTTTCCCATCCGCCGCCGCGGCTACGGCTTCGCCGGGGGCGGGCGCGACCCGCACTGGCTGGAGCGGGAGGCCGGCCGCCTGGGCGAGGTGCCGCCCGCCACCCTGCGCCTGGGCGGCAGCAACCTCCCGGCGGGGGGCGGGGCGTACTTCCGCCTCTTCCCCTACGCTCTGGTGCGCGCCGCCTTCCGCGAGGCCGAGCGGCGGGGCGCGCCGGCCACCTTCTACATCCACCCCTGGGAGCTGGACCCGGAGCAGCCGCGCATCCCCGTGCCGCTCGCCACGCGCATCCGCCATTACGGCGGGCTGCGGCGCACGGTCCCGCGCCTGAGGAAGCTGCTGGGGGAGTTCCGCTTCCAGCCCATCGCCCGCACCCTGGAATTGGAGACCGCCCCGTGCCCGGCGCGCTGAGCCAGGCGCCCGCCGGCGCCCCGCCGCGCATCCGCGAGGTGGCGGCGGACGACGCGCGCTGGGACGCCTTCGTGGCCGCGGCGGAGGGGAGCACCTTCTGCCACCTGGCCGGGTGGCGCGAGGTCATGGCGGAGGTGATGGGACACGAGTGCCGCTACCTGGCCGCCGAGGCGGAGGACGGGAGCTGGGCCGGGGTGCTCCCCCTGGTGCGCGTGCGGGGCGGGATCTTCGGGCACTACCTGCTTTCCATGCCCTTCCTCAACGACGGCGGCCCGCTGGGCCCGGCCGGGGTGCGCCGGCTCCTTGCCGCGCGGGCGGTGGACGAGGCGCGCCGGATGGGGGTGGACCTGCTGGAGATGCGGGTGCGCGAGCCGCTGGCCGGCGACGGCCTGGCCGAGTCGCAGCGCAAAGTGACGGTGCTCCTTCCCCTCCCGGCGACGGCGGAGGAGCTGTGGGAAAAGGGCTTCCGCGCCAAGCTGCGCAGCCAGATCAAGCGGCCCCAGAAGGAAGGGCTCGCCACCCGCTTCGGCGCGGACCAGGTGGGGCCCTTCTACGAGGTGTTCGCCCGCAACATGCGCGACCTGGGGACGCCGGTGCTCCCGCGCGCCTTCTTCGAGCGGATCGCGCGGGTCTTCCCGGAGCAGGCGCGCTTCGCCGTGGTGTACTCCGGCGACACGCCGGTGGCGGCGGGGTGCGGCTTCGCCTGGCGCGGCGAGTTCGAGATCACCTGGGCCTCGGCGCTGCGCGAGTTCAACTCCGTGTCCCCCAACATGCTCCTGTACTGGGCGCTGATGGAGCGGGTGATCGGCGAGGGGGTGCGGACCTTCAACTTCGGGCGGTGCACGCCGGGAGCCGGCACGCACCGCTTCAAGCAGCAGTGGGGCGGGAGCGACCTGCCGCTCCCCTGGGCGCAGTGGTCGGCGGGCGGAGTGGCGGCCACGCCGTCGCCGGACCGGCCGGTGTTCCGCCTGGCGACCGCCGCGTGGCAGCGGCTCCCCGTGCCGGTGGCCAACCTGGTGGGCCCGGTGCTCGCCCGGCGGCTCCCCTGACGGCGCGCCCCCCGTGCCGCTGAGACACCAGCTGGCGGTGTACTCCCCCGTGTCGCTGCGCGCGGGCGGGCGGGCCGCGGGCGACGCCCTGCTCCGCGGCGCCGACCCGCGCGCCCCGCTGCTGGCGGAACTGCTCCGCGACTACGCCGCCGGGAGCGGCGCGCTCTGCGGGAGCGGCACGCAGGCGCTGCAGCTCGCGCTGGTGGAGGCCCGGCGGCGCGGCGGCGACGCCCCGGTGGCGCTCCCCGCCTTCAGCTGCTACGACGTCGCGGCCGCGGCGGTGGGCGCGGGCGTCCGCGTGGCCCTGTACGACGTGGACCCCGGCACCCTCGCGCCCGACCCGGAGTCGCTGGAGCGCGTGCTCGCGGCCGGGGCCCGGACGGTGGTGGCGGGGCCGCTGTACGGGGTGCCGCTGGAGTGGGACACGCTGCGCGGCGCGGCCGGGCGGCACGGCGCGCTGCTGGTGGAGGACGCGGCGCAGGGGCACGGCGCGTCGTGGCACGGCCGGCCGCTGGGGAGCCTGGGCGACCTCAGCGTCCTCAGCTTCGGGCGGGGAAAGGGGTGGACGGGCGGACGCGGTGGGGCCCTCCTGGCGCGGGGCGGGGGGGCCGCCCGGGCGGCCGCGCGCCCCGCGCCCCCCCCCCCCCCCCC
>JBEVLE010000615.1:0-4935 GCA_040509335.1 Longimicrobiaceae bacterium | reverse complement strand
CGGAAAGCCGCGCCGGGGCCCCCGCGGAAGCACCCGCCGCGGCCCCGGTGGGCGCCGCCGAGGCGGGACCGCCCGCCCGGCGGGCGGAGCGGGTCGCCGCCCGCGCACCGACGGCCCCGGGCGCGGACTCCGCGGACGTGTCCGCGCCGGATTACGGTGGGACGCTCGCCCTGGAGGGGCTGGTGGTTTCCGGCACGCCCACCCTGGAGGAAGTGCTCGACGGGGCGGTGGGGCCGGACGCGGACGGGTGGTTCAGCGTCCGCCCGGAGGCCGCGCGGCGCCTGCTGGGGAGGGAGCCCCTGCGGGTCCGCGGCCTCCCGCTGGTCTCGGTGCAGGCGGGGAGATGGGAAGGACGGCCGGCGGTGCGGGTGCGGCAGCGGCTCGAAGGGGGCGGCCTCCTGTCGCTGGTGCAGGTACCCGACTGGGCCAGGGAGGGGGGCGAATCCGGCGACAGCGCGTCCGTCCCCGATGCCTGGGACGACACGCCCGCCGACCACGTCCGCGTGGTCCGCCGGGTGGGCGAGATCACCGTCGCCGGGAGCGCCCCGCTGCCGGCGGACTCGCTCGCTGCCCTGCTGGAGCGGCTCCGCTGAAGCTCAGTCCACCGCGCGCTGGTACTGCACCGGCCACTCCGCCGGCGCCCCCAGGTGCCGCGCGGCGTGCAGCGGCCAGTACGGGTCGCGCAGGAGCTGCCGCGCCAGGAACACCATGTCCGCGCGCCCGTCGCGGACCACCTGGTCCGCCTGGCGCGGGTCGGTGATCAGCCCCACCGCCGCGGTCATGATCCCGGCGTGGCCGCGCACCCGCTCGGCGAACGTGGTCTGGTAGCCGGGCCCCACCGGGATCTTCACCCCCGGCACCAGCCCGCCCGACGAGCAGTCCACCAGGTCCACCCCCAGCCGCCCCAGCTGCCGGCACAGCTCCACCGACTGCTCCACGTCCCACCCGCCCTCCGCCCAGTCCGTGGCGGAGATGCGCACGAACAGCGGCAGCTCCTCCGGCCACGCTTCCCGCACCGCCGCGCACACCTCCCGCACGAGCCGGGTGCGACCCTCGAAGGAGCCGCCGTAGGCGTCGGTGCGCAGGTTGCTGAGCGGCGACAGGAACTGGTGGAGCAGGTAGCCGTGCGCCGCGTGCACCTCCACCACCCGGAAGCCGGCCGCCAGCGCCCGCCGCGCGCCCTCCGCGAACGCCGCGACCACGCCGCGGATCCCCGCCTCGTCCAGCGCCTCGGGCACGGGCGAGCCCGGCGCGAAGGGCACCTCGCTGGGGGCGAGGACGGGGCGCCACCCGCCCTCCTCCGGGGCGACCGCCCGGCCGCCCTTCCACGGCGCGGCGGTGCTCGCCTTGCGGCCGGCGTGCGCCAGCTGGATCCCCGCGACCGCGCCCTGCGACTCCACGAAGTGCGCGCAGCGGGCCAGCCCCTCCACGTGCGCGTCGCTCCAGACGCCCAGGTCGCCGGGGGAGATGCGCCCCTCCGGCGTCACCGCCGTGGCCTCCGCCACCACCAGCCCCGCCCCGCCGACGGCCCGGCTCCCCAGGTGGACGAGGTGCCACTCGGTGGCCATGCCGTCCGTGCTGGAGTACTGGCACATGGGGCTGACCCCCACGCGGTTCCTGAAGGTCACGCCGCGGATCCCCAGCGGCGAAAAGAGTCCCGTGTCGCTCACCCGTGCAGCTCCTGTCCCTGAGGGTTCCGGTGGAGCGGCCCCCCGGCGCAACTCGCAGGCCACCCGCCCGCGCCCGCGGCGCCGGTCTTGCCGCTGGCTCGCGGCCGGGTGCGTGGGCACCCGATGCGGCAACCGAGTACACGGGAGATCCTTACGATGCGACACCGCAGGCTGCGCGACCTGGAAGTCTCCGCCCTGGGATTGGGGTGCATGGGGATGAGCGACTTCTACGGCCCGCGCGACGAGGCCCAGTCCGTCCGCACCATCCACCGGGCGCTGGAGCTGGGGATCGGCTTCCTGGACACGGCCGACATGTACGGCCCCTTCACCAACGAGGAGCTGGTGGGGCGCGCCATCCGCGACCGCCGCGACCGGGTGGTGCTCGCCACCAAGTTCGGCAACGTGCGCGGCGAGGACGGCGCCTTCCTGGGGATCCGCGGCGACCCGGAGTACGTGCGCCAGGCGTGCGACGCCTCGCTGCGGCGGCTGGGGACGGACCACATCGACCTGTACTACCAGCACCGCGTGGACACGCAGGTCCCCATCGAGGAAACGGTGGGCGCCATGGCCGAGCTGGTGGCCGCCGGCAAGGTGCTGCACGTGGGCCTGTCGGAGGCGGCGCCGGACACGCTGCGGCGGGCCCACGCGGTGCACCCCGTCACCGCGCTCCAGACCGAGTACAGCCTGTGGAGCCGCGAGCCCGAGGCCGAGCTGATCCCGGTCTGCCGCGAGCTGGGGATCGGGTTCGTGCCGTACAGCCCGCTGGGCCGCGGCTTCCTCACCGGCCAGATCCGCACCCCCGACGACCTGGCCGCGGACGACTTCCGCCGCTCCAACCCGCGCTTCCAGGGCGACAACTTCGCGCGCAACCTGGAGCTGGTGGAAACGGTGCGGGCGATCGCCGCGGACAAGGGGTGCACCCCGGCGCAGCTCGCCCTGGCCTGGGTGCTGGCGCAGGGCGAGGACCTGGTGCCCATCCCCGGAACCCGCAGCCCCGAGCGGCTGGAGGAGAACGCCGCCGCGGCCGAGGTGGCGCTGTCCGCGGCGGAGCTGGCGCGGCTGGAGGAAGCGTTCCCCGTGGGCGCCGCCGCGGGCGACCGCTACGCCAACATGAGCACGGTGAACCGCTAGGCGCAGGCGAGGCACCGGGATCGCATCCTGGGCGAACAGGTGGGCGTGCTGTGAGTGCCACCCGCGGACGCCGGCGCGGAGCCGCGTGAGGGATTACGGCCCGAAGGGGCGAGACCCGGCGGCAGTTTGCCGGGGCTCGACTCCGTTAGCCCGCGTTGTTTGCGGGCTTACGGAGCCGAAGCCCGACCCCGGCGCAGCCGGGGGCACGCCCAACCCCAGCCGGCACATCCCTCTACAGCATTGAGCCAGACCCCGCATCCCGTTATCTTTCACGGCTGATCGGCAGCACCCGACGCCCCGCGGCCCCTGCTGTCGGGGCGTTCGACTTTCGAGGGAGGCAGGCGAGTTGAGCATCCTTGCAGAGCAGGTCCAGCGGCGGCGGACGTTCGCCATCATCTCGCATCCGGACGCGGGCAAGACCACGCTGACGGAAAAGCTCCTGCTGTACGGCGGGGCCATCCACCTGGCGGGGAGCGTCAAGGCGCGCCGCGCCGCGCGGCACGCCACCTCGGACTGGATGCAGATGGAGCAGGAGCGCGGCATCTCCGTGACCTCGTCCGTGCTCCAGTTCGAGTACCAGGGGTTCCAGGTGAACCTGCTGGACACCCCGGGGCACGCCGACTTCTCGGAGGACACCTACCGGACGCTGACGGCGGCGGACAGCGCCGTGATGCTGCTGGACAACCGCAAGGGCGTGGAGGAGCGCACCCGGCAGCTGTTCGAGGTGTGCCGCCGCCGCCGCACGCCCGTCTTCACCTTCGTCAACAAGTGCGACCGCCCGGGCGCGGACCCGCTCCAGCTGCTGGACGACGTGGAGCGCGACCTGGGGCTGCGCTGCTACCCGGTGACCTGGCCCATCACGGCCGGCGACCGCCTGGTGGGGGTGTACGACCGCGAGGAGCGGCAGATCCACATGTTCGAGCGCGGCGAGGACCACGGGCAGACCCGCGTGGGCACGCAGGTGGGGAGCCTGGACGACCCCGCGGTGCGCGCGCTGGTGGGCGAGGAGGCGCACGACCGGCTGCTGGCCGAGATCGAGCTGCTGGACCTGGCGGGGGAGGCGTTCAGCGAGGAGGAGTTCCTGGCCGGCGAGGTGTCGCCCACCTTCTTCGGGAGCGCCATGACCAACTTCGGGGTGGAGCCCTTCCTGCGGAAGTTCCTGGTGCGCGCCCCGGCCCCCACCCCGCGCGAGTCCAGCACCGGCGAGGTGAAGCCGGAGGACCCGCACTTCACCGGCTTCGTGTTCAAGATCCAGGCGAACATGGACCCCAAGCACCGCGACCGCATCGCCTTCGTGCGGGTGTGCTCGGGGCGCTTCGAGGCGGGGATGCAGGTCAAGCACGTGAGGACCGGAAAGCAGATCCGCCTGGCCGGGCCCACCACGTTCCTGGCGCGCGAGCGGACGCACGTGGAGGAGGCGTGGCCGGGCGACGTGATCGGCATCCACGACCGCGGCAACCTGCGCATCGGCGACACGCTCTCGGCCAACGGCGACCTGGAGTTCGGGGGGATCCCGCGCTTCTCGCCGGAGCACTTCGCGCGCATCCTGGTGGCGGACCCGCTGCGCCGCAAGCAGCTGGACACCGGGCTCCAGCAGCTGTCCGAGGAGGGCGCGGCGCAGGTGTTCTACGCCGAGTCCATCATCGGCCCGGCGCCCATCGTGGGCGCCGTCGGGCAGCTCCAGTTCGACGTGATGCTGCACCGGCTGGAGCACGAGTACGGCGTCAAGGCGCGCCTGGAGCCCATGTCGTACCGGTTCGCGCGCTGGGTGGAGGGTCCCGAAGCGGAGATCCGGCGCGTGGCGACCGAGGGGTACGGGCGGACCATGGTGTTCGACTCCAAGGAGCGGCCCATGGTGCTGTTCGACAGCGAGTGGACGATGCGGACCACCATCGAGCGAGAAAAGGATCTGCGGTTCTTCGACGTGGCGCCGTAACGGCTTACGGCAACAGCGGGTGTGGGCGTGCCCCCGGCTGGCGCCGGGGTCGGGCTTCGGCTCCGTAGCAGACGAAACAACCGTCTGCAACGGAGTCGAGCCCCGGCAAACTGCCGCCGGGTCTCGCCCCTTCGGGCCGAAATCCCTCACGCAAGCTCCGACGCAGCCGCAAGATCCAGCAGTTGCCCCCTCTTCCAG
>JBEVLE010000614.1:0-4670 GCA_040509335.1 Longimicrobiaceae bacterium | reverse complement strand
GGCGTGCCCCCGGCTGGCGCCGGGGTCGGGCTTCGGCTCCGTAAGCGAGCAAACAACGCTCGCTAACGGAGTCGAGCCCCGGCGGAAACAGCCCCGCCGGGTCTCGCCCCTCCGGGCCGAAATCCCTCACGCGGGAGTGGCGCTGGCGTCCGCGGGAGGCCCCCACCCGGCTCGCTCAGGCTCGCCACCCTCCCCCGTTCCGGGAGAGGGCTTCCTGACCCTCGGACTTCGCCGTGTCGTTCTCCCCCTCCCCCCTTGCGGGGGAGGGGGTTGGGGGGAGGGGGGTTCGAGGCCCGGCAGAATGTCCGTCCGACACACCGCCGTTCTCCCCCTCCCCTTGTGGGAGAGGGGGCCGGGGGGTGAGGGGTTCACCTCACCCCATCACCCGCAGCGCCACCTCCTCCAGCCGGTCGCGCGCGGGGCCGGGCGGGAGCGCACCCGCCGCCTCGCCCATGCGCCCGGCGAGCGCGCGCCAGACGGTGTCGCGCAGGTTGTGCCAGGTCAGCCCCAGCAGCCACCCCTCGGAGTTCACCGGCAGGTACGGGTGCTGCGCGGCGCGCTCCTCCGCCTCCTCGGCGACCACCCAGTCGGCGGCGGCGGCGAGCGCGCCGTCGGGGAGCCGGCCCTCGCGCAGCTCCACCGCGAGCACCAGCAGCCCGAAGGCGAAGAACGGGCGGTCCTCGTGGTCCGCCATGCGCGGCGTCCGCCACGTCAGGAAGCGGGCGGCCGCCTCCTGCGCGTCGGCGCCCAGGACCAGCGCGCTCGCGAGGAGCTGCGCCAGCGTGGAGTTTTCCCCGTCGAACAAGCCGGCGTTCTCCGGCTCCGCGGCGGCGCGCAGCAGCGCCGCGCAGGCGAAGGCGCGCATCCGGTGGCCGCGCGTGCCGGGAGAGCCCGGCTTCCACTCCGGGTCGTCCGGCTCCGACCAGCGGACCAGCTCCAGCACCTCCTTCGGCTCCCAGCGCATCGGCGCCGGGAGCTCGCCGCGGTCGCGGACGGGGAGCAGCGCGGCCAGGTGCGCGTCCTCGTCCATCCCGTAGTCCGCCCGCGCGATCTCCCGCAGCATCCCGTCGTCCACGCGGCGGCGCAGCAGCTCCAGAAGCGCGTCCGGCGCGGGCGGGAACGCCGCCGCGAGCTCCGCGGGGAGGGCGGCCACGGCCGGCGAGCCCCGGCGCGCCGCGCGGCTACTCCACGCGCAGCTCCAGGCGCAGCGTGCGCCCGGGCTGCGGCAGGCCGCACTGGTCGTAGACCGCGGCGTCCGCGGCGTTGTCCAGGGCGAGCACGGCGCGCAGCCGGCGCGCCAGCGGACCCGCGCGCCAGGCGCGCGACAGGCGCACGTCGGTGCGGGCGGAGGCGTCCAGCGCCACCTCGCGCCCCAGGTCCGGGTGCACGCACCACTGGCGCCCCTGGAAGCGGACCCCCGCCTCGCCCCGGAGCCCCAGGACGAGCGGCGTGGAGCCGTCCAGGCTCCCCGCCACCCCCGGCTGGTACTCCGCGCGCCCCGATCCCTCCGCCTCCGCGTCGATCAGGCGCACCCGCTGGAGCGTCAGGCTCCCCGTGAGCGCGCGCGCCCCGGCGCGCCAGTCGGCGAGCAGCTCCGCGCCGGTGCTGCGGATCTCGTTGCGGTTCTCGCGGCGGAAGCGGCCCCCGCCCAGCCCCACGCGCACGATCGCGTCCTCCAGGCGCTGGTGGAAGCCCACCGCCTGGAGCTGGAGCGCCCCCAGCTGCGCCGTCCCCCCGGCCTCCGCGGCGAGCAGCGTTTCCGGGTGCAGGTCGGGGTTGGGCTGGAAGCGGCCGAGCGCGCCCGAGTACAGCTCGCGCAGCGCCGGAAAGCGCGAGCGGCGGCTGAGGCCGGCGTGCAGCTCCGCCGCGCCGCCCAGCGTGGCGGTGGCGCCCAGGCGCGCGCCCCAGTCGCGGAGCCGCCCCAGCGGCTCCTTGTCGCCCGCCTCCGGCGTGTCCGCGCCGTCCGCGCTCGCCCCCGCCACCAGGCGCAGCACCTCCGCCGGGCCGCCGAGGAGCACGCGGCGCTCCGCCTCCGCGCCCAGGCTCCACAGCCGCTGCCGGTAGCGGTTGGGCCCGCCCGGCTCCAGCACCTCGTCGCGGCGGGTGTCCGCCAGCGTCAGCGCGGCGCGCAGGTCCGCCGCCCCGCCCAGGGTGTGGTCCCCCAGCAGGCGCAGCGACAGCGTGCGGTCGTCCGCGTCCTCCCGGCCCGTGACCTCGTCGTAGGCGCGGTCCGCGTAGCTGGCCAGCTCGGTGCGCGCCGCGTCCAGCCCGAAGGTGGCCTCCAGGTCGCCCTCGCCCAGCGGCGTCGTCCGCATCCCCGTCCCGGCGGAAAGCGCCGCCACCCCGCGCGACGCCTCCGGGTAGCGCCAGAAGCGCGGGCTCGCCAGGTGCAGCTCCGGGGTGACGCCGCGCCGCGTCCGCGACCCGAAGCCCGAGAGCGACGCCCAGGCGCCGCCCGCCGCCCGGTGCCGGAGCGCCACGAAGCCGTCCAGCGACTCCGCGTCGCTGTTGTCGCGCAGCCCGTCGTCCTCCCCCGGGTCCGCCACGCCGTCCGCGAGCGCGAAGCCCGGCTGGTCGCGGAAGCCCGCCCCGGCGCGCAGCGTGGTTTCCCCCGCCCCGGCGCCCAGCGGCGCGGTGAAGGCGGCGCTCAGCATGCGGCCGCCCACGTGGTCCGCGCCGGCCGCGGCCCGCAGCGATTCCCGCTCCACCTCGGCGCCCGCGGCGCGCGCCACCCCCACCTCCACCACCCCGCCCAGCACGTTGGGCCCGTGCAGCAGCGAGGGGACGCCCCGCACCACCCGGATCCCCTGCGCCCCGGTCGCGGGCACCACCGACAGGTCGGCGCGGTCGTCCCACCCCAGCGTCAGCGGCACGCCGTCCACCAGCACCGCCACCTGGCGCGACTCGGAGCCGCGCAGCGACAATTCCGTTTCCCCGCGCGAGTTGGTGCGCACGCGCACGAAGGGGGTCTCGCGGAGCACCTCCGCCAGCCGCGGCGCCGGGGGCACCGCCATGGAGTCCACCGCCAGCACCACCGCCCCGGCGCCGCCCACCACGCCCGCCGGCCGGCTCGTGATCACCACCAGCCCGTCCACCCGCACGGGGACGGTGTCCGCGATGGGGCGGAGGACCGTGTCCGGGCGCGCCTGGGCCGCCGCGGGCGCGGCGGCGAGGGCGGCCAGGAGCGGGAGGGCCGCGCGGGCGGACGGGGCGTACGGGAGGAGCCTGGTCACGGGGTGCGCTTCCGGGTGGAACGGGGCCGGGTCCGCCGGGACGGGCGGAAGGGCCGGGGGAGGCCGCGGGATCGCAGCAAAGTGGCGGCGCGGGCGGCGTCCCGGCAAGTGGCGGCGCCGCGGCGCGCGCCGTAGCTTGCACGGAGCCGGACCGGCCGGGGCGCCCCCGCCCGTCGCCGCCTCCGCCGCACAGCGTCCCATGACCCCGGATCCCGCAGCCCCCGCCCCGCTCCCGGACGACGCCCCGGGATACGACCTCCCCGCGGAGGCGGCCCCGGCCGCCTCGCGCGTCCCCGCGCCGCTGCGGGTGCTGCTGCGCATCCCGCTCTTCTACAAGATCCTCATCGCCAACGCGCTCATCGTGGTGCTGGGGACGGTGGCCGGCACCTGGGTCACCGCCTCGTACGTGCGCGAGGCCCCGCACCGCTCCACGCTGGACCTGGTGGGGCTCCTGGTGCTGGGCGGGCTGGTGCTGAGCGTGCTGGTGAACGCGCTGA
Source organism: Longimicrobiaceae bacterium (assembly GCA_040509335.1). GTDB lineage: Bacteria > Gemmatimonadota > Gemmatimonadetes > Longimicrobiales > Longimicrobiaceae > JAFAYN01. Next base: position 940 of record JBEVLE010000614.1, on the reverse strand, counting down.
TCCTGCGGCTCGCCCTGTCCCCCCTCAAGCTGCTGGAGGGCGCCGCAACCCAGGTGCGGGCCGGCAACCTGGACGCGCGTGCGCCTTCCTCGCCGGTCGCGGACCGCGAGCTGGAGCGCCTCACGGGCACCTTCAACGGCATGCTGGACACGGTGGCGGTGTACCGGCAGCGCCTGCGCGACGTGGCAGTGCGCGCCCTCACCGCCGCGGAGGAGGAGCGCAAGCGCATCGCGCGCGAGCTGCACGACGAGACGGCGCAGATGCTGGCCGCGCTCCTCATCCGGGTGCGCATCGTCCGCAACTCGCCGGACCCGGAGGCGCTGGACGCGCTGCTGGAGGACATGCGCCGCGAGATCGGCGAGTCGCTGGAGGGGATCCGCCGCTTCGCGCGCGGCCTGCGCCCCCCCGCGCTGGACGAGCTGGGGCTGGGCCCCGCCATCGAGTCGCACGCCCGCCACCTGGCCGAGAGCGTGGGCATCGCCATCCGCGTGGAGGCCGACCCGCTGGAGGGGATGCTCACCCCCGAGGCCGAGCTGGCGCTGTACCGCATCGTGCAGGAGGCGCTTTCCAACGTGGTGCGCCACGCCGGCGCCACGCGCGCCCTGGTCCGCGTCGCCCGCGCCCCCGCGACCGTCACCGTGACGGTGGAGGACGACGGCGCCGGCTTCGACGTGGCCGCCGTGATGGCCGGCGAGCGCCGCGGGCTGGGCCTCTTCGGCATGCAGGAGCGCGCCGCCTACCTGGGCGGCCGCGTGGAGATCGACAGCCGCCCCGGAGCGGGAACGCGCGTGTGGGCGGAGGTGCCCGCGGCGGGAGGGTGACGGGGAGGCCCGCCGTTGCCGTTCCGCAGTACCCACATGATCCGTTGCGGAGGGAGACAGCCGGGCAGTTTCGGCTGGCTCACTCCGGCGCAGGGAGACACCGGGGCAGTTTCCGGTGG
>JBEVLE010000613.1:0-4203 GCA_040509335.1 Longimicrobiaceae bacterium | reverse complement strand
AGCCGTTCTCGTCAGCCGCTCTGGTCCTCGGCGGACCCGGGGAGGAGCGGGCGCCCGGCGAGGAAGTCCGCCGGCTTCTGCACGAGCACTCCCCCGATCCTCCCGCCGAAGTACCTCCCGAAGTGCATCACGTCGCCGGTGACCAGGTGCGACGCGCCGGCGCGCATGGCGGCGACGAGGATCGGGCGGTCCTTGGCGGGGAGCTCCACGTCCGGTGGGAGCGGGAGGTCGGCGTCGTCCTCCACCACCCGCACCAGGGCAAGGAGGAACCGGAGCCGGTGCCTCTGCTCCGCCTCGCGCAGGTTGGAGCGGGCCTCCTCCGCCGCGTAGGCGGAGGTCACCAGCTCCACCTCCGCCAGCTCCCAGAACCTCCGCAGCCCCGCCCCCTGCCTGTACGCGGCCGAGAAAAGGACGTTCGCGTCCAGGAAGGCGACGCCCACGCTCAGTCGCCGGGCGGCGGCTCGTGCGGGACGGTGTCGGGATCGAGCCCCATCTTCCTCACCTCCCGCACGGCCCAGCGGTACTCCGCGATGTCGGCCGCGTTGGTGAGCAGGAACTCGGCCTTCCGCGCGGGCGTGTAGGTTTCCACGGGGAGCACCACGGCGGGACGGATCAGGATCCCGTCCTCACGCGCCTCCATCAGCACGGTGGTTCCCTCCTCGATCCCGAAGCGGCGCCGCAGCGCCGCCGGGAGCACGATCGTTCCCCGCTTCCCGACCCGGATGGGCTCCGCACTCGCCACGCGATCCTCCTGGCTGATGTCTGAATTTCAGAATATCAACGCGCGGCCCGGTACGCAAGAGCGGCCGCGCCGGTGATCGAGGTCACTCGGAGCCGGCCGCCGCCGCCCGCTCCTGCGACACGCGCGCCCGTGCTGCGGCGGCGCCCTCGCGGTCGAAGCGGTCCACCATCCTCACCAGCCCCTGCGGCGGATCGAAGCGCTGCGCGCGCGGCGCCGTTTCGCGCTCCAGCCCCGCGGCGATGGCGTCGTACCTGGATGCCGCGTTCCAGAAGATCCAGTCCTCCAGCCCCAGCTCGTACAGGGCGCGCTTCTGGGCGCGGGCCTCCTCCGGACCGTAGCGGTGCCCCATGCTGAAGCCCTGGATCCAGGGGACGATGCGCGCCGGCCGCCGCCCCGCCGCCTGCAGGCGCTGGTTGCGGATCACCCCCATCCCCACCGAGGCGAGCACCGTCTCGTAGGGGAGCTGGTTGGGGGTGCGGATCCCCGGCAGGTGCGTGGGGAAGTAGTGCGACGGGTAAACCATGGGGAGCAGGTGGTCGGCGATCCCCGAGAGCGTTTCCCACTGCTGCCCGATCCCCACGTCCGCCGCCTCGTTCATGGACAGCCCGAACAGGTCCGCCGTGACCGTGACGCCCAGCGGGTGCAGCCGGCGGCGCGCCTCCGCCAGGAACCCCGCGATGGCTTCCTCGCGCTTCCCGTGCTCGCGGGCGTGCACCTGCCGCGGGAGGGTGCGGTACGCCTCCGGGAAGCGCACGTAGTCGAACTGGATCTCGCGGAAGCCGGCGCGCGCCGCTTCCTCCGCCACGCGGATGTTGTAGTCCCACACCCGCTCGTCCCACGGGCTCATCCAGCGGTTCCCCGCCTTGTCGATCCACAGCTTCCCCTCGGGCGTGCGGATCGCCCACTCCGGGCGCGCCGGGGCCAGGTAGCGGTCCTTGAACACCACCACCCGGGCGATGGGGTGGATGCCGTGCGCCCGCAGCGTGTCCACCAGCGTCTTCAGGTCGCGGAGCGGGATGGTCCCCTGCGACACCTCGCGCGCCAGCGGGTCGCGGCTCACGTAGCGGATGCCGTCGTCGTCCTTGACGTCCACCACGAAGGCGTTGACCTCGGTGCTGTCGGCGAGCGCCAGCAGCCTCGCCCGCTTCTCGGGCGAGCCGGCCGCGTACGAGCTCACGTACACGCCGCGGATGATGGGCGGCGCGAGGTCCCGTGGGGCCGGCGCGGGGGCGGGGGGCCGGGGCGCCGGCTGCGCCGCGGCCTCTTCCGCCAGGAAGGAGCTGGACGTACGCGCGAGCGCGCCGCGGCGGTCGAGGTGGTCGGTGGACTCCGCGCAGGCGGAGAGGAGACATGCGGCCGCGAGCAGCGGCACCGCGTGAGGGGGCAGCGCACCACGCATACAGCAGGTACCTCGGAACGGCGGGGAAAGACCGGGGAAGCGGCCGTGCGGACCGGTGCTCGGAGGCGTGCCGTGGGCCGCGAGGCAGGGCTCGGCGGCCACCGTCGTGTGGGCGGCGGCAGGCATGCGGAGGACGTCACCGGCGCCCACGGATGTTTCCGTTGCGCGGAAAAATGCCGGACGCGAAAATGGTGCCGCGGGGAGCGGCCCGGCGGCCGGATGTCCGTCGCTTTCCCCGCCCCGGCCGCCGCCCTATCTTACCGGCTTCCGAGACCCTGCCATCCCAGACGGAGACGCGGCGGACGTGGACGCCAATCGCATCCTCATCATCGACTACGGCTCGCAGTTCACGCAGCTCATCGCCCGCCGCATCCGCGAGGAGCGCGTCTACTGCGAGATCCACCCGCCCACCCGCTCGCTGGAGTGGATCCGCGAGTGGGCCCCCAGGGGGATCGTGCTTTCCGGCGGCCCCTCGTCCGTGTACGGCGACGACGTGCCCACCGCCGAGCCGGAGCTGCTGCGCATGGGCATCCCCGTCCTGGGGGTGTGCTACGGGATGCAGCTCATCACCTTCCTGGAGGGCGGCGTCGTGGAGCGCGGCAAGCGCGAGTACGGCCGCGCCCAGGTCACCGTGCAGGAGCCGTCCGCGATCTTCGAGGGGTTCGCGGCGGGGGAGTCCACCCAGGTGTGGATGAGCCACGGCGACCACGTGGTGGAGCCGCCGCCCGGGTACCGCCTCCTCGCCAGCACCGAGGGGATCCCCTGGGCCGCCTTCGCCGCGGAGGACCGGCCCGTGTACGGCGTGCAGTTCCACGTGGAGGTGGCGCACACCGTCCGCGGCTCGGACATCGTCCGCAACTTCGTCTTCGGGGTGTGCGGCTGCGAGCCCACCTGGACGGCGGGCTCCTACATCGACAACGAGATCGCCCGCATCCGCGAGCTGGTGGGCGACGCGCAGGTGATCTGCGGCCTTTCCGGCGGGGTGGACTCGTCGGTGGCGGCCACGCTGGTGCACCGCGCCATCGGCGACCAGCTCACCAACGTGTTCGTGGACACCGGGCTGCTGCGCAGGGGCGAGCGCGAGTCGGTGGAGCACACCTTCCGCGCGCACCTGGGGATGAAGCTGGAAGTGGTGGACGCTTCCGCGATGTTCCTGGAGCGGCTGGCCGGCGTCGAGGACCCCGAGCGCAAGCGCAAGATCATCGGCAACACCTTCATCGACGTGTTCGAGGACGCCGTCGCCCGGGCCGGCACCGACGCCAGGTTCCTGGTGCAGGGCACCCTGTACCCGGACGTCATCGAGTCGCTGTCGGTGAAGGGGCCCTCGGCCACCATCAAGACGCACCACAACGTCGGCGGGCTCAAGGAGGACATGAAGTTCGCCCTCATCGAGCCGCTGCGGGAGCTGTTCAAGGACGAGGTGCGGCAGGTGGGGCGCGAGCTGGGGCTCCCCGAGGAGATGGTGGGGCGGCACCCGTTCCCGGGGCCGGGGCTCGCCATCCGCGTCCTGGGCGCGGTGGACCGGCGGGAGCTGGACGTGCTCCGCCAGGCCGATGCCATCTACCTGGAGGAGATCCGCGCCGCCGGCCTGTACGACGACATCTGGCAGGCGTTCGCGGTGCTGCTCCCCGTGCGCTCCGTGGGCGTCATGGGCGACGAGCGCACCTACGAGAACGTGTGCGCGCTGCGCGCCGTGACCTCGCGCGACGGGATGACGGCGGACTGGTACCCGTTTCCGCACGACGTGCTGGCCCGCATCTCCACCCGCATCATCAACGAGGTGAACGGCATCAACCGGGTCTGCTACGACGTCTCGTCCAAGCCGCCCGCCACGATCGAGTGGGAGTAGGACAGCTGGAACGGCTCTGAACTGCTGGTTTGGGCGTGCCCCCGGCTGGCGCCGGGGTCGGGCTTCGGCTCCGTAACGCACGAAACAACCGTGCGTAACGGAGTCGAGCCCGCGCAAACAGCCGCGCGGTCTCGCCCCTCCGGGCCGAAATCCCTCACGCAGCTCCCTGCCTGACCGCCGCATCCGAAACGCAGCGGGGTCCGTCGCATCGCG
>JBEVLE010000612.1:0-6201 GCA_040509335.1 Longimicrobiaceae bacterium | reverse complement strand
CCGGCGCTGCGTCCGTGCGGCCGCACGGCCCGCTACACGGCTACGGCCCTCAGCAGATGTCGCCGCTGGGGTGCGTGCAGTACTCGCACACGCAGTCGCCGGAGGTCGTGCACCGCCCGCGGTCGAATCCCAGGTTCTGGCAGTCCGCCTGGCACACGGACTTGACGCACGCCCGGACGGCCGCCTCGGCCGCGGCCGGCGTGGGACCGAACGCGAGCGACATCGCGGCGGCGAGGACGTACGTGCCGGCCAGGAGCTGGAGCTTGCGTCTCATGCGGACCTCCGGAATGGGGTAGTTGGAGCGATCACTTGAACGGGCTCACAGTACCCATCCTGCATGAAGTCCGCAAGTGTACGTTTTCTTGGCGCCTCAGGTTGTGACCCAGCCCTTCAGCAGCCGTCCGGCCGCCCGCACCCCCGAGGTCACCGCGCCCTCCACCGTGGGCGCGTACAGGTAGTCGCCGGCCAGCGCGATCCGCGCGTCGCCGGAGACCGCGCGCCGCAGCTCCGGGAGCCGCCCCGGGTACCCCGGCGGAACAAGCGTCCACCCGTCGCGCCAGCGGAACACCTGCGCCCGGGTGACGGCGCGCCCCAGCCCCGGGAGCGCGCGGGCCACCTCCGGGAGGAGCGCGTCCACCACGGCGCGCGGCTCCGCGTCCAGCAGCCGCTCCCCGGCCTCCGGCGTGGGAAACACCACCAGCGCGCCCCGCCCCGGCGGCACCAGCCCCGGCCCCTTGTTCTCCTGCACGGCCACGGCGGCGACCGCGCGCGACTCGCCGCGCGGGAGCGACAGGCCGAACCAGCGCACCCCCGCCGGCCGGTCCAGCAGCAGCGCCAGGCTCACCGCGGGGCGCATCCGCACCGCCGCCAGCGCTTCCGCGGCGGGGCTCCCCGCCAGCAGCCCGCGCGCGGCGGGCGCCGGGACGGCGACCACCGCCGCGTCGAACGCCTCGCTCCACCCCTCCCCCGCCACCTCCACCCCCCCGCCCCGCGCCTCCACCCGCGCCACCTGCACGCCGGTCCGCACCTCGCCGCCGCTCTCCCGCACCCCCGCCAGCGCCGCCTCGCAGAAGCCGGACGCGCCGCCGCGCAGGGCGAAGACCTCCACGGTGGTGCCGTAGTGGGCCAGCATGTGGTAGAGCGACGCCGTGGTCTCCTCCGGGAGCGCGCCGTAGCCGGTGGCCAGGAAGGGGTAGGCCAGGTACTCCACGAAGTCGCGCCCCAGCTCGCGCGCGCCCCACGCGGCGATGGACTCGCGGTCCAGCCCCGCCTCCGCGGCGCGCTCCAGCGCGTGCATGTCCAGCGCCGCGCCGTGCCGCGCCAGGAAGGGGAGGTACTGCGCGCCCATGCGCAGCTTGAGCGCCAGCGGCAGCGCGCCGGAGGCGAGCATGCTGGGGATGTTGCCGTACACCACCTCGTGCACCCGCCCGCCGCGCAGCAGCGCGTCGCGCCCGGGCGAGCGCACCGCCAGCTCCGCCGCCCCCGCCTCGCGCAGGACGCGGAAGAACTCCGTGTACATGGAGCCGAAGAGTTGCACAGCGGCGTCCACCCGGAAGCCGTCCAGCGCCTCGGTGCGGGTGCGGCCGCCCACGGCCGGGCGGGCCTCCAGGACGACCACCCGCGCCCCGGCGCGGGCGAGGGTGTGGGCGGCGGCGGCCCCCGCGGGGCCCGCCCCCACCACGGCGATGCGGGGAGCGTTCGGCTCGGTCATGGCGCGGGAGCACAGCAAGCCGCGCACCCGCCGCGCCGCCCTTGCCCGGTTCGAACGCCCGTTCTACCATTACGGATCTCCCTCCCACCTCCAGTTTCCGGAGTTCCCATGGACCGTCGAGAGTTCCTGGCACAGGGCGCCCTGGTGGCCGCCGGGCTCACCGCGTTCGGGCCCGAGGCCCTGGCGGCGGTGTCCCCGGCGGCGCGGGTGGCGCCGGGCGCCGACCCCGCGGTGCGCGAGATCGCCATGCGGGCGCTGGACGCCGCCAAGCTGGCCGGCGCCACCTACGCCGACGTGCGCATCTCCCGCAACCGCAACCAGTCGCTCTCCACCCGCGAGCGGCAGATCAGCGGCCTTTCCGACACCGAGACCTACGGCTTCGGCGTGCGCGTGCTCGCCGGGGGCGGCTGGGGCTTCGCCGCCAGCCGCGAGCTGTCGCTGGACGAGGCGGCCGTGGTGGCGCGGCAGGCGGTGGCGCAGGCCAAGGCGAACGCCTCCGCCCAGCTCCGCCCCGTGGTCCTCGCCCCCGTGGAAAAGTACCCGGACGTCACCTGGCGGTCGCCGGTCCAGGTCGACCCCTTCGACATCGCCGTCGAGGACAAGGTGGCGATGATGCTTGCCGCCAACGAGGCCGCCCTCCGGGTGCAGGGCGCGCGGTTCGTCAACTTCAGCATGTTCTTTCTGCGCGAGGAAAAGACCTTCGCCTCCACCGAGGGCACCTTCACCCACCAGACCATCTACCGCTCCTTCCCGCGGATGAGCGTCACGGCGGTGGGGAACAACGAGTTCCAGAGCTTCCAGAGCACCGACGTGCAGCCCATGGGGCTGGGCTACGAGCACGTGACGAGCGCAAAGTTCGTGGAAAACGCCCCGCGCTGGGCGGAGACCGCGGTCAGGAAGCTCACGGCCAAGCCGGTGCAGCCGGGGCGCTACGACCTGGTGCTCCTCCCCTCGCACCTGTGGCTCACCATCCACGAGTCCATCGCCCACCCCACCGAGCTGGACCGCATCATGGGGTTCGAGGCCAACTTCGCCGGGACCTCCTTCATCTCCCCGGTGGAGCGGTTCCTGGGCAAGTTCCGCTACGGCCCGGAGATCATGAACATCCAGGGCGAGCGCTCCTCCCCCGGCGGGCTTTCCAGCGTGGGATGGGACGACGAGGGGGTGAAGCCCGAGGACTACCTGATCGTCAGGAACGGCGTGCTCAACGACCTGCAGACCACGCGCGAGCAGGCCCCCATGCTGGCGGACTGGTACCGCCAGAGCGGCCGCCCGGTGAGGTCGCACGGCAACTCGTACGCGGAAAGCTGGTCGGACGTGCAGTTCCAGCGCATGCCCAACGTCAACCTGCTCCCGCACCCGGAGCGCGACGTGACGCTGGACGAGCTGGTCTCCGACGTCCAGGACGGGATCCTCATCGACGGCGACGGCTCCTTTTCCATCGACCAGCAGCGCTACAACGCGCAGTTCGGCGGGCAGGCGTACTACGAGATCAAGAACGGCAAGGTGGGGGGAATGCTCAAGGACGTCGCCTACCAGATGCGCACCCCCGAGTTCTGGAACGCCATGGACGGAATCGGCGGGCGCAGCACCTACTTCGCCGGCGGCTCCTTCAACGACGGCAAGGGGCAGCCGCAGCAGTCCAACGCCGTGTCGCACCACTGCGTACCCAGCCGCCACCGCAAGATCAACGTCATCAACACCGGACGGAGAGCCTAGAGCATGGCCGACAACCGTTTCTTCACCCGCGCGGAGGCCGAGGCCATCGCCGCCAAGGTGCTCGGCTTCTCCAGGGCGGACGACGCGCGCGTCAACCTGAGCAACACCGTCACCGGCAACACCCGCTTCGCGCAGAACCAGGTCAGCACCTCGGGCGACACGCGCGGCGGCAACGTCACCGTGACCAGCTCCTGGGGGAAGAAGGTGGCCTCCGCCACCACCAACCGCTTCGACGACGAGGCGCTGCGCCAGGTGGTGGAGACCAGCGAGCGCCTGGCCCGCCTGGTCCCCGAGGACCCCGAGTACCTGGGCGAGCTGGGGCCGCAGCAGTACCCGCAGTCGGCCGGCTTCTTCGAGAGCACCGCCAACCTCACCCCGGAGCAGCGCGCCCGCGCCGTGGTCGCCGTGACCCGCCCGGCGCAGCGGCAGGGGCTGGTCTCCACCGGCTTCCTGACCTTCACCGCGGGGGCCAGCGCGGTGGCGAGCAAGCGCGGCCTGTTCGCCTACAACCAGAGCTCGCGCGTCAACTACACCACCACCGTGCGCACCCCGGACGGCACGGGCTCGGGGTGGGCCGGCATCGGCCAGAACGACTGGAGCAGGGTCAACCCCGACCAGCTGGCGGAGCGCGCCATCCGCAAGGCGGAGCTGTCGCGCAACCCGCAGGCGGTGGAGCCCGGCGAGTGGACGGTGGTGCTGGAGCCCACCGCCGCCGCCAACATGGTCGGGCTGATGATGGGCTCGCTGGGCGCGCGCACCGCGGACGAGGGGCGCTCGTTCTTTTCCAGGCAGGGCGGCGGCAACCGCGTCGGCGAGAAGTTCCTGGACGCGCGGGTCAACATCTGGTCCGACCCGTCCGACCCCAACCTGGCCACCGCGCCCTTTTCCAACCAGGGGCTCCCCAACCGGCGCGTGGTGTGGGTGGAGAACGGGGTGCTCAGGAACCTCAGCTACGACCGCTTCTGGGCACAGCAGAAGAACGTGCAGCCCACGGGAAACCCGGGCGGCTACAGCATGCGCGGCGGGGGCACCAGCGTGGAGGACATGATCGCGTCCACCGAGCGCGGACTGCTGGTCACTCGCTTCTGGTACATCCGCCCGGTGGACCCGCGCACCATCCTGTACACGGCGCTCACGCGCGACGGGACGTTCCTGATCGAGAACGGAAAGATCGTGTCCGCGGTCAAGAACCTGCGCTACAACGAGTCGCCGGTGTTCATCCTCAACAACATCGAGGCGATCGGCGAGCCGGTGGCGGTGTCCGCGTCCGAGTCCGGCGACGTGGGGCAGCCGGTGGTCGTTCCTGCGCTCAAGGTGCGGGATTTTACGTTCTCGTCGCTTTCCGACGCGGTCTGAGGGGTCGGGCGGGGACCGCTCCGGAACCAGGCCAAACTGCCGGCCTGTTTCCTACGCGGGCTTCGGGAGCCCCGGGAAACTGCCCCCGGGTCTCCCTGCGCCGGAGTGAGCCTCGCGCAAACAGCCGCGCGAGTCTCCCTCCGAACATCATCTGGGAACTATGGGACGGCGGCCTCGGGTGGGTCGCCGTTTCCTTCGCCTTCAACCGGGTCCAGCCATGCGAAAAACCCTCGCCGGAGCCGTCGCCATGACCATCGGGATCGCTTTGCTCCCCGCCGCTTCGGCGGCGCAGGGGGCGTTCGGGAGCGCGCTGCCGCCGCGGCCGGTGCACACGTACTCCATCGTCGCGTGCGACCCGGAGACGGGGGAGCTGGGGGTGGCGGTGCAGTCGCACTGGTTCTCGGTGGGGCCGGTGGTGCCCTGGGCGGAGGCGGGGGTGGGGGCGGTGGCGACGCAGTCGTTCGTGGAGCCGTCGTACGGGGCGCTGGGGCTGGAACTGATGCGCGCCGGCAAGACCGGGCCGGAGGCGCTGCGGGCGCTGCTCGCGGCGGACGCGCACACCGACGTGCGCCAGGTGGCGATGATCGACGCGCGCTGCAACGTGGAGGCGTGGACGGGCGGCAAGGCGATCCAGGCGGCGGGGCACCACGTGGGCAGGAACTTTTCCGTGCAGGCCAACCTCATGCGCGGCAACGTGTGGGATCCCATGGCCGCGGCCTTCCAGGCCACCCGCGGCGACCTCGCCGAGCGGATGCTGGCCGCGCTGGAGGCCGCGGAGCGCGCCGGCGGCGACATCCGGGGGCGGCAGTCGGCAGCGCTCATCGTCGTGGCCGCCAAGTCCACCGGGAAGCCGTGGGCGGACCGCGTGTTCGACCTGCGCGTGGAGGACAACGCCGCGCCCGTGGCCGAGATGCGGCGGCTGGTGCACCTGGCGCGCGCCTACCGCCACATGAACGCCGGCGACGAGGCCGTCACCCGCGGCGACGTGGCCGGCGCCATCCGCGAGTACGCCGCCGCCGAGGCCATGGTCCCGGACCCGGCCACCAACGGCGAGATGGTGTTCTGGCACGCGGCCATGCTCGTGAACGCCGGGCGGGTGGAGGAGTCGCTGCCCCTGTTCCGCCGTGCCTTCGCGCAGGACGCGGCGTGGCGCGAGCTGGTCCGCCGCCTTCCCGCCGCCGGCCAGCTGCCTGCTGACCCCGCGCTGATCGAGCGGATCGCTACGCTTCGATAGGCTGCGGTGGGGCCGCTACGGAGCCCGGCGATACTGCTGCCGGTCTCCTCCGCGGGCTCCGGGAACCCCGCCAAACTGCCGGCGGGTTTCCCTGCGCCGGAGTGAGCCAGCCGAAACTGCCCGGCTGTCTCCCTCCGAACAGAATGATGTGGGTACTGCATGAACGGCGAACGGCGCCCCC
>JBEVLE010000611.1:0-5814 GCA_040509335.1 Longimicrobiaceae bacterium | reverse complement strand
GGGGGCGCCGTTTTCTGTTCCGCCGTATCATATCCGTCTGTCCGGCGGGAGACAGCCGGGCTGTTTCGGCTGGCTCACTCCGGCGTAGGGAGACACCGGGGCAGTTTCCGGTGGCTCCCGGAGCCCGCGGAGGAGACCGGCAGCAGTATCGCCGGGCTCCGTAGCGGCCCCCTGCTCAAACTAGACGACGCTCAGCCTGCGGTTGGCGGCCTCCAGCTGCTCCGGGCGGCCGATGTCCAGCCACAGGGCGTCGTCCACGCGGAACGGCAGGATGCGCTCCCCCTCGCCCGCCAGGCGGAGGTAGGGGTCCAGGATGGAAAAGACGCCGCGCTCCGTGATGCGTGGGAGGATCTCCGGGTCTAGGACGTGCACCCCCGCGAAGGCGAGGGCCCGCACCGCACCCTCCGCGGGGCGGGCGCGCAGCTCCAGCCCCTTTCGCTCGTCGGTGCGGCCCAGCAGGCCGCGGTCGTCGAAAAGGAGCTTGCGGGTGGTGGGGCGCTCCATCACCGCCAGCACGGCGAGCGCGCCGCTCGCCCGCTGCGCGGCGTACAGGTCGCCCAGCGGCAGGTCGGTGACGATGTCGGCGTTGTGGGCGAAGAAGGGCGCGTCGCGCCGCAGGTGGGGCGCGGCGTGCAGCAGCCCGCCACCGGTTTCCAGCGGCTCGCCCTCCTCGCGGGAAACCACCACCTCCACCCCCCAGCCGCCGCGCTCGGCCACGAAGCGCTCCACCTGCCCGGCGTGGTGGTGGACGTTGACCACCAGGCGGTCCGCCCCCGCGGCGATCAGCCGCAGCGCGACCCGCTCCAGCATGGGCACGCCGCCCACCTCCACCAGCGCCTTGGGGATGCGGTCGGTCAGGGGACGCAGGCGCGTCCCCAGCCCCGCCGCGAAGAGCATGGCGTCCACGTCAGCCCGCCGCCCCCGTCTGCGCCCCTTCTCCGGCCGGCGCCGCCGCCTCGGCGCGGGCCGGCCAGCGCGCCTCCTCCCGGTGCGCCAGGACCACGTTGGCCTGCGGGAACTTGCGCCCCAGGTGCTTCGCCAGCCGCTCGGCGAAGTACACCGAGCGGTGCTGCCCGCCCGTGCACCCGAAGTGAACGCTGAGCGAGGTGAAGCCGCGCGTCAGGTAAGTGTCCACCTGCCCGTCGACGATGGCGCGCACGTGCTTCCAGAACTCCTCCACCTCGGGAACCTCCTCCAGGAACTTCACCACCGGCTCGTCGCACCCGCACAGCCCGGCGTACTCGGCGTAGCGCCCCGGGTTGTGGAGGGCGCGGCAGTCGAAGACGAAACCGCCCCCGTGGCCGCCGGCGTCCTCGGGGTAGCCGTTCTTGTAGCTGAAGCTCCCCACCTGCACGGAAAGCCCCGGCGGCACCTGCACGGGCGTCTTCCGCAGCGTGCGCGAGGCGCAGATGTACTCGAACACGCCCCGCAGCTCGGGAAGGTCGATGGGGAGGAACCCCGTTTCCAGCAGCCGCTCCAGGTTGCGGACGGCCTGGGGGACGCTGGCCAGGAAGCGCGGCTTGCGCTCGAAGAAGCCGCGGTAGCCGTACGCCCCCATGGCCTGCATGATCCGCACGAACACGTAGCCGCGGAAGTGCTGGCGGAACTGCTCCCGGTTCACGGGGAGGTACTTTTCAAGCGCGTCCAGGTAGTGCTCCAGCAGCCGCTCGCGGAGCGCCTCGGGGATGGCCGCCTTGGGGTCGAAGAGCAGCGACGCCACGTCGTACTGGAGCGCGCCGCGCCGCCCGCCCTGGTAGTCGATGAACCACGGCTCCCCCTCGCGCAGCATCACGTTGCGCGACTGGAAGTCGCGGTACATGAAGTGGCGGGTGTCCGCCCCCAGGAGGAAGGTGGTCAGCCGCTTGAAGTCCTTTTCCAGGCGCGACTCGTTGAAGGGTACGTGCGCCAGCTTGAGGAAGTGGTACTTGAAGTAGTTCAGGTCCCACAGGATGGACTGGCGGTCGAAGGCCGCCCGCGGGTACGCCACCGAGTAGTCCACCACCTTCCCGCCCTCCACCTGGAAGCGGGGAAGCACCTCCAGCACGCGCTCGTACACGGGCACCATCTCGGCGGGGAAGTCGCTCCCGTCCGTCTGCCGCGCCAGCGACAGCGCGTCGAACAGGGTGCTGTCCCCCAGGTCCTCCTCCAGGTACACGCCGGCTTCCTCGTCGAAGGCGTACACCTGCGGCACCGGGAGGCCCACGGAGCGGAAGTCGCGCGAGTACGAGACGAAGGCGCGGTTTTCCTCGCGGTCGGGACCCACCACCCCGATGGCCGTCTCGTACGAGTCGCCGACCAGGCGGTACATGGAACGGCTCGACCCGTCCCCCTCCAGCGGGAGGATGGACGCCGGCACCTTGCCGAAGTACTGCTTGAACAGGCGACGTAGAATCTGCTGCACGGCACGCTCGCGTAACGGGTGTTCCTCGACGGGCAACCAGGGAAGATAACGCAGCGACCCGGATGCCGGGAGGGAACAGTTGACGGTGCGCCGGCCCGGTACGGCCCTTGCCCGCTCACCGGGGCGTCCACCTCCCACCCGGAAGCGCCGCACCATGCCCAACCGACTCGCGCACGAGACCAGCCCCTACCTCCTCCAGCACCGGGACAACCCGGTGGACTGGTACCCGTGGGGGCCCGAGGCGCTCGCCCGCGCGCGCGCCGAGGACCGTCCCATCCTGCTGTCGGTGGGGTACTCGGCGTGCCACTGGTGCCACGTGATGGAGCACGAGTCGTTCGAGGACGCGGACACCGCCGCCGTGATGAACGAGCGCTTCGTCAGCGTCAAGGTGGACCGCGAGGAGCGGCCGGACATCGACTCCATCTACATGACGGCGGTGCAGCAGATGACGGGGCACGGGGGGTGGCCCATGACCGTCTTCCTCACCCCGGAGGGCGTCCCCTTCTACGGCGGCACCTACTTTCCCCCCGAGCCGCGCCACGGGATGCCCTCCTTCCGCCAGGTGCTCCTCGCGGTCGACGAGGCGTACCGGGAGCGCCGCGCCGACGTGGACCGCAGCGCCGCCGAGCTGCACGCCCTGCTCCGCGAGGGGATGGCGGCGCGCGCCCCGGCCGGAGCGATGGACGCGTCGGTCCTCGACCGGGCCTTCGCCCAGCTCGCCGCCCGCTTCGACGCGGGGCTCGGCGGCTTCGGGGGCGCGCCCAAGTTCCCGCAGCCCATGATCCTGGAGTTCGTGCTGCGGCACTGGAAGCGCACCGGAAATCCCGAGGCGCTCCGCATGGCCGCGCACACGCTGCGGCGCATGGCCGCGGGCGGGATGTACGACCAGGCGGGCGGCGGCTTCCACCGCTACAGCGTGGACGCGCGCTGGCTGGTCCCCCACTTCGAGAAGATGCTGTACGACAACGCCCTGCTGGCCCGCGTCTACCTCCAGGCGTGGCAGGCCACCGGCGACGCGGACTTCCGGCGGGTGGCGGAGGAGGTGCTGCGCTACGTGCGGAGGGAGATGCGCTCGCCGGAGGGCGGCTTCCATTCCGCGCAGGACGCCGACAGCGAGGGCGAGGAGGGCCGGTTCTACGTGTGGACGCCGGAGGAGGTGGACGCGCTCCTGGGCGCGGAGGACGGACCGCTCTTCCGCGCCTACTACGACGTGACGGAAGAAGGGAACTTCGAAGGCAGGAACATCCTCCACGTGGACCGGAGCGTGGAGGAGGTCGCCGCGGAAGCCAGCGTTTCCGTGGAGCGTCTGGAGCGGGCGCTCGCCCGCGGGCGCGAAACGCTGTACGCCGCGCGGGCCGGGCGCGTGTGGCCCGGGTTGGACGACAAGGTGCTCACCGCCTGGAACGCCATGATGCTGCGCACCTTCGCCGAGGCGGCGCAGGTCCTGGGCAGCGCCGAGTACTTGCAGGTGGCCGACGCCGGCGCCGACTTCCTGCTCCGCGAGCTGCGCCGGGACGGCAGGCTCCTGCGCACCTGGAAGGACGGCCGGGCCAAGATCGACGCCTTCCTGGAGGACCACGCCCTGCTCGCCGACGCCCTGGTCTCGCTGTACGAGGCCAGCGGGGACGTGGAGCGCGTCGCGGAGGCGCGCGACCTCGCCGACGCCATGCTGGAGCGCTTCTGGGACGAGGACGAGGGCGTCTTCTACGACACGGCGACCGATGCCGAGACGCTGGTGGTGCGCCCGCGGGACACCTTCGACAACGCCACGCCCTCCGGCAACTCGGCCGCGGTGACGGCGCTCCTCCGCCTCGCCGTCCTCACCGGGGAGCCGCGCTACGGCCGCGTCGCCGCGCGCGTGCTGGAGGGAATGGGCGAAATCATGGCGCGCGTCCCCCAGGGCTTCGGCAACCTGCTTTCCGCCGCGGACTTCCACCTGGCCACCCCGCAGGAGGTGGTCGTGGTGGGCCGGGCGGGCGAGCCGGGGACGGAGGCTCTGCTGGACGTGCTCCGCCACCGCTACCTCCCCAACACCGTGCTGGCCCCCGCGGACCCGGACACGGCGGCCGCGGCCGGGGAGCAGCTCCCGCTGCTGCGGGGAAGGACGCCGGTGGACGGCCTCGCCGCCGCCTACGTGTGCGAGCGGTACGCCTGCCGCCGCCCCGTGACCGAAGCCGCCGAGCTGGCGGCCCTGCTGGACGGCACGGCCTGAGCCGACCCGCTCGGGCGATGGCGGGCCGGGGACGCACTTGCCTCCGGCCCGCGCGGTGATGAAACTTCGGGAGCCCTTACCCCGGAGGCGGCCACCGCCCCCGCACGCTCGCCGGCAGCCGCGAGCGCGCCGAAGCGTTTCTCCGCCGCGTCGCCGACCTCCCCGCGGAGCGCAGGTAGCCCCGCCATGCCGTTTCCGTTGCCGGCTGTTCCCTGTTCCCTATTCCCTGTTCCCTAGATGTTCGACTACTTCGGCGGCATCGACTTTTCCGGGGCCAAGGAGCCCCTTTCCAACCTGTGGAGCGCCGTCGGGCGCGAGCACGAAGGCAAGCTCCACGTCGTTGCGCTCTGCCCCCACGCCTTTCGCCTCGACCTTGCCCACTACGTCGCCGGCGGCTGGCGCCGGCAGGTCGGGGTGCCCGGAGAAGCGCCCATCCTGTGGGGGGCCGACTTCCCCTTCGGGCTCCCCGCCGCGGCGACCCGGACGCTGGGCGACACCGGCGCCGGGTGGGCGCAGCTGGTCGCCTGGGTGGCCGACCGCCCCGCCGACGAGGTCCGCGACGCCTTCCCGGAGCACCACAGGGCGCCGCGGCGGACGGACACCGGCGGGGCAATGGCGCCGCTGGACCTGCGCCTGTACAAGCAGACCACCGAGGGGATGCGCTGGCTCCACGAGCTGCGGGAAACGGGGGAGGTGTCCATCGTGCCCCAGGCGCCGAGCCCCGGTGCCCCCACGACGCTGGTGGAGGTGTACCCCTCCGGCACCGTCACCGACCTGGGGCTCCGCTGCCGCCGCACGCCCTCCCGCCCGGGCGAGGTGCGCGCCCGCCCCGCCGCGCTCCGCCCGTACCTGACCTTCGCCGACCCCTGCACCGAGGCGATCGCCGTGACGCTGGAGGACGCCTGGGACGCGGTGATCGCCTGCCTCACCGCCTACCTGGCGCGCCACGACCTGGAGCAGCCGTTCCGTCTGCACCCGGGTGAGCGTGAAGCGCTGGAGCGCGAGGGGTGGATCTACCGTGCTCCGGACGCGCTGGGCTGATGCCGGTTTGGACGGCTTGGTACGACAGGTTCGGGCGTGCCCCCGGCTGGCGCCGGGGTCGGGCTTCGGCTCCGTAACGCACGAAACAACCGTGCGTAACGGAGTCGAGCCCGCGCAAACAGCCGCGCGGTCTCGCCCCTCCGGGCCGAAATCCCTCACG
>JBEVLE010000610.1:0-12636 GCA_040509335.1 Longimicrobiaceae bacterium | reverse complement strand
CGCCGGGGGGGCTCCGCCCCCCCGGAGGCGCACCCGTTCGTGGACGAGGCCATCCACGAGCTGCAGACGGCGCTGGAGGAGCTGCAGGTCAGCGAGGAGGAGCTGCGCCAGCAGAACGAGACCATCGCCGAATCGCGCGAGGCGCTGGAGGCCGAGCGGCAGCGCTACCGCGACCTTTTCCACTTCGCTCCCGACGCGTACCTGGCGACCGACGGCGAGGGGGTGATCCGCGAGGCCAACCGCGCCGCCGCGGCGCTCCTGGGCGTGGGCGAGCAGGCGCTGGCCGGCAAGCCGCTGGTGGTGTTCGTGGACGCGCGCGCGCGGCGCGACTTCCGGCAGCGGCTGGCCTGCCTCCCGGCCGAAGGGCGCACCGAGGACTGGGAGCTGCGCCTGCACCCCCGCCACGGCGGGGCGGTGGACACGTCGTGCAGCGTGGCCGCCGTCGCCGGCCGGGGCGGAGCCGCGGCCGGGCTGCGCTGGCTGCTCCGCGACGTCACCGAGCGGAAGCGGGCCGAGGAGGGGGAGCGGCGGCTGGAGGCGGAGAGCGCCGCCCGCGCCCAGGCGGACGCGGCGCGCGACCGGGTGGAGGCGGTGCTGGAAAGCATCGCCGACGGCTTCCTGGCGCTGGACGACGGGTGGCGGCTCACCTACGTCAACCGCGCCGCCGAGTTCCTGCTGCACTGCGACCGCGCCGAGGTGCTGGGGCAGGGCGTGCGCGAGCTGTTCCCCGAGGACGCGCACCCCGCCCTGTTCGCCGGGCTGCGCCGGGCCGCCGAGGGGCGCGACACGGCCGAGCTGGAGGAGTTCCACGGCCGCCTGGCCTCGTGGCTGGAGTTCCGCGTCTTCCCCTCCCCGGACGGGCTCACCCTGCACGTCCGCGACGTCACCGAGCAGAAGGTCACCCGCGAGGAGCTGCGCTCCAGCGAGGAGCGGCTGCGCATGGCCCTTCAGGCCGCCGACCTGGCGCCCTGGGACTGGGACCTGCGCAGCGGCGTGGTGCTGTGGAACCCCGAGCACAACGCCCTGATGGGGCTCCCCCCCGAGCAGCTGCGGGGGAGCTACCGCGCCTTCCTGGACCGCGTCCACCCCGAGGACCGGGTCGCCGTGTCCGCCGCCATCGCCCGCGCCTCCGGCGGCGGCGAGGACTACCGGGCCGAGTTCCGGGCCGTGCACCCCGGCGGCGAGGTCCGCTGGATCGCCGGCTACGGGCGTCCCCTCCCCGGCCCCGACGGCCGCCCGGCGCGCCTGATCGGGGTGATCCGCGACGTTTCCGCCGAAAAGGAGGCCGTGCAGGAGCGCGAGCGCCTGCACGCCGCCGTGGAGGCCGAGCGCGCCCGGCTCCAGGCCATGATGGAGCAGATGCCCGCCGGCGTCATCCTGGCCGAGGCCCCCAGCGGCGCCATGGTCGCCATCAACCGGCGCGCCGTGGAGGTCCTGGGGCCCGTGCCGCTTTCCGGCTCGGTCGAGGAGTACAGCCGCGACTTCCGCGGCTTCCACCCCGACGGCCGCCCCGTGGCGCCCGCGGAGTGGCCGCTGGCGCGGGCCATCCGCCGCGGCGAGCGCGTGGCCGACCAGGAGATCCACATGCGCCCCCCCGGCGGCGCCGAGCGCGTGGTGGTGGCCAGCGCCGCCCCCGTGCGCGACGCCGCGGGGACGGTGGTGGCCGGGGTGCTCGCCTTCCACGACGTCACCGAGCAGCGCAGGCGCGAGGAAACCGACCGCTTCCTGGGCCGGGTGAGCGACCTGCTTGCCTCGTCGCTGGACTACCGCACCACCGCCCAGAGCATCGCCTCGCTGTGCGCCGCCTCGCTCGCCGACTACTGCATCGTCCACGTGGAGGAGCAGGGGCAGGTGCACGCGCTGGGCACGGCCCACGCCGACCCGGACCGCCAGGAGATCGCCGGCGGGCTGATGCGGCGCTTCCCCGTGGACCCCGAGGGGCACCACCCCGTGATGCGCACCCTGCGCACCGGCGACGCGCAATTGCTGGCCGAGGTGGACGACGCCGTGCTCGCCGACATGGCCGCCGGCCCCGAGCACCTGGACATGCTCCGCGGCCTGGCCCTGTCCTCCATGCTGGTGGTGCCGCTCCAGGCGCGCGGGCGCACCCTGGGCGCCCTGACGCTGGCCCGCACCGCATCCGCCCCCCGCTACGGCCCCGACGACGTGGAGCCGGCGCGCGAGCTGGCGCGCCGCGCCGCGCTGGCCGTGGACAACGCCCGCCTGTACGAGGAAGCGCGCCAGGCCGCCCGCGCCCGCGACGAGGTGCTGGCGGTGGTCTCGCACGACCTGCGCAACCCGCTGCACGCCGTGCTGCTGTCCGCCACCGTCCTGGAGGACTTCTCCTCCGCCCAGCCGTGGACCGCGCGCGACCTCCAGCAGATCCGCGTCATCCGCCGCTCCGCCGAGCAGATGACCGGGCTGATCCAGGACCTGGTGGAGGTCATCGCCATGGAGACCGGCGCCCCCGCGCTCCACCGCGAGCCGATCGCCGCCGCGCCGCTCCCCGCGGGCGTCGCCGAGCTGTTCCAGGCCCAGGCCGACGAAAAGGGCGTGCGCCTGGAGTGCGAGTCCGACGCCGGCCTCCCCCCGGTGGACGCCGACCGCGGCCGTCTCCTCCAGGTGTTCTCCAACCTGCTGGGCAACGCGCTGCGCTTCACCCCGCCCGGCGGCACCGTCACGCTGCGCGCCGCCCCCGGCGGCGGGTTCGTGCGCTTTTCCGTCGCCGACACCGGCCCCGGGATCTCCCCCGAGCACCTGGACCACGTGTTCGACCGCTTCTGGCGCGCCCGCAGGGAGGAGCGCGGCGGCCTGGGCCTGGGGCTCGCCATCGCCCGGGGGCTGGTGGAGGCCCACGGCGGGCGGATCTGGGTGGAGAGCGTGCCCGGCCACGGCACCGTGTTTTCTTTTACCGTACCCGTTGCCGCTGATTCCTGACGGCGGGGTTGGGCGTGTCCCCGGCTGGCGCCTGGGTGGGCGCTGGCGTCCGCGGGGGCACACACGACGACGCCCCCGCCGGGATGTCCCGGCGGGGGCGTCTTTTTCGTACTTCGTTTCGCGTCAGGCGGCGACCTGCGTGGGGCAGACGAGCACGTTGGAGGCGGCGGCGAAGAAGGGCTTCGCGCCCGCGACGTTCTTGAGCTTCAGCTCCAGCAGGCGGCTCCCGTCCCCCGTGCGGCCCAGCACCTTCACGACCTCCGCCACCCCGCCCACGCAGAATACCTCGTCTCCCGATTTCAGGAGCCGGTCCGCACCCGTCGGCCAGTCCGGGTGCGCTTCGCGGTTCACGTAAACGTCCTCCTCGCGAATCCGATTCGAACCGTTTCCGTTCATGTCGGTACTCCTTTGTGTGGCGGCGCGGGGCCTGCCCGGTGCGGCAGGGTGCCCGCCCGCGGGATGGTCGGTGGGCCGAGGGCGCGGGCCTCGTCGACGGCGGCGGCGCGGAGCCAAGCCCGTGCCGCGGCGACACTTCCCGGAACGGCGGGGAAACGGGCCGACCGCGGCGCGCCTGGGGGCGTCCGCGGGGGGCCGTTCCGGGGGCGGGCGCCCGCGGGCGCTTCCCGTGTCACGGCGGCATACACCGGAGTTTTTGAAAAGTTTCACGGCGCGGGACGGGCGCTTTCCGCGCCCGCCGCCGTCCAGCCGCTCCGGCGGAGCCGCCCCGTGCCCCCACCGGGCTCAGGCGTGAAGCGGCTCCAGCCGGCCTTCCTTGCCCAGCACCAGCGCCTTTTCCGGACCCCGGCTCAGCCGCGAGAGCCAGTGCGCGGCGCGGAGCCGCTCCAGCAGCTGCGGCGCGTCGAACAGCCCCATGGCCTCGTGCGTCACGTGCAGGAAAAGGTCGCCGCCGTCGGGACCCGACTGGAAGCGCCACACGTGCCGCCCCCGCTCGTTCCGCTCGGCGGTGCGGACGGTGTCCCACTTGCGGCGCACCTGACGCCGGATCGCGCCCCCCATCTCGTGCGCGACGCGGTCCAGCTTTTCCCGATCGTTTCCGTTCGCTTCCATGCGCAACCTCCGGTCCGGGTGGGGCGCGGGTCGCGCGCCCCACGGACGTAGCCGGCGGCACGGACTGCGCCGCCGGGCTGAACGAGCGTCGTCGAAATGGCGCTCAGGTGCTTGATACCCCACCGATTTCATTTCGGCCACTCGGTGTCGGGAAGGGCGGGGAAATGAACGGGGGGAGGGGTCGGGCGTGCCCCCGCTGGCGCGGGGTCGGGCTGCGGCTCCGTAACGCACGAAACGACCGTGCGTAACGGAGGCGAGCCCCCGCGAAACTGCCCGCGGGGTCTCGCCGCTTCGCGCTCGCATCCCTCACGCGGGCACCGCGCTGGCGTCCGCGAGGGTGGCCCCCTCACCCCCCGGCCCCCTCTCCCCCGCAGGCGGGGGAAAGGGGGAGCACGACACGACAAACCCGAGGGTCAGGAAGCCCTCCCCCAGAATTGGGGGAGGGTGGCGAGCCTGAGCGAGGCGGGTGGGGGCCCTCGCGGACGCCAGCGCGATGCCCGCGTGAGGGATGCGAGCGCGAAGCGGCGAGACCCCGCGGGCAGTTTCGCGGGGGCTCGCCTCCGTTGCAGACGGTCGTTTCGTCTGCTACGGAGCCGCAGCCCGACCCCGCGCCAGCGGGGGCACGCCCGACCCCGCCGTCGCTGTTCACGGAACGGATCGCGCCGGCCGGTGTCGTGTAGGCGGGGCGCGGACAACGGGTTCGCGCCATGAACCGAGCGGCGTGCCACATGGCGGGAGACGGGCCGACGATGCCGGAGCAGCGCGCGGGCTGGGGCGAGGGGAGCGGCGCCCCGCCCCGGTCGCTGTACGTGCACGTGCCCTTCTGCACGCGGCGCTGCTCGTACTGCGACTTCGCCGTGCAGGCCACCCGCGAGGCGCCCACGGGGGATTGGCTGGACGCCGTGGCCACGGAGATGCGGCTGCTGGCCGCGGACCGCGGCTGGACGGAGCCGCTGCGGCTGGACACGCTGTACGTGGGCGGGGGGACGCCGTCGCTGCTGGGCACGGGCGCAATGGCCGCGCTGGCGGAGCGGCTGCGGCCCTTCGCCACCTGGGACCCGGCGGAGGTGGAGTGGACGTGCGAGGCCAACCCCGAGAGCTTCACGGCGGAGCTGGCGGCGGACTGGCGGGCCGCGGGGGTGAACCGCATCTCGCTGGGCGCGCAGACCTTCCACCCGGAGGCGCTGCGCTGGATGGGCCGCCTGCACGGCGTGGAGGGGCCCGCGCGCGCCATGCTCGCCGCCCGCGAGGCGGGGTTCGACAACGTGAGCGTGGACCTGATCTTCGGGCTGCCGGAGCGGCTGGGGCGCGACTGGGGCGCCGACCTGGAGCGGGCGCTGGAGCTGGAGCCGGAGCACGTGTCGCTGTACGGCCTCACCGCCGAGGCGGCGGCGCCGCTGGGGCGCTGGGTGATGGAGGGGCGCGAGACGCTGGCCGACGAGGACCGCTACGCCGACGAGTACCTGCTGGCGCACCGCACGCTCACCGCGGCGGGGTTCCGGCACTACGAGGTGTCCAACTTCGGCCTGCCGGGCCGCCGCTCCCGCCACAACGGGGTGTACTGGACGGGCGCGCCCTACGCGGCGCTGGGGCCGGGGGCGCACGCCTTCTACACGCCGCTGCGGCGCTGGAACGTGCGCTCGTGGGACGACTACCGGGACGCGCTGCGCGCCGGCCGCCTCCCCGTGGAGGACGAGGAGCGCGTGGAGGAGGCGGAGGCGACGCTGGAGCGCGCCTGGCTGCTGCTGCGCACCGACGCCGGCTACCCGCTGGCCCACGCATCGGTGGAGGAGCGCGCCCTGGCGGACGCCTGGACCCGCCGCGGGCTGGCGCGCTGCGACGGCGGCACGCTGCGCCTCACCGCCGAGGGGTGGCTCCTGCTGGACCGCCTGGCGGTGGAGCTGGCGTCCGCCGCGGAGGCCGGGAGGTCCGCCGCCTCCCTGGCCTGACGGAGATCCTTTGTGCCTGCGTCGCTTGACGATCCGGGCACTTGCGGGCACATTTCAGCCGGCATTTCATCCGTCGCTCACAAGATGCAACGCGAACCCCTCAGCGAGCGCGAGCACCACGTCCTGGACGCGGTGATCCGCACGTACGTGGAGACCGCAGAGCCCGCCGGGAGCCGTACGCTCACCCGGCGGTTCAGGCTCGGCGTGTCCCCGGCGACCGTGCGGAACACCATGAGCGACCTGGAGGAAAAGGGCTACCTGTACCACCCGCACACCTCCGCGGGGCGGGTGCCCACCGACCGCGCCTACCGGTTCTTCGTGGACTCGCTCATCGGCGCGCCCCGCGTGTCCGACGCGGACCTGAGCGCCCTCCGCCTGGAGCTGGGCTCCGCGGCGGAGCGGCAGGGCGTGGAGCGGCTGGTGGGGCGGGCGGCGCAGGTGCTGGGCCTCCTCACGCAGGAGCTGGGGATCGCCATCGCCCCGCGGCTGGACGCGGCGGTGCTGGAGCGCCTGGAGCTGGTCCCGCTCACCGAGGGCAAGGTGCTGCTGGTGCTGGCGCTGCGGGCGGGCGGGGTGCGAACCATCTACGTGGACGTCCCCGGGACCGTCCCGGCCTCGGCGCTGGCGCCGGTGGCGCGCATCCTCAACGAGCGGCTGGCGGGGCACACCCTGCGCGAGATCCGCGCGACGCTCCCCCAGCGGCTGCGCGACACCGTGGCGGCCGGCGACCCGGCCTCGGAGCTGCTCAACATCTTCCTGCAGTCCGGGGAGGAGTGGTTCGACTCGCCCGCGGCGCCGGCGGCCGAGCTGCACCTGGGGCGCGCCTCCGTGCTCGCCGACCAGCCGGAGTTCGCCAGCGGCGAGAAGCTGCGCGGGCTGATCGAGCTGATCGACGGCCGCGACCTGCTGCAGAGCGTGCTGGGCGACCGGGTGGGGACGCAGGGCCTCCAGGTCACCATCGGCGAGGAGCACGGCACCCCCGCACTCGCCGGCTTCACCGTGGTCACCTCCGAGTACCGCGTGGGCGACCTCAAGGGCGTCATCGGCGTGATCGGGCCCACGCGGATGCCCTACGACCGCGTGATCGCGTTCGTGGAGAACACCTCGACGCTGGTTTCCGAGTTCCTGGCCTGAGGGAGAGGGAACAGGGAATAGGGAACAGGGAATAGCCTGCTCGATCCGCCGTGCCGTCGGGTGCGGCGCTCCCGACGCCAGCACGATGCCTGCGTGAGGGATGCGAGCGCGAAGCGGCGAGACCCCGCGGGGCTGTTTCCGCGGGGGCTCGCCTCCGTTACGCAGCGTTGTTTGCTGCGTTACGGAGCCGCAGCCCGACCCCGCGCCAGCGGGGGCACGCCCGAACCATGCAGTTCAAGCCGTTCAACCAGATCGGACATGAGAGACTATTACGAGATCCTCGCCGTCGCCAAGGACGCGGACGGCGAGACCATCAAGAAGGCGTACCGCAAGCTCGCCCTCCAGTACCACCCCGACCGCAACGGCGGCGACAAGGAGGCGGAGGACAAGTTCAAGGAGGCCACCGAGGCATACGAGGTGCTCCGCGACGCGCAGAAGCGCGCCGCCTACGACCGCTACGGCCACGCCGGCGTCAAGGGCGCGGCGGCCGGCGCGGGCGGGGGACGCGGCGGCTTCGGCTTCGAGGACGCGCTCAACATCTTCATGCGCGACTTCGGCGGCTTCGGCGGCTTCGACGACCTGTTCGGAGGGCAGGGGGGACGCCGCCGCGGCGGGGCGCAGCAGCGCGGTCGCGACCTGCGCGTGAAGCTGGAGGTGACGCTCCCCGAGGTCGCCACCGGGGTGCACCGCAAGCTCAAGCTCAAGGTGCTGGACCCGTGCGGCACCTGCACCGGCACCGGCTCGGCCAGCGGGACGCCGCCGGAGCCGTGCGACACCTGCCAGGGCGCCGGCGAGGTGCGGCGGGTGCAGCGCAGCGTCTTCGGGCAGTTCGTCAGCGCCACCGTGTGCCCCACCTGCCAGGGCGAGGGGCGGGTCATCCGCACCCCGTGCAAGGTCTGTCAGGGCGACGGCCGGCAGCGCGCCGACCGCACCGTGGAGGTGGACATCCCCGCGGGCGTCAGCTCCGACAACTACATGACGCTGCGCGGGCAGGGGAACGCCGGCCCCCGCGGCGGCCCCCGCGGCGACGTGGTGGTGGTGATCGAGGTGGAGGACGACCCGCGCTTCCTCCGCGACGGCAGCGACCTGGTGCACGACCTGGGGGTCACCTTCAGCCAGGCGGCGCTGGGCGTGGAGCTGGAGGTGCCCACGGTGGCGGGCTCCGAGAAGGTGCGCGTCCCCGCCGGGGTGCAGAGCGGCAACACCATCACCCTGCGCGGCAAGGGGCTCCCGCACCTGGGCGGCGGCGGGCGCGGCGACCAGCACGTGCGGGTGCACGTGTGGACGCCCACCCAGCTCACCCCCGAGCAGGAGGAGCTGTTCCGGAAGCTGGCGCAGCTGGAGGGCCCCGTCCCCGGCGGGGAAGGGAAGAGCCGCCAGGGCTTCTGGGACAAGGTCAAGGGAGCGTTCGCCGCTTGACCGCTCCCGACCGCTGGTTCGTGCTGTCCGTGCGAGCCCCCTCGGCCGACCTGGCTCCGCTGGTCGCCGAGGGGCTCGTCGCGCTGGGGGGCGCCGCCGTGGTGGAGACCGGCGACGTCCTCGAAACCTACCTCCCCCCGCCGGACGACCCCGAGGCCTTCGCCGCGGACGCGCGCGCCCGCCTGGCCGCGGACTTGCCCACGGGCGCGGAGCTCGAGGTGTCGTGGCGCTGGCAGGCGAGCGAGGACTGGGCCCGCAAGTGGAAGGAGGGGCTGCGCCCGCGCCGGGTCACCGACCGCGTGGTGGTGAAGCCCACCTGGACGGAGTGGGACGCCGCCCCGGGGCAGGTGGTGATCGACATCGACCCGCAGATGGCCTTCGGCACCGGGGAGCACGCCACCACGCGCGGCTGCCTGCGCCTGCTGGACGGCGCGCTGCGCCCCGGCGACCGGGTGCTGGACGTGGGCTCCGGCTCGGCGATCCTGGCCATCGCGGCGTCGCGGCTGGGCGCGGGGGAGACCGTCGCGGTGGAATACGACCCCGACGCCAACCTCAACGCCCGCGAGAACCTGGAGCTCAACGGCGTGGAGGGGCGGGTGCGCATCGTGGAGGCCATGGCCGACCCCGCGCTCCTCGGCGGCCTGGGGCGCTTCGACCTGCTCCTCGCCAACATCCTCAGCAGCGTCATCCGGCCGCTCCTCCCCGCGTTCCGCGAGGCGCTGGGCGGCTCGCCCGACGGGCGGCTGATCGTCAGCGGCATCCTTCGCGCGGAGCACGCGGACGTGGTGCGCGACGCCGAGGCGGCCGGGTTCCGCGTGGTGCGGACGGACGAGGAGGAGGAGTGGTGGAGCGCGCTGCTGGTCCCCGCTGGATCACCCTGAAACGCACGGGCGAGCGAACATGGCCGAACGAACCATCTTCAGCAGGATCATCGACGGGGAGATCCCCGGCACCTTCGTGTACCAGGACGAGCACCTGGTCGCCATCCGCGACATCAACCCGGCGGCGCCCACGCACGTGCTGGTGATCCCCCGCAAGCCGATCCCCTCGCTGGCGCAGCTGGAGGAGGAGGACGCCGAGCTGGCCGGGCGGCTGCTTCTCGCGGTGCGGCGCATCGCCGAGCAGGAAGGGCTGGCGGAGCGCGGCTACCGGGTGGTCATCAACACCGGCGACGAGGGGGGACAGACGGTGCCTCACCTGCACGTGCACATCCTGGGCGGCAAGCAGCTTACCGGGCACGGGACGGCGTGAGTTTTTACGGCTGATCCGGGCGTGCCCCCGGCTGGCGCCGGGGTCGGGCTTCGGCTCCGTAACGCACGAAACAACCGTGCGTAACGGAGTCGAGCCCCGGCGGAAACAGCCCCGCCGGGTCTCGCCCCTTCGGGCCGTAATCCCTCACGCGACTGCGAAAAGCGCCCCCATCGGAATCTCCCGGTGGGGGCGCCTTTCACGTACTTCGTACTTCGTACTAGGGCGTGCCCCAGCGCAGGGCCAGGAAGCGGTCCGTCGCGGCGGCGGCGGCGCCGCGGTGGCGGACGCCAAGGGCGCCGGGGCCGGGGATCGCGGCGTCGTCCAGGGAAAAGGCCAGGCGGCCGTCCACGTACACGCTGAGCGTGGAGCCGACCGCCTGCAGGCGGATGGTCGCGCGGGTGCCGCGGGGCCATCCCAGGGTGTGCTGGCGGAGCGGGGTGGCGGAGCCGCCGCTCACGCGGAACAGCTCCAGGTTGCGGCCCGCGTGCGGGTACGGCCACGCGTCGTCGCGAATGGCGAGCAGGTAGTAGCGGCCGTCGCCCTGCAGCCGGAGGACGAGCCCCGCGTCCTCGGCGTGGGCGGTCACGGTCTCCACCCAGCCGTCCCGGAGCGACACGCCGTTGCGGGTCAGCAGGGCGTCCCCCGAAGCGCCCGATCCCACCAGCACGCCGTCGCCCATCGTCCAGGTGCCCCCCGGTCCCGGGTGGGCGGTGTAGCTCCCCAGCGTGTTCGCGCGGAAGTCGTCCGCTCCCAGCAGCGCCTGGTCCACCACGGTGATGGTCGCCGTCCCGAACCGTTCGCTCATGGCCGCCGTGAGCGTCGCCGTCCCCGGGCCCACGCCGAGCACCCGCCACCCCGGGCTCTCCGTGAAGTCGATCCTGGCGACGGCGGGGTCCGAGCTGGTCCACCGGACCGCCGGCGCCGTGCCCAGGTCGGCCCCCGCCGCGTCCACCTGGGTGACGACGAGCGTCTGCATGGAGCCCACCTGCACGGTGGCGGCCGCGGGGGTCACCCTGAGCGCCGCCACCTCCACGCCGGAGGTCGCGGTCGCGCCGAACGCGACGGGCGCCAGCCCTCCCACCGCCGCGTGGGCCGCCTGGTGGACCGTGGCGGCTCCCAGCGTCCACCGGGCGGACGCGACCCCGTCCGGGCCGGTGGCGGAGCTCGCCGGGTCCAGCGCGCCGCCTCCCGCGGCGGCCGACCAGCCGACCGCGACGCCGCCCAGCGGGTTGCCGAAGCGGTCGGCCACGCGCACGGCGAGCGCGGCCGGGAGCGCGGAGCCCGCGGACGCGCTCTGGCCGTCCCCCGCCACCCTGCCGAGGGTCGCGGGCGGGCCGGCGACGGCCGTGGCGTGGAACACGGCCAGGGAAGCCGGGACGTCCGCGCTGCGGGCCTGGACGGTGTTCACCCCCGGCGCCGTGCCCAGCGTCCACGCGGCGCGCGCGAGGCCGGCCTCGTCCGTCGTGCCCGCGGCCGGCGCCACCGTCCCGCCCCCCGCCGACACCGTCCACTGCACCGCCGCCCCGGCGACCGGGTTGCCGTTCGCGTCGGCGATCCGCACGACGGGAGACGTGGGGAGCGCGGCGCCCACCGCGCCGCTCTGCCCGTCGCCGCCCGCCGCGAAGATTCCGGCGGGGGGCCCCGCGGCGCCGGCCGCGCGGAACACCACGGCGACGCCGGCCCCCGTGGCCCGGGCAGTGTTCGGGCCCGACCTGGGCCCCAGCGTCCAGAGCGTCCGCGCCACCCCCGCGGAGTCGGTGGTGGAAACTGCCGGGGCAAGCGTGCCGCCTCCCTCCGTCACCTCCCATGCCACGCTCAATCCGCTCACGCCCCGCCCGAGCCGGTCCACGGCCCTGACTTCCAGCGGCGCGGGGACCGCGCGCCCGGCGGTCCCCGCCTGCGCGTCGCCGCCCGTCGCGGCGAGGGCGATGCTCCCCGGCCGGGTCTCGGCCGTCGCGCGGAACAGCGCGGGGGCGCCCGCCGCTCCCGCCGCGCGCGCCTCCACCGACTGCGGCCCCAGGGCGGGCCCCAGCGTCCACCGCGCCTTGACCAGGCCGGAGTCGTTGCTGGCCGCGCCCGCCGCCGCCACGGTCCCGCCGCCCCCCGTGACCGACCACGCGACCGAGACGTTGGGGACCGGGTTGCCGAACCGGTCGGCGACCCGGACCGCCAGCGAGTCCAGGAGGACGCCCGCGACCTCTCCCGACTGCCCGCCGCCGCCCACCGTCACCGCCAGGGCGGGGACGTCGGGGCCGGCCGCCGCCGTGAACGTGACGGGCGCGAGCCCGCCCACCGCCGCGCTCGCCCCCTGCGCTCCCGCGCCCGGCCCGAGGGTCCAGCTCGAGCGAGCAAGGCCCGCCGCATCGGTGGTGGAGGCGGCGGGGTCCAGCGTGCCGCCGCCTCCCGTCACGGACCAGGAGACCTGCACCCCCGCCATTGCCTTCCCCCTCTCGTCCAGGACGCGCACCGCGAGCGGCGCCGGCAGCGCGCTCCCCACCGTCCCTGCGAGCGGGCCGGCGGTGACGGCCTGGACCTCGCCCGGCGCGGGAGCGGCCGTGACGCCGCCGTCGCAGCTCGTGGAAACGCAGATCGCAAGCAGCGGGATCAGGTTGCGGAGCGCACGCATGGGAAGGCCGCAGGTGGACGGTGGGCATGGTGGGATCCGGGAAACTCACCGGACCATGCGCAACCTATGCACCGGTTCATGTCGGCGCAACGAACTCGTGACCCAGCCCCCACGACGCAGCCCGCGTGAGGGATTTCGGCCCGAAGGGGCGAGACCCGGCGGCAGTTTGCCGGGGCTCGACTCCGTTACGCAGCGTTGTTTGCTGCGTTACGGAGCCGAAGCCCGACCCCGGCGCCAGCCGGGGGCACGCCC
>JBEVLE010000609.1:0-21241 GCA_040509335.1 Longimicrobiaceae bacterium | reverse complement strand
GAGGAGGACTTCTTCGAGCTGGGCGGGCACTCGCTGCTGGCGACGCAGGTGGCGTCGCGGGCGCGGGAAGCGTTCGGGGTGGAGGTGCCGCTGAGGACGGTGTTCGAGGCGCCCACGGTCGCGCGGCTGGCCGCGCGGATCGAGGCGCTGCGGGGCGCGGGAGCGTCGTCCGCGCCGCCGATGGAGCGGGTGCCGCGGGCGGCGCGCAGCGCACTGCCGCTGTCGTTCGCGCAGCAGCGGCTGCTGGTGGTGGACCGCCTGGACGCCGGCGGCGCCGCCTACAACATCCCCGCCGCGCTGCGGCTGCGCGGCTCGCTGGACACCGGCGCGCTGCGGGCGGCGCTGGGCGAGCTGGTGAGGCGGCACGAGACGCTGCGCACCACCATCGTGGAGCAGGGCGGCGGGCCCGTGCAGGTCGTCCACCCGCCCACCCCGGCCGCGCTGCCGGTGGTGGAGCTGGACCGCCTGTCCGGCGATGCCCGGGAGCGCGAGGCGGAGCGCCTGGCCGCGGCGGAGGCGGTGCGCCCCTTCGACCTGGCGCGCGGGCCGCTGCTGCGGAGCACGCTGCTGCGCCTGGGCGGCGACGACCACGTGCTGCTGGTCAGCATGCACCACGTGGTCAGCGACGGCTGGAGCATGGACGTGCTGGTGCGCGAGGTGTCGGCGCTGTACGCCGCCTTCGGGCGGGGCCGGCCGTCGCCGCTGCCGGAGCTGCCGGTGCAGTACGCCGACTTCGCCGTGTGGCAGCGCGAATGGCTTGCCGGCGGCGTGCTGGACAAGCAGGTCGGCTTCTGGAAGGACGCGCTGGCCGGCGCCCCGCCGCTGCTGGAGATCCCGACGGACCGCCCGCGCGCGGTCGGGCAGGGCGCGGCCGCGGTGAGCCACGCCTTCACCCTGCCGGCCGGGGTGGCGGACGGGCTGCGGGCGCTGTCCCGCCGCGAGGGCGCCACGCTGTTCATGACGCTGCTGGCGGGGTGGCAGGCGCTGCTGGGCCGGTACTCCGGGCAGGACGACGTGGTCGTGGGCACCGCCGTCGCCGGGCGCAACCGCAGGGAGGTGGAGGGGCTGATCGGCTTCTTCGTCAACATGCTGCCGCTGCGCGCCGACCTGGGCGGCGATCCCACCTGGGCCGGGCTGCTGGGACGGGTGCGGGGAGCGACGCTGGGCGCGTACGACCACCAGGACCTCCCCTTCGAGCGCCTGGTGGAGGAGCTGGGCGTGGAGCGCAGCTTCACCCACACGCCGCTCTTCCAGGTGACCTTCGCCCTGGCCCGGGCGGGCGCGGGCGAAGCGCTGTCGCTGGGCGGCATCGCCATCGAGCCGATGGGGGCGGGGGAGAGCGCCGCCAAGTTCGACCTGGACGCGGGCTTCCGGGAAACGGACGACGGGCTGGCCGGGTCGCTGCTGGGCCGCGCGGCGCTGTTCGATCCGCAGACCATCACCCGCATGGCCGGGCACCTGGAGATGGTGCTGGAGGCGATGGCGGCCGATCCCGCGGGGCGGATCGCCGAGGTGTCGCTGCTTCGCGGCGCCGAGCGCGCGCAGGTGCTGGAAGCGTGGAACGGCATGCGGGCGGACCACCCGCGGGGCTGCGTGCACGAGCTGGTCGCGGCGCAGGCGGCTCGCACCCCGGACGCCGTGGCGGTGGCGTTCCGCGGCGAGACCCT
This sequence comes from Longimicrobiaceae bacterium, assembly GCA_040509335.1. Classification (GTDB taxonomy): domain Bacteria; phylum Gemmatimonadota; class Gemmatimonadetes; order Longimicrobiales; family Longimicrobiaceae; genus JAFAYN01. The sequence continues at coordinate 19,574 of JBEVLE010000609.1, read as the reverse complement.
CACCTACGCCGAGCTGCTCCGGCGCTCCAACCGCCTCGCCAACCACCTGCGGCGGCTGGGCGTCGGCCCGGAGGCGCGGGTGGGGGTGTGCCTGGAGCGCACGCCGCAGCTGCTGGTGGCCGTGCTGGGCGTGCTCGCGGCCGGCGGCGCCTACGTGCCGCTGGACCCCGCGTATCCCCGCGAGCGCCTGGGCTGGATGATGGAGGACGCGCGGGTCTCGCTCGTCCTCACCTCCGGCGCGCTGGAGCGGGTGCTCCCGGAGGGCACGCCCGCGCTCGCGCTCGACGCCGCGCGCGCCGCCATCGACGCCGAGCAGGACACGGCGCCGGAGACCGGGGTGCTCCCGGACAACCTGTCTCACGTGATCTTCACCTCGGGCTCCACGGGGCGCCCCAAGGGGGTGATGATCCGCCACTCGTCCACGGTGGTCCTGCTGCGCTGGCTGCGGGAAACGGTTTCCGACGAGGAGCGCGCGGGCGTGCTCTTTTCCACCTCCATCAACTTCGACGTTTCGGTCGCCGAGATGTTCGGCACGCTGGCCTGGGGCGGCAGGCTGGTGCTGGTGGAGAACGCCCTGGAGCTGCCCTCGGTGGGGGACCAGGTCGTGTACGCGAGCATGGTCCCCACGGCCGCGGCGGAGCTGCTGCGCATGGGCGCCGTCCCGGCCGGCGTGCGCACGCTCAACCTGGGCGGCGAGGCGCTGCCGGCCGAGCTGGCGCGCGGGCTTTACGCGCTGGGCACGGTGGACGCGGTGGGCAACCTGTACGGCCCCACCGAGGACACCACCTACAGCACCTACTCGCGGGTGCCGCGCGGCGCCGACCGCGTGCTCGTGGGCCGGCCGGTGGCGAACACGCAGGCGCTGGTGCTGGACGGCGAGCTGCGGCCGGTGCCGGTGGGGCTCGCCGGCGAGCTGTACCTGGCCGGCGACGGGCTGTCCCGCGGCTACGCGGCGCGGCCCGACCTCACGGCCGAGCGCTTCCTGCCCAACCCGTTCGGCGAGGCGGGCTCGCGCATGTACCGGGTGATGGACCGCGTCCGCTGGCTGGCGTCCGGGGAGCTGGAGTACTTCGGGCGGGTCGACCACCAGGTCAAGGTGCGCGGCTTCCGCATCGAGCTGGGCGAGATCGAGACGGCGCTCGCCGCGCTCCCGCAGGTGCGGGAAGCGGTCGTGGTCGTGCGGGACGACGCCCCGGGCGCGGCCGGCCAGAAGCGCCTGGTCGCCTACCTGGCCGCGGAGCCCGGCGAGATCGCGTCCGTCGCCGAGCTGAGGTCCCGCCTCGCCGAGCGGCTCCCGGAGTACATGGTGCCGTCGGCGTTCGTACTCCTGGACCGGCTGCCGCTCTCCCCCAACGGCAAGCTGGACCGGCGGGCGCTCCCGGCCCCGGAAGCCGCCGCGGGGACCGAGTACGTGGCCCCGCGCACCGTGGTGGAGGAGCTGCTGTGCACCATCTGGGAGGAGGTGCTGGGGGTGGAGCGGGTGGGCGTGGACGACGACTTCTTCGAGCTGGGCGGACACTCCATGCTGGCGATGGACGTGGCCTTCCGCGTACAGCAGGCGTGCGGGGTGGAGGTGCCGCTGCAGGAGCTGTTCGTGACGCCCACCGTCGCGGCGCTCGCCGAGCTGGTGGAGGACCAGATGTTCCTGGCGCTGGACGAGTCGGAGATGACGGAAGCGTGATCGTGCCGGGAGGGGGGCGGAGCCGGACCGGACGGGCGGTTCCCGGGTCGAGCCGTACATTTCCACTTGCAGCGGTGTGATGAGCGAAGACAGAGCCGGCGGGCCGTCGGGGGTGCGGGAGCGCCTGTCCCACGAGCGGAGACAGGAGCTCCTCCGGGGGATGCTGCAGAAGCGCGCGGCGGTCCAGGCGGAGGAGACGATCCCGCGCCGGCCCGGCGGGGAGCCGCCGCCGCTGTCGCTGGCGCAGCAGCGGCTGTGGCTGGCGGACCGGCTGCACCCGGGGAGCGCCGCCTACAACATGCCCTACCGGCTGCGGCTGCGCGGCGCCCTGGACGAGGCGGCGCTCCGGCGCAGCCTGGACGCGCTGGTGGAGCGGCACGAGACGCTGCGCACCACGTTCGAGGAGCGCGACGGCGCGGCCGTGCAGGTGGTCCACCCGCCCGCGCCGGGGGTGCTGCCGCTGCTGGAGCTGCGCGGCCTGCGGGCCGGGGACCGCGAGGCGGAGGCGCTGCGGATCGCCGCCGGGGAGGCGCTGCGGCCCTTCGACCTGGCGCGCGGGCCGCTGCTGCGGAGCATGCTGCTGCGCCTGGACGACCGCGACCACGTCCTGTGCTTCACCATGCACCACATCGTCAGCGACGGGTGGAGCATGGAGGTGCTGGTGCGCGAGATCTCCGTGCTCGCCGACGCCTTCGCCCGGGGCGCGCCGTCGCCGCTGCCGGAGCTCCCGGTGCAGTACGCCGACTTCGCCGTGTGGCAGCGCGGCCGGCTCACCGCCGAGGTCATGGAGGCGCAGGCCGCCTACTGGCGGGAGCGGCTGGCCGGCGTGCCGCCGCTGCTCGACGTCCCCACCGACCACCCCCGCACGGGGCGCGAGGGCGAGGGCGCGGGGACCCATCCCTTCACCCTGTCCGCGGAGCTGTCGGAGGGGCTGCGGGCGCTGTCCCGGCGCGAGGGGACCACGCTGTTCATGACGGTGCTGGCCGGCTGGCAGGCGCTGCTGGGCCGGTACTCGGGGCAGGACGACGTGGTGGTGAGCACCCCCATCGCCGGGCGCGCCCGGCACGAGACCGCGGGGCTCATCGGCTTCTTCGTCAACAACCTGGTGATGCGCGCCGACCTGGCGGGCGATCCCACCTGGGGCGAGCTGCTGGGCCGGGTGCGCGCGGCCGCGCTGGGCGCGTACGCCAACCAGGACCTCCCCTTCGAGCGGCTGGTGGACGAGCTGGGGGTGGACCGCGCCCTCCCGCACACCCCCATCGTCCAGGTCCACTTCGGCCTCAACGAGGCCGGGGGCGGCGACCGCAAGCTGCAGCTGGGCGGGCTGGAGCTGGAAACGTTCGGGGCGGGGGAGCAGATCGCCCGCTACGACCTGGACCTGGTGGTGGAGGACGCGCCGGCGGGGATCGGCGGGGCGATCCTGTTCCGCGAGTCGCTGTTCGAGCCGGCGACCGTGGCGCGCATGGCCCGCCACCTGGAAACGCTGCTGGAGGCGATGGTGGCCGCCCCGGAGCAGCGGCTGTCGGCGGCGTCGCTGCTGCGCGGTGAGGAGCGCGCGCGGGTGCTGGGGGAGTGGAGCTCCACCGCCCCCGCCCCCCCGTCCGGGCGCCGCGTGCACGAGCGGTTCGCGGAGCAGGCCGCGCGCACCCCGGACGCGCCCGCCGTCGCCCTCGGCGACGAAGCGCTCACCTACGCGGAGCTGGACGCCGCCGCCAACCGCCTGGCGCACCGCCTCGCGCAGCTGGGGGTGGGGCCGGAGGCGCGCGTGGCGGTCGTCCTCGATCCCGGCCCCGGGCTCGTCGTCGCCCTCCTCGCCGTCCTCAAGGCGGGCGGCGCCTACCTGCCGCTGGAACCCTCCACTCCCCCCGAGCGCCTGGCCTTCGTCCTGGAGGACGCCGGCGTACGCGCGGTGGTCGCCCGGGAAAGCTCGCGGGCCGCCCTGCGGCGGAGCCCGGCCCCGGCGGTCTTCCTGGATTCCGACGCGGAGGAGCTGGCGCGCGAAAGCGGCGACGCCCCCGACGTCACGACGCTCGCGGAAAGCGCCGCCTACCTGATCTACACCTCCGGCTCCACGGGGCAGCCCAAGGGCGTGGTCGTGGAGCACCGCCATCTCGCCGCCTACGTGCAGGCCGTCGCCGCGCGGCTCGGCCTGACGGAAGGGCTGAGGCACGCGATGGTCTCCACCGTCGCGGCCGACCTGGGGAACACGGTGCTTTACCCGTCGCTGTGCACCGGCGGCGCCCTGCACCTGCTCCCGCGCGAGGTCACCACCTCGGGCGAGCGCTTCGCCGCGTACGTGCGCGGCCACGGCATCGACGTGCTCAAGATCGTGCCGTCGCACCTGGCGGCGCTGCTCGGGGCGGGAGGCCCCGAGGTGCTCCCCCGGCGGCTGCTGGTGCTGGGGGGCGAGGCCTCGCAGGCGGCGTGGGTGGACGAGCTGCGCGAGCGCGCGCCGGAGCTGGCGGTGTTCAACCACTACGGCCCCACCGAGACCACCGTGGGCGTCCTCACGCACCGCGTGGACGGCGGCGGCGCGCGCGGCGGGACGGTGCCGCTGGGGCGGCCGCTGGCGGGGACGCGCGCGTACGTGCTGGACCGCTCCGGGCAGCCGGTGCCGGCGGGGATGTCGGGCGAGCTGTACGTGGGCGGGGCGCAGGTGGCGCGCGGGTACGCCGGTCAGCCCGCGCAGACGGCGGAGCGCTTCGTCCCGGACGGCCTGGGCGAGGAGCCGGGGGCGCGCCTGTACCGCACCGGCGACCGGGTGCGCTGGCGGCCGGGCGGCGAGCTGGAGTTCCTGGGTCGGGTGGACGCGCAGGTCAAGGTGCGCGGCTTCCGCGTGGAGCTGGGCGAGATCGAGGCGGCGCTGGCGCTTCACGCCGCCGTGCGCGAGGCCGTGGTGGTGCTGCGGGAGGACGCGAAGGGCCAGCCGCGCCTGGTGGCCTACGTGGTCGCGGAGGACGGCGGGGAGGTGCAGGCCGCCGGGCTGCGCGAGTACCTGGGGGAGCGTCTGCCGGAGTACATGGTGCCGGCCGCCGTGGTGGCGCTGGAGCGGCTCCCGCTCAACGCCAACGGCAAGCTGGACCGCCGCGCGCTCCCGGCCCCGGAGGAGACCACCCGCTACGTGGCGCCGCGCACCCCCACCGAGGAGGTGCTGGCGGGGATCTGGGCCGAGGTGCTGAAGACGGACCGCGTGGGGGTGGAGGACAGCTTCTTCGAGATCGGCGGGCACTCGCTGCGCGCCATGCAGGTGGTGGCGCGCGTCCGGAAGACGCTCGGCGCCCGCGTGCCCATGCGCGTCCTGTTCGAGGCGACCACCATCGCCGCGCTCGCCGCCCACATCGACGGGCTCCGCGGGGGCTCCGCCGCGGCCCCGCCCATCGAGCCGGTCCCGCGCGGCGGGCCGCTCCCGCTCTCGCTCGCGCAGCAGCGTCTCTGGCTGGTGGACCGGATGGACCCGGGGAACCCCGCGTACAACATGCCGTACGCGCTGCGGCTGCGCGGCGCGCTGGACGTGGACGCCCTGCGCTGGAGCCTGGCGGCGCTGGCGGAGCGCCACGAGCCGCTGCGCACGGTGTTCGCCGAGCGCGCCGGCGAGCCGGCGCAGGTGATCCGCGCGCCGGCGCCGCCGGAGCTGGAGGTCGTGGAGCTGGCCGGCCGCGCGGACGCGGAGGACGAGGCGGTCCGCCTGGCGGAGGAGGAGGCGCTGCGGCCCGTCGACCTGGCGCGCGGGCCGCTGCTGCGCACCACGCTCCTGCGCCTGGGCGCGGACGACCACGTGCTGCTGTTCACCATGCACCACATCGTCAGCGACGGGTGGAGCCGCGACGTGCTGGTGCGCGAGGTTTCCGCGCTGTACGCCGCGCGCGGCCGCGGCAAGGAGCCGGGGCTCCCCCATCTCCCGGTGCAGTACGCGGACTACGCCGCGTGGCAGCGGGCGCGGCTGGGCGCCGGCGGGCTGGAGGCGCAGGTGGCGTGGTGGAAGGACGTGCTGGCGGGGGCGCCGCCGCTCCTGGACCTCCCGGTGGACCGCCCGCGGACGGCGGGCGGGAGCGCGCGGAGCGGGAGCCGCGACATCATGCTGTCGCGCGAGCTGACGGACCGGCTGCGGGCGCTCGCCCGCGCCGAGGGAGCCACGCTGTTCATGACGCTGCTGGCCGGGTGGCAGGCGCTCCTGGGGCGCTGGGCCGGCCAGGACGACGTGGTGGTGGGCACCCCCGTCGCGGGGCGCACGCGCACGGAGCTGGAGGGGCTGATCGGCTTCTTCGTCAACATGCTCGCCCTGCGCGCGGACCTGGGCGGCGACCCCACGGCCGCGCAGCTCCTGGGCCGGGTGCGCGACGGGGCGCTGGGCGCGTACGACCACCAGGAGGTGCCCTTCGAGCGCCTGGTGGACGCGCTGGTGACCGAGCGCAGCCTGGCGCACACGCCGCTCTTCCAGGTCATCTTTTCCCTGGACCGCGACTCCAGCACCGGCGGGCAGCGGCTGTCGCTGGGCGGCGTGCGCCTGGAGTCGTTCGGGGGATCGGAGATCGTTTCCAAGTTCGACCTCAAGCTGGCCGCCGTGGACAGCGAGGACGGAGTGGCGGGCGCCCTGGTGTACCGCACCGCGCTCTTCGACGACGCGACCGCGGACCGCATGGCGGGGCACCTGGAGGTGCTGCTGGAAGCGATGGCGGCCGATCCCTCGCGCCGCCTGGCCGAGGTGCCGCTGCTGGGCGGCGCCGAGCGCGCGCAGCTGCTGGAGGCGTGGAACGACACCGCCGCCGATTTCCCGCGCGGGCGCTGCGTGCACGAGCTCTTCGCGGAGCAGGCGGCGCGCACCCCGGACGCCCCCGCCGTCCTTGCCGACGACCGGGCGCTCACCTACGCGGAGCTGGAGCGCGGAGCCAACCGGCTCGCCCACCACCTCCGCCGCCTGGGCGTGGGCCCCGAGGCGCGCGTGGGGCTGCTGGTGGAGCGCTCCGCCGACCTGCTCGTCGCCCTTCTGGGGATCCTCAAGGCCGGCGGCGCCTACGTCCCCCTGGACCCCGCCTCCCCGCCGGCGCGCTGGAGCGCCCTGCTCGCCGACGCGGGCGCGCCCGTGCTCGTGACGCAGGCGCACCTCGCCGGGCGGCTGGACGGCTGGGCCGGCGCCGTGGTGCGCCTGGACGCCGACCGCGAGAGCGTCGCGCGCGAGCCCGGCGACGCCCCGGCGGCCGGCGTCCGTCCGCGGAACCTCGCGTACGTCCTGTACACCTCCGGCTCCACCGGCGCCCCCAAGGGCGTGCTGGTGGAGCACCGCTCCGTGCTCAACCTGGCCGCGGCGCTGGACCGGGCCGTGTACTCCCGGCGCGGAGCGGCCGCGTCGCCGCGGGTGAGCATGAACGGGCCGGTCTTCTTCGACACCTCCGTCAAGCAGTGGGTGCGGCTGCTGTCCGGCGCCGCCGTGTGCGTGGTCCCGGAGGAGGCGCGCGCCGACGCCCGCGCGCTCGCCGCCTGGGCGCGCCGGCACTCCGTGGAGGTGCTGGACTGCACGCCCTCGCAGCTTCGCGTGCTGCTTGCCGAGGGGCTGCTGGAGGACGGCGCCGGGCTCACGGACCTGCTGGTGGCCGGGGAAGCGCTGGACCGCGACCTGTGGGCGACGCTGGCGGCGGCGGGGCCGCGCGCGTGGAACCTGTACGGCCCCACCGAGTGCACGGTGGACGCGTCGGTCGGCGAGGTCCGCGGCGAGCGGCCCACGATCGGGCGGCCGGTGGCCAACGCGCGGCTCTACGTGCTGGACCCCGCGGGCCAGCCCGCGCCGCTCGGCGTGCCGGGCGAGCTGCTGGTGGGGGGCGACGGGGTGGCGCGGGGCTACCTGGGGCAGCCCGCGCTCACGGCGGCGAAGTTCGTCCCGGACGTGTTCGGGGCGGAGCCGGGCGCGCGGCTGTACCGCACCGGCGACCGGGCCCGGTGGCTGGCGAGCGGCGAGCTCGAGTACCTGGGGCGGATGGACCAGCAGCTCAAGCTGCGGGGCTTCCGGATCGAGCCGGGGGAGATCGAGGCGGCGCTGCTGGAGCACGCCGCGGTGCGGGAAGCGGCCGTGGTGGCGCGGGAGGACGCGCCCGGCCGGCAGCGGCTGGTGGCCTACGTGGTCGCGGCGGAGGACGCGGAGATCGCGGCGCCGGCGCTCCGGGAGCACCTGTCGGCGCGCCTGCCGGAGTACATGGTGCCGGCGGCGTACGTGGCGCTGGAGCGATTCCCGCTGAACCGCAACGGCAAGCTCGACCGGCGCGCCCTGCCGGCGCCCGAGTCGGCGGGCGGGGAAGCGCATCGCGCGCCGGGCACGGCCACGGAGGAGGTGCTGGCCGGGATCTGGGGGGAGGTCCTGGGGACCGAGCGGGTGGGGGTGGACGACGCCTTCTTCGAGCTGGGCGGGCACTCGCTACTCGCCACGCGCGTGGTGTCGCGCGTTCGCGAGGCGCTCGGGGTGGAGCTGCCGCTGCGCGCCGTCTTCGAGACGCCCACCGTGGCCGGGCTGGCCGCGCGGATCGACGCGCTCCGGCTCGCCGGCTCGACCGCCCTCCCCGCGATCCGCCGGGTGCCGCGCGGCGGGCCGCTCCCGGCGTCGTTCGCGCAGCGGCGGCTCTGGCTGGTGGACCGGCTGGAGCCGGGGAGCGCCGCGTACAACATGCCCGCCGCGCTGCGGCTGCGCGGCCCGCTGGACGTGGACGCGCTCCGGCGCGGCCTGGACGCGCTGGTGGCGCGGCACGAGACGCTGCGCACCACGCTGGAGGAGCGCGGCGGCGAGCCGGTGCAGGTGATCCACCCGCCCGCCCCCGTGCCGCTGCCGATGGTGGACGTCGCCGGGGAGGCGGAGGCGGCGAGGCTGGCGGCCGGGGAGGCGCGGCGCCCCTTCGACCTGGCGGCGGGACCGCTGCTGCGCTGCGCGCTCCTGCGCCTCGCCCCGGACGACCACGTCGTGTGCTTCACCCTGCACCACGTGGTCAGCGACGCGTGGAGCAACCGGGTGCTGGTGGGCGAGCTGTCGGCGCTCTACGGCGCCTTCGCCCGCGGCGAGGAGGCGCATCTCCCCGAGCTGCCGGTGCAGTACGCCGACTACGCCGCGTGGCAGCGCGGCTGGGCCGCCGGCGAGCTCCTGGACGAGCAGGTGGGGTGGTGGAAGGAGCGCCTGGCGGGCGCGCCGCCGCTGCTGGAGATCCCCGTGGACCGGCCCCGCGCGCCGGGGCAGGACGCCGCGGCGGGGACCCACGCCGTCGCGCTCGCCCCCGGGATGTCGGCCGAATTGCGCGCGCTGGCGCGGCGCGAGGGCGCCACGCTGTTCATGACCGTGCTCGCCGCCTGGCAGGCGCTGCTGGGCCGCTGGGCCGGCCAGGACGACGTGGTGGTGGGCACGCCCATCGCCGGGCGGACGCGCGCGGAGCTGGAGGGGCTGATCGGCTTCTTCGTCAACATGCTCCCGCTGCGCGCGGAGCTGGGCGGCGGCGCCACCTGGCGCGAATTGCTGGCGCGGGTGCGGGAGGGAGCGCTGGGCGCGTACGCGCACCAGGAGCTCCCCTTCGAGCGGCTGGTGGAGGAGCTGGTCGTGGAGCGCAGCCTGGCGCACACGCCGCTCTTCCAGGTCACCTTTTCGCTGGAGCGGCCGGTTCCCGCCGCCGGCACGCTCCCGGCGGGCGGCCCGGCGCTGGAAGCCTTCGGCGAGGCCGGCGCCGCCGCCCAGTTCGACCTGGACCTGACGCTGGCCGACGACGGGGACGCGCTCCGCGGCGGGATCCGCTTCCGGGCGGCGCTCTTCGAGGCGGCCACCATCGCCCGCATGGCCGCGCACCTGGAGGCGCTGCTGGCGGCCATGGTCGCCGACCCGGACGCGCGCCACGCCGGGGTGACGCTCCTGCCGGCGGCGGAGCGGGAGCAGGTGCTCGCCGCCGGGCGGGGCGAGGCGCGCCCCTTCCCGGGCGACGCGCCGGTGCACGAGCTGATCGCCGCGCGCGCCGCCGCCGCGCCGGAGGCCCCCGCCGTCGCCGGCGGCGGCCGGGTCCTGGGCTACGGCGAGCTGCTCGCCGCGTCCGGACGGCTCGCCGCGCGGCTGCGCTCGGCCGGGGTCGGGCCGGAGGTCCCCGTCGCCGTGTTCCTGGACCGCTCGCCGGAGCTGGGCGTGGCGCTGCTGGCCGTGCTCCGGGCCGGGGGCGCCTTCGTGCCCGTGGACCCCGGCTACCCGCGCGAGCGCGTGGAGTACCTGCTCGCCGACAGCGGCGCCCCCGTCATCGTCACCCGCTCCGACCTCGCCGCTGCGCTCCCGGAGAGCGCCGCCGCGGTGCTGTGCGTGGACGCCGCCGAGGACGCCCCGCACGCGGCCGAGTTCGCGGAGCCCGTCCGATCCGGCACCGACGCGCTGGCGTACCTGGTCTACACCTCCGGCTCCACCGGCCGGCCCAAGGCGGCCATGGTCTCGCACCGCTCGCTGGTGTGCTACGCCGAGGCCATGCGCGAGCGGATGGGGCTGGTCCCCGCCGACCGCGTGCTCCAGTTCGCCTCGCCGGCCTTCGACGTGATGATCGAGGAGGTGTTCCCGGCGTGGCTGAGCGGCGCGTGCGTCGTGTTCCCCGCGGGCGACCTGCTGGGCTCCCCGCGCGAACTGTCGCGGGTGCTGGAGGAGGAGCGGGTCAGCGTCGTGGAGCTCCCCACCGCCTTCTGGCACGAGTGGGTGAGGGACGCCGCGGAGACCGGGACGATGCTCCCGCCGACGCTGCGCCTGGTGCTGGTGGGCGGCGAGCGGGTGCTCGCCGAGCGGCTGGAGCAGTGGGCGCGGCTGCGCAGGCCGCTGCTGCACGTGTTCGGCCTCACGGAAACCACGGTCACCACCACCACGCTGCTCCTGGAGGCCGGCGAGGACGGGTCGCGCTGGCCCAACCTGCCGGTGGGCGAGCCGCTCGCCAACGCCCGCGTGTACGTGCTGGACGGCGACCGCGAGCCGGTGCCGGCGGGGATCCCCGGCGAGCTGTACGTGGGCGGCGAGGCGGTGGCGCGCGGGTACCACGCGCGCCCCGGGCTCACGGCCGAGCGCTACGTCCCCGACCCGTTTTCCGCGGAGACCGGGGCGCGCCTCTACCGCACGGGTGACCGGGTGCGGATGCCGGGGGAGGGCGGGCTGGAGTTCCTGGGCCGCATCGACCAGCAGGTCAAGATCCGCGGCTACCGCATCGAGCCGGCCGAGGTGGAGGCCGTCCTGTGCATGCACCCGGCGGTCCGCCAGGCCGCCGTGGTGGTCCGCCCGGATCCCCGCGGGGAGCCGGCGCTGGTGGGGTACGTGTCGGCGGAGGCGGCGGCGGAGCCGGCCGCGGGCGAGCTGCGCGCCTGGCTGCGCGCCCGTCTCCCGGAGCACATGGTGCCGGCCGCGCTGGTGACGCTGGAGGAGCTCCCGCTCACCCCAAACGGCAAGACCGACCGCCGGGCGCTCCCCGCGCCCGGGTGGGGCGGCGAGGCCGGGTACGCGGCGCCGCGCACCGCGGCCGGCGAGCTGCTGGCCGGGATCTGGGAGGACGTGCTCCGCCTGGAGCGGGTGGGCGCCGACGAGAACTTCTTCGAGCTGGGCGGGCACTCGCTCCTTGCCACGCAGGTGGTGTCGCGGGTGCGCGACGCGCTCGGGGTGGAGCTGCCGCTGCGCGCCCTGTTCGAGGCGCCCACCGTGGCCGGGCTGGCCGGGCGCGTGGACGAGCTGCGGCGCGCCGGGACCGCGCCGCCGCCGCCCATGGAGCGCGAGCCCCGCGCGGCGCGCGGAGCGCTGCCGCTGTCGTTCGCGCAGCAGCGCCTGTGGCTCGTGGACCGGCTCCAGCCGGGGTCCTCCGCCTACAACATGCCCTTCCCGCTGCGCGTGCGGGGCGAACTGGACGTGCGCGCCCTGGAGCGGGCGCTGTCCGGGGTGGTGCGCCGCCACGAGTCGCTGCGCACGCGCATCGTGGTGCGCGCCGGCGAGCCGGTGCAGCAGGTCGATCCCGCCCGCCCGGTCCGGCTGCGGGTCGCGGACCTGGGCGGCATCGAGCCGTCGCGGGAGCTGGAGCGGCTCGTGGCCGAGGAGGCCGCCCGCCCCTTCGACCTGGCGGCGGACCCCCCGCTGCGGGCCGCCCTGGTGCGCCTGGGCGACGACGACGCCGTGGTCCTCTTCACCCTGCACCACGTCGCCTCGGACGGGTGGAGCGTCGGCGTGTTCGTCCGGGAGGTGTCCGCGCTCTACGCCGGCGCCGCCCTGCCGGAGCTCCCCGTGCAGTACGGGGACTACGCGGTGTGGCAGCGCCGCTGGCTCGCGGGCGAGGTGCTGGAGGCGCAGGTGGGGTGGTGGCGCGAGCGCCTGGCCGGGGCCCCCGCGCGCCTGGAGCTGCCGACGGACCACCCCCGGCCCGCGGAGTCCGGCGGCGCGGGCGGCTCGGTGCAGTTCCGGCTCGCGGGGGACGTCGCCGCGGCGCTGCGGGCGCTGTCGCGGCGCGAGGGGGCGACGCTGTTCATGACGCTGCTGGCCGCGTGGCAGCTGGTGCTGGCGCGCTGGTCCGGGGCGGAGGACGTGGTGGTGGGCACCCCCATCGCCGGGCGGAACCGGGGGGAGACGGAAGGGCTGATCGGCTTCTTCGTCAACACCCTGGTGCTGCGGGCGGAGGTGTCGGGCGAGGCCGGCTTCCGCGAGCTGCTCCGGCAGGTGCGGGAAAGCACGCTGGGCGCCTACCAGCACCAGGACCTGCCGTTCGAGAAGCTGGTGGAGGAGCTGGTGACCGAGCGCGACCTGGCGCACACGCCGCTCTTCCAGGTGATGTTCTCCCTCCAGAGCGTGGAGCCCGACGCGCTCCGGCTGGGCGGGGCGCGGCTGGAAAGCCTGGACCGCGGCGACGGCGGGCCCGTGAAGTTCGACCTGTCGCTGGGTCTCGCCGAGGCGGAGGGCGAAGTGCGCGGCGGGCTCAGGTACCGGCGGGCGCTGTGGGAGGGCGACACCATGGCGCGCCTGCTGGAGCACTACGGGCGCGTGCTGGCGGAGGTCGCCGCCCGCCCGGAGCGCCGCCTTGCCGAGGTGCCGCTGCTGGGGGAGGCGGAGCGCGCGCGGGTGCTGGAGGCGTGGAACGCCACCGCCGCCGACGCGCCGCGGGGCTGCGTCCACGACCTGTTCGCGGAGCAGGCGCGGCGGACGCCGGACGCCCCCGCCGTGCTGTGGCGCGGCGAATCGATGAGCTACGCCGAGCTGGACCGCCGCGCCAACGGGGTGGCCCACGCGCTCCGCCGCCGGGGCGTGGGGCCGGAGGCGAGGGTGGCCCTGTGCCTGGAGCGCGGCCCGGGGCAGCTGGTCGCCATCCTGGCGGTGCTCAAGGCCGGCGGCGCCTACGTGCCGCTGGACCCCGAGCACCCGCGCGACCGGCTCGCGTACGTGCTGGAGGACGCCGCCGCGCGCGTCGTCCTGACGCAGGCGAGCTTGCGGGACCGGCTCCCCGCGGGCGCGGCGGAGACCGTGTGCCTGGAGGACGAATCGGAGGGAAGCGACGCCGCCCCGGCAAGCGGCGCCGCGCCGGAGAACCTGGCCTACGTCATCTACACCTCCGGGTCCACCGGGCGCCCCAAGGGGGTGCTGGTGCAGCACGCCTCGGTGGTCAACCTGGCCCGGGCGCTGGACGATGCCGTCTACGCGCGCCGTGGGGGGCCGCCGCCCCGGGTCGCCATGAACGGGCCGATCACCTTCGACACCTCGGTCAAGCAGTGGGTGCGGCTCCTCGCCGGGGCCGCGCTGTGCCCGGTGCCGGACGAGGCCCGCGCCGACGCCGGCGCGCTGCGCGGCTTCCTGCGCGAGCAGGAGGTGGACGTGCTGGACTGCACCCCCGCGCAGCTGCGGCTGCTGGGCCCGGACGAGCCGGGGCCCGCGGACGTGCTGGTGGGCGGGGAGGCCGTCGACGAGGCGCTGTGGCGGCGGATGGCCGCCGCGCCGGGCACCCGCTACCACAACCTGTACGGCCCCACCGAGTGCACGGTCGACGCGGCCGTGAGCCCGGTGGCCGGGCCGGTGCCGGTGATCGGGCGGCCGGTGGCCAACGCGAGGGCGTACGTGCTGGACGGGGCGATGGAGCCCGCGCCCGTGGGCGTGTACGGCGAGCTGTACGTGGGGGGCGCCGGGGTGGCGCGGGGCTACCTGGGCCGCCCGGAGCTGACGGCCGAGCGCTTCGTCCCCGACCCGTTCGGGGGACGCGCGGCGGCCGGGGCGCGGATGTACCGCACGGGCGACCGGGTGCGGTGGCGCGCGGAGGGCGTCCTGGAGTACCTGGGGCGGACGGACTTCCAGGTGAAGCTGCGCGGCTACCGGATCGAGCCGGGCGAGGTGGAGACCGTGCTGCGCGAGGCCGCGGGCGTGGACGACGCGGCGGTGTTGCTCCGCGACGACCGGCTGGTGGCCTACGTGGTTGCGTCCGGGGACGCGGCGCCCGGCGCCGCGGAGCTGCGCGCGCACGCCGCGTCGCGGCTGCCGGAGTACATGGTCCCGGCCGCGTGGGTGAGGCTGGACGCGCTCCCCCTGACGCCCAACGGCAAGCTGGACCGGCGCGCGCTCCCCGCGCCGGGCGCCCCAGACGGGGGCGCGTACCGCGCGCCGCGCACGCCCGCCGAGGACGTTCTGGCGGGGATCTACGCCGAGGTGCTGGGGGCGGAGCGGGTCGGCGCCGGGGACGGCTTCTTCGAGCTGGGCGGGCACTCGCTGCTGGCCACCCGCGTGGTCTCGCGCGTCCGCGAGGCCTTCGGGGTGGAGCTGCCGCTGCGCGCGCTCTTCGAGGCGCCCACGGTGGGCGCCCTCGCCGCGCGCATCGACGCGCTGCGGGGCGAGGAGGCGGGCCCGCAGGCGCCGCCGCTGGTGCGGGTGCCGCGCGACGGTGCGCCGCTGCCGCTGTCGTTCGCGCAGCAGCGCCTGTGGTTCATCGACCAGCTGGAGCCGGGATCCGCCGCGTACAACATGCCCTTCGCGCTGCGCCTGCGGGGCCCGTTCGATCCCGCGGCGCTGGAGCGCAGCCTGGCGGAGATCGTCCGCCGCCACGAGACGCTGCGCACCGTGTTCGCGACCGTGGACGGCGAGCCCGTGCAGGTGGTCCACGACGCGGCGGCGGTCGCGCTGCCCGTCACGGACCTGCGGGACCTCCCCGACGTTCAGCGCGAGGCGGAGGTGCTGCGCCTTGCCTCTGCGGAGGCGGCGCGGCCCTTCGACCTGGCCGCGGGCCCGCTGCTGCGCGCGTCCGCCGTGCGCCTTGCCGACGCGGAGTGGGCGGTGCTGTTCACGCTTCACCACATCGTCAGCGACGGCTGGTCCATGGGCGTCCTGGTCCGCGAGCTGTCTGCGCTGTACGCCGCCGCCGCGGAGGGGCGCCAGGCGGAGCTTCCCGCGCTCGCCGTGCAGTACGCCGACTACGCTGCGTGGCAGCGCGGCTGGCTCACGGGCGACGCGCTGGAGGCGCGGCTCGCCTTCTGGCGCGAGCAGCTGGCCGACGCACCGCAGCTGCTGGAGCTGCCGACGGACCATCCGCGGCCGCAGGCGCTGGACCCCAGGGGGGGCAGCGTCGGCGTGCACCTTTCCCCGGACGTCGCGCGCGAGCTGCGGGCGCTGTCGAGGCGCGAGGGTGCGACCGTGTTCATGACGCTGCTGGCGGCGTGGCAGCTGCTGCTGGCGCGTTACGCAGGGGTGGAGGACGTCAGCGTGGGGACGCCCATCGCCGGGCGCACGCGCATGGAAACGGAGCCGCTGATCGGCTTCTTCGTCAACACGCTGGTGCTGCGCACCGATCTGTCGGGCGAGCCGGCGTTCACGGAGCTGCTGGGGCGGGTGCGGGAAACCACGCTGGGGGCGTACCAGCACCAGGAGATTCCCTTCGAGCGCCTGGTGGAGGAACTGGCGCCGGAGCGGAGCCTGACGCACACGCCGCTCTTCCAGGCCATGTTCGCCCTGCAGAACAACGAGCGGGGCGAGCTGCGCATGGGCGGGCTCGACGTCGAGCCCCTGGCCGCCGCGGGCGAGGGGGTCGCCCGGTTCGACCTGACGCTCGCGCTCGCCGAGGACGAGCGGGGCGTCGGCGGCTCCCTGACGTACCGCGCGGAGCTGTGGGAGCGCACGACCATGGAGCGCTTGGCCGGCCACTTCGCCCGCCTGGTGGATGCGCTGGTGGCGGACCCGGCCCGCCCCGCCTGGGACGCCGGCTTCCTGGGCGACGGGGAGCGCGAGCAGCTGCTGGCGGGGTGGAACGCCACGGACGTGGGCCATCCCGCGGGGGAGCCGGTGCACGGGCTCGTGGCCGCGCAGGCGCGGCGCACGCCGGACGCCGTCGCGCTGGTGCACGGCGATGCGGCGACGACGTACGCGGAGCTGGACGCCGCGGCCGACCGGCTCGCCGGCCTGCTGCGGAGCCGCGGCGTCGGTCCCGAGATCCGCGTAGGGGTCCTCCTGGAGCGCACGGCGGAGATGGTCGTCGCGCTGCTGGCCGTGCTCCGGGCCGGCGGCGCCTACGTGCCGCTGGACCCCGCGCACCCCGCGGAGCGGCTGGGGTTCGTGCTCGCGGACTCGGGGGCGGCGGTGCTGGTGACGCGCCTCCCCCTGCTGGACGGGCTCCCCGCCTTCGACGGCGAGGTCGTCTGCATGGACGCCGACCGCGCCGCCATCGAGGCCGCGGACGCCGGGGCGCACGCTCGCGCTTCCGCGCTTTCGCGCTCGTCCCTCGCGTACGTCATCTACACCTCCGGCTCCACCGGCACGCCCAAGGGCGTGGCCGTCACGCACGGCGCGCTGCTCAACCTGGTGCACTGGCACCGCCGCGCCTTCGCCGTCACCGGCGCCGACCGGGCCACGCAGATGGCCGGGCTGGGCTTCGACGCGTCGGTGTGGGAACTGTGGCCGTACCTCGCCAGCGGCGCCGCGGTGCACCTGGTGGCGGACGAGGAAACGCGCAGCTCGCCCACCGCGCTCCAGCGGTTCCTGCTGGAGCGGGAGGTCAGCGTCGCCTTCGCGCCGACGCCCATGGCCGAGGCGCTGCTGGCGCTGGAGTGGCCGGCGGAGGCGCCGCTGCGGCTGCTGCTGACCGGCGGCGACGCGCTGCGCGGCCGGCCGCGCGAGGGCCTGCCCTTCGCGCTGGTGAACAACTACGGCCCCACGGAAAACACCGTCGTCACCACCTCCGGGGTCGTCGCGCCGGGGCGGGGGAGCGGCCGCGCGCCGGCCATCGGCAGGCCCATCGACAACGTGCGTGCGTACGTGCTGGACGCGCGCCTGGCCCCGGTGCCCGTGGGCGTGCCGGGCGAGCTGTGCGCGGGCGGGGCGCAGGTGGCGCGCGGGTACCTTGGGCGCGCGGACCTGACGGCCGAGCGCTTCGCGCCGGACCCGTACGGCGCGGCGGGCGGGCGGCTGTACCGAACGGGGGACCGGGCGCGGTGGCTTGCGTCGGGGGAGATGGAGTACCTGGGGCGGATGGACCAGCAGGTCAAGGTGCGGGGCTTCCGCATCGAGCCCGGCGAGGTGGAGGCCGTGCTGCGGCGCCACGCGGGCGTGGCGGAGGCGGCGGTCGTCGCCCGCGCGGACGCGTCGGGCGGCACGCGGCTGGTGGCGTACGTCGTCCCCGCCGACGGCGAGGTAGCGGCCGCCGGGCTGCGGGCCCACCTCCGGGCGCACCTGCCGGAGTACATGGTCCCGTCGGCGCTGGTCACGCTCGCCGCGCTGCCGCTCACCCCCAGCGGCAAGCTGGACCGGCGGGCGCTCGCCGCGGCCGGGACGGCCGACGCCGCGGGCGAGCACCTGGCGCCGCGCACCCCGGACGAGGAGATCCTGGCCGGGATCTACGCGGACGTGCTGCGGGTGGAGCGCGTGGGCGTGGAGGACGGGTTCTTCGAGCTGGGCGGGCACTCGCTGCTGGCGACCCGCGTGGTCTCGCGGGTGCGGCAGGCGTTCGGGGTGGAGCTGCCGCTGCGCGCACTGTTCGAGGCGCCCACGGTGGGCGCCCTCGCCGCGCGCATCGATGCGCTGCGCGGCGAGGACGCGGGCCCGCAGGCGCCGCCGCTGGTGCCGGTGGCGCGCGACGGCTCACCGCTGCCGCTGTCGTTCGCGCAGCAGCGCCTGTGGTTCATCGACCAGCTGGAGCCGGGATCCGCCGCGTACAACATGCCCTTCGCGCTGCGCCTGCGGGGGCCGTTCGATCCCGCGGTGCTGGAGCGCAGCCTGGCGGAGATCGTTCGCCGCCACGAGGCGCTGCGCACCGTCTTCGCGACGGTGGATGGCGAGCCCGTGCAGGTGGTCCGCGACGCGGCGGCGGTCGCACTGCCCGTCACGGACCTGCGGGACCTGCCTGTCGTTCAGCGCGAGGCGGAGGTGCTGCGCCTTGCCTCTGCGGAGGCGGCGCGGCCCTTCGACCTGGCCGCGGGCCCGCTGCTGCGCGCGTCCGCCGTGCGCCTGGACGATGCGGAGTGGGCGGTGCTCTTCACCCTGCACCACATCGTCTCCGACGGCTGGTCCATGGGCGTCCTGGTCCGCGAGCTGTCGGCGCTCTACGAGGAGGCGGAGCTGCCGGCGCTGCCGGTGCAGTACGCCGACTACGCGGCGTGGCAGCGCGCCTGGCTCACGGGAGACGTGCTGGAGGCGCGGCTCGCCTTCTGGCGCGAGCAGCTGGGCGACGCGCCGCCGCTGCTGGAGCTGCCGACGGACCATCTGCGGCCGCAGGCGCAGAATCCGCGCGGCGGCAGCGTCGGCGTGCACCTGTCCGCGGACGTCGCGGACGAGCTGCGGGCGCTGTCGCGGCGGGAGGGCGCGACGGTCTTCATGACGCTGCTGGCGGCGTGGCAGCTGCTGCTCGCGCGCTACGCGGGGGTGGAGGACGTCAGCGTGGGGACGCCCATCGCCGGGCGCACGCGCATGGAAACGGAGCCGCTGATCGGCTTCTTCGTCAACACGCTGGTGCTGCGGACGGACCTGTCCGGGGAGCCCACGTTCGCGGAGCTGCTGGGGCGGGTGCGGGAAACCACGCTGGGCGCGTACCAGCACCAGGACGTCCCCTTCGAGCGCCTGGTGGAGGAGCTGGCGCCGGAGCGGACCCTGGCGCACACGCCGCTCTTCCAGGCGATGTTCGTCCTCCAGAACAACGAGGGCGGCGACCTGCGCATGGGCGAGCTGGAGGTGGAGCCGCTCGCGGCCGCCGGCGAAGGGGCCGCCCGGTTCGACCTGACGCTGGCGCTCGCCGAGGACGAGCGGGGGATGCGGGGCTCGATCGCCTTCCGCGCGGAGCTGTGGGAGCGCGAGACCATGGAGCGCATGGCCGGCCACTTCGTCCGCCTGGCGGAGGCGGTGGCGGCGGACCCGGCCCGGCCCGCCGCGGACGTCGCCTTCCTGGGCGCCGGGGAGCGCGGGCAGCTGCTGGCGGAGTGGAACGCCACGGACGCGGGCTATCCCGCCGGGGCGCTGGTGCACGGCCTGTTCGCCGCGCAGGCGGCGCGGACGCCGGACGCCGTCGCGCTGGTCCATGGTGGGGAAGCGATGACGTACGCGGAGCTGGACGCCGCGGCCAACCGGCTCGCCGGCCTGCTGCGCCGCCGCGGCGTGGGGCCGGAAAGCCGGGTGGGCGTCGCGCTGGAGCGGCGGCCGGAGCTGCTCGTGGCGCTGCTGGGGGTGCTCAAGGCGGGCGGCGCGTACGTGCCGCTGGACCCGGCGTACCCGCGCGGGCGGCTGGGCTGGATGATCGAGGACGCCGGCGTGGAGCTGGTGGTGACCCGCGCGTCGCTGGCGGACCGCGTCCCGGGCGCGGAGGTGCTCGCGCTGGACGCCGCGGCCGCGGAGCTGGCCGCGGAGCCCGCCGCCGCGCCGGAAAGCGGCGTGGGGCCGGAGAACCTGTCGCACGTCATCTTCACCTCCGGCTCCACCGGCCGGCCCAAGGGGGTG
>JBEVLE010000608.1:0-15047 GCA_040509335.1 Longimicrobiaceae bacterium | reverse complement strand
TGCGCGCCGGCGCCGCCGAAGCGTGGCGACGCCGCTACCGCGCCGCCGACCTGCTGCTGGTGGACGGCCTGCAGGAGCTCCCCGCCGACGAGCGGGTGCAGGAGGAGGTGTTCTACCTGCTGGACGCGCTGCTGCGCTCCGACGTGCAGGTGGCCGCCGCCGCCGACCGCGCGCCGCGCGAGCTGGCGGCGCTGGACGCGCGGCTGCGCTCCCGCTTCGAGGGCGGGCTGGTGGTGGACCTCGCCGCCGCGCCCCCCGCGCCCGACGCCGTCCCCGCGGACGAGGTCCCGGCCGCGGTGGAGCCCTCCGCCCCGGCCACCCGCGCCGACGGCACGGACCGCTGGTTCTACAACACCGAGAAGGTGGCCTGGTCGGCGCTCGCGCTGGAGGACCGGCTCATCGAGGAGCTGGCCTGATGGCGATCAAGGGAAGCCTCAAGGAGGCCAGCCTCCCCGACGTCCTCCAGCTCCTGTCCATGGGGCAGAAGACGGGGTGCCTGTCGGTCACCGACCGCTCCAACTTCGGCTACATCTACTTCGACCGGGGGCGCATCACCTACGCGTCCATCGTCAACCGGCGCGACCGGCTGGGCGACCTGCTGGTCAAGAACGGGCTGCTGGAAGCCGCCGCCCTCGCCGCCGCCGTGGACGAGCAGGCGCGCGAGCCGCAGACGCGGCTGGGCGAGATCCTCATCCGCCGCGGCTCCATCACCCGCGAGCAGCTGGAGCAGTACATCCGCATCCAGATCGAGGAAGCGGTCTACTACCTGTTCACCTGGTCGCAGGGCTCCTTCTACTTCGAGGCGGAGCAGCGCCCGCCCGAGGGGGCGATGCTGGTCTCCATCAACCCGGAGAACCTGCTGCTGGAGGGGGCGCGCCGGATCGACGAGTGGAGCCTGGTCGAGAAGCGCATCCCCTCGCTGGACCTGATCTTCGAGATGGACCGCGCCCGCCCGCTGGACGGCGTGGACCTCACCGAAGAGCAGCGCAAGGTGATCCCCCTGGTGGACGGCAAGCGCACCGTGCACGAGGTGGTGGAGGAGTCCGGGCTGGTGGAGTTCGACGTGGGCAAGGCGCTCTTCGGGCTGATCCAGGCCGGCTTCGCCCACCCGGTGGGCCGCAAGCGCCCGGTGGAGGTGCGCGAGGTGCCGCTGGCGCGCATCGAGGAGCACCGCAACCTGGGCGTAGCCTTCTACAAGACGGGGATGTACGAGGAGGCCATCCGCGAGTTCCGGCGGGTGACCGAGCTGCAGCCGGGGAGCGCCGACGCGCGCTTCTTCCTGGCGCTGATCGGGCTGCGGACGGGCGACGACCGCTCGGCGGTGAGGTGGCTCAAGGAAACCATCGAGCAGGGCGGACCGCGCGCCGCGGCCTTCCACAACCTGGCGCTGGCGCTGGAGCGCGCCGGCCGCGCCGAGGACGCCCTCGCCGCCGTGGAGGAGGCCGCCCGCCTTGCGCCGAAGCGGCCGCAGGTGCTGCTGTCGCGCGCGGTGCTGCGCCTCAAGCTGGGCGACGCCCCCGCCGCGGCGGAAGCGTTCGCCGCCTACCGCGAGGCGCTGGGGCAGGGGCGCCCGCCGGCCGCGTACTTCGCCTTCGCGGTGCTGGCGGAGGCCGCGGCGGGGCGCGACGCGGAAGCGCTGCGGCTGGGCGAGGAGGGGATCGGCCTGCACCCCCACGCGCCGCTTCTGCTGCTGCACCTGGGCGCGGTGCGCGAGCGCCGGCAGGAGTGGCAGGACGCCGAGGCGCTATACCGGCGCGCGGTGGACGAGGACGGGATCGTGCCGCAGGCGCACAAGTCGCTGGGCGACGTGCTGTACCGCCGCGGCGCCTACGAGGACGCGGCCGAGGCGTACGGAAAGGCGCTGGAGCTGGACCCCGACCTGGGGGACGACACGTACTTCAAGCTGGGCAACATCCACTACAAGCGGATGAACCGGGAGGAAGCGGTGCGGCTGTGGAGGAGGGCGCTGGAGCTCAACCCGGGGAACGGGGTGGTGCGCACCAACCTGGAGCTGGTGCAGACGGTGCTGCGATGAGCCTTCCCCCGGGCCCGCAGCCGGGCATCCCCTTCGCGCAGATGGAGGGGGACGACGAGGAGCTGGAGCTGCTCAAGGCCAAGATCCAGCGCGAGCGGGGCTTCAACACCCAGTTCTACAAGGACAAGTGCCTGCGCCGCCGCATCGCGGTGCGCATGCGCGCCCGCGGCCGCGCCTCGTTCGCCGAGTACGGGCGGCTGCTGGACGCCGAGCCGGCCGAGTACGACGTGCTGCTGGACACGCTCACCATCAACGTGACCAAGCTGTTCCGCAACACGGACACCTGGAAGGTGGTGGAGGACGTGGTCATCCCGCGCCTCTTCGACTGGGCGCGCCCGCAGCACCGCATCTGGAGCGCCGGCTCCGCCAGCGGCGAGGAGGCGTACACCGTTTCCATCCTGCTGCACGAGTGGGCCGAGCGCCACCGCCGCATGGGCGACCTGGCGCGCTTCCACGTCACCGGCACCGACATCGACCGGCGCAGCCTGGAGGCGGCGGCGCGCGCGGAGTTCCCCGAGCTGTCGCTGACCGAGACGCCGGACGCCGTGCGCGCCAGGTGGTTTTCCCCCGGGCCGCCCTTCCGGCTCCGCCCGGAGGCCAAGCGCAACGTCACCTTCGTGCGGCGCGACCTGATCAGCGACCCGCCGCTCCGCGAGCAGAGCCTGATCTTCTGCCGCAACGTGATCATCTACTTCGACCGCGAGATCCAGGAGCGCCTGTTCCAGCACTTCTACGACGCGCTCCTCCCGGGCGGGTTCCTGGTCCTGGGCAAGGTGGAGACCCTGATCGGCCCCACGCGCGGGATGTTCCGCGCGGTGAACAACCGGGAACGCATCTTCCAGAAGCCCGCATGACGGCAGCAGGTCAGATCTTCGTGAAGGTGGCGCACCACGCCGTCGGGCGGGCCGACGACACGCTGGTGACGCTGGGGCTGGGCTCGTGCGTGGCGATCCTGCTGCACGACCCGGTGGCGCGGGTGGGCGGGATGGCGCACGTGCTCCTCCCCGAGAAGCAGCTGGCGCGCGACTCCAGCAACCTGTCCAAGTTCGCGTCCACCGCGATCCCGCTGCTGGCGGACGAGGTGGTGGCGCTGGGCGGCCGCCGCGAGCGCCTGCAGGCGCGCCTGGTGGGCGGCGCCTCCATGTTCGCCAGCCTGATGGCGCCCGGGACGCTGAACATGGGCGAGCGCAACGTGATCGCCGCGCGGGCGGCGCTGAAGCAGCTGCGCATCCCCATCCACGGCGAGGAGGTGGGGGCGGACTACGGGCGCTCGGTGCGCTTCGACGTGGCCAGCGGGCGGGTGACGGTGTCCTCGGTGGGGCGGCCCGATGTCGCGCTCTGAGCGGCGGGGGGCGATCACCGTGCTGGTGGTGGACGACAGCGCCTTCATGCGCCGCGTCATCACCGACGTGGTGTCGCGCACCGACGAGTTCCGCGTGGTGGCCACCGCCCGCGACGGCGAGGACGCCCTGCGCAAGGTGCACCAGTACGACCCGGACCTGGTGACCATGGACGTGGAGATGCCGGGGCTGGACGGGCTGGGCGCGCTGGGGTACATCATGAGCGAGACGCCGCGCCCCGTGGTGATGCTTTCCGCCTACACCACCGAGGGCGGCGAGGCCACGCTGCGCGCCCTGGACTACGGCGCGGTGGACTTCGTCGCGAAGCCCTCGGGGACCATCTCGCTGGACCTGGAAAAGGTGTCCGACCGGCTGCTGGAGGCGCTGCGCGCCGCCGCCGCCGCCAACCTGTCCAACGTCCGCGTGCACATGCCGCGGCGCGGCGCGGCGCCGGCGTCCCCGCGGGCCGCCGCCCTGGGCGGCGGTCCGGGCGCCGGGGTGGCCGTGGCGGTCGCCGCCTCCACCGGGGGGCCGCGGGCGCTGGCCGAGCTGGTCCCCCGCCTGCCGGCCGGGCTGGGCGCCGCGGTGCTGGTGGTGCAGCACATGCCCGCGCGCTTCACCCGCTCGCTCGCCGAGCGCCTGAACGGGCTGAGCCCCCTCCCCGTCGCCGAGGCGGAGGACGGGCAGCCGGTGCTCGCCGGCCGCGTGTACGTGGCCCCGGGCGACTTCCACATGCGGGTGGTGCAGGGCGCGGCCGGCGCGCACATCGCGCTGGACCGCGACCCCACCGTGTGGGGGGTGCGCCCCGCCGCCGACCCGCTCTTCCGCAGCGTCGCCGACGCGTACGGCCCCGCCTCGGTGGGCGTGGTGCTCACGGGGATGGGGCGCGACGGCGCCGAGGGGCTCGCCGCCATCGTCCGCGCGGGGGGCGCCGGCATCGCCCAGGACCGCCACACCTCGGTGATCTACGGGATGCCGCACGCCGCCGCCGAGCACGCCACCGCCGTGCTCCCGCTGGACCGCATCGCCGACGCGCTCGCCGGCGAGGTGCGCGCCGCGGCCGCCCGCACCCCCACGCTGGAGGCCCGGTGAGCGTGCCCGATCCCCATCTTCCCGCGCGGGAAGGCGAAAGCGACGAGACGCAGTTCCGCGGGGTGGTGTTCCGCATCGGGCGGGAATTGCACGCCTGCGACGTGCGGCTGGTGGAGGAGGTGGTCACCGGCCAGCGCGTGCACCCCCTCCCCGACCTGCCGCGCCCCCTGCTGGGCGTCATCCGCCTGCGCGGCTCGCTGGTGCCGGTGCTGGACCTTGCCCCCGGGCTGGGGCTGCGCCTGGAGGAAACGGCCACGCCGGACGTGCTGGTGCTGGACGCCGGCGAGCGCCGCGTGGGGGTGGCGGTGGACGAGGCGCGCGAGGTGGCCGCCTTTCCCGCCGCCGCCGTCCGCCCGGCCCCGCAGCGGGGAGCCGAGCAGGAGGAGCACGTGCTCGGGGTCGCGCGCGCCGGCGACGCGCTGGTGACCCTCCTCGACCTGGCGGCCGTCCTGTCGAACTTCACTTCCCTGACCACCCGGGAGACCCCGTGAGAAAGGTCCGTCAAGCCGTCCCCCAGGTCCAGCTCGTGACCTTCCGCCTCGGCACGGAGGAGTTCGGGCTGGACGTGTTCGCCGTCCACGAGATCCTGCGCTACTCGGAGCCCACGCCGGTGCCGCGCGCCCCGGAGTTCGTGGAGGGGGTGATCGACGTGCGCGGCGCGCTGGTGCCGGTGGTGGACATGCGCCGCCGCTTCGAGCTGGCCGAGGCGCCCGTGAACGACGAGACCCGCGTGGTGCTGGTGGAGCACGGCGGGGAGCGCCTGGGGCTGGTGGTGGACGCCGTCACCGAGGTGCTGCGCGTCCCCGAGACCGCCGTGTCCGAGCCGCCCGCGTACATCCGCGGCCTGGCCGCGGAGTTCGTGCGCGGCATCGTGCGGCTGGAGGCGCGCCTGGTGGTGCTGATCGACATCGAGCGCATCCTCAGCAGCCAGGAGCGGATCGCGCTGGAAGCGGCGGAGCTGGCCCCCGCCGCGCCGGAGCCGGAAATCCCCGCGAGCGACGGCGAATGACGCGCGAGCAGTACGTCGGGTCGCTGCGGACCCGCTACGAGGAGATCGACGCGGCGCTCACGGGCGCCGGCGCGGGGACCCCGGCGGAGGAGCGCGACCGCATCAAGCGCGACATCATGGAGCTGTTCCGCGAAACGGAGGGCGCCCTGGAGCAGCTCGCCGCCTTCAAGGAGGAGATCCGCGCGCTGGTGGACCGCTACAAGTCGCTCGCGGCCTCCACGCCGCGCGGGATGGCCCCTGCGGCGCCGCCGCGCTCGGACCACCTGGGGAGCAGCACCTACGTGGAGCGCGGCTGGAGCGCCATCGCCGCCGGCGACCACGCCCGCGCCGTCAAAGAATTGAACCGCGCGCTGGAGCTGGCCCCCAACGACCCCGGGGCGGAGTCGCTGCTGGGGTGGGCGCAGATGCTCCAGGAGCAGTACGACGAGGCGCTGTACACCTACTCCAAGGTGCTGATGAAGGAGCCGAACAACGCCCTGGCCCGGGTGAACGTCGGCTACATCTGCCTCAAGAAGGGGATCTTCGGGGAGGCGATCGAGCACCTGGCGCGCGCCATCCGCCAGGAGGCGGACCGCAAGGCGCAGCTGTACGCGCACCTCTACATGGGGATGGTGTACCTGGAGCGGGAGATGTACGTGGACGCACGCTCCTTCTTCCGCAAGGCGCTGGAGCTGGGGCCCAACCTGATCGAGGCGTACTGGGAGCTGGGACGCGCGCACTACCTGGACGGCGACCCCGCCCACGCGGCGGACGCCTGGCGCAAGGGCGTGGAGACCAACCGCTTCAACCCGTGGGGGGAGCGGTGTGGCGAGGCCCTGGCGCGCCTGGAGGCGGGGGAGCCGGTATCGTTCGGCGCCTGATCGCGGCGCTGCTGCTCGCGCTCGCCTGGGCGGGCGCGGCGCCCGCGCAGGGGCCGGCGGGCGGGGGCGCGCGGGTGCTCACGGCGGACTCGGTGCGGGTGGTGTTCTTTCCCGGGAGCCGCCCTCGCGCGCAGGAGGTGCTGGCGGCCTCGCTGGAGCGGTTCCCGCTCCCCGGCTTCCCGGACGCGCGCCGCCCGATCCCCGCGACCATCGTGCTGGCGCCCTCGCGCGCCGTGTGGGATTCGGTCACCGGCGGGCGCATCCCGGAGTGGGGCGCCGGGGTGGCCTTCCCCGCGGCGCGCCTGGTCGTCCTCCCCCTGTACGCCACGCCGCGCTCGGAGCCCCGCGACCTGGGGACCACGCTCCGCCACGAGCTGCTGCACCTGGCGGTGCACCGCGAACTGGGGGACAACGTGCCGCGCTGGTTCGACGAGGGGTACGCGCAGTGGGCGTCGGGCGGGTGGGACGCCTCGGCGGGGTGGCGGCTGCGGCTGGCGTTCCTCACCGGGCGGGCGCCGCCGCTGGACTCGATCTCGCTGGACTGGCCGGCGGGGGAGGAGGACGCGCGGCTCGCCTACCTCCTTTCGGCGACGGCGGTGCGGCACCTGGCGGAGCGCAGCGGGCCGGGCGGGTTCGAGCTGCTGATGCAGGCCTGGAAGCGCGAGGGGACGCTGGACCGCGCCATCCGCTCGGCGTACGGGATGACGATGGGGCAGTTCGAGGAGGAGTGGGCGCGCGGGGTGCGGCGCCGCTACGGCTGGCTGCTGGTGGGGGCGCAGGCGGGGGTGTTCTGGGTGCTGGCGGCGGGGCTGCTGATCGTGCTGTTCGCGCTGCGCCGGCGGCGGGACCGGGCCCGCCTGGCGGAGATGAGGCTGGAGGAACGGATGCTCCCGCCGCCCCGCCCGGACGGGGTTGACGTCGAATATCCCCTGGAATAGGTTTCGCCCATGCCCAGACCTACGCCCGCACAGAGTCCGCGCCGGCCCGCCAACTCCGCTTCGGCGGCCGCTTCCCGCACCGACGGCGAGGGGACGGTCCGGTTCTCCGCGCAGAACTGGATCCTGATCGTCGCGGGGCTGGTGAGCATCGTCGCCGGGTACGTGCTGCTGAACGGCGGCTCGGTGGACCTGGCGCCGGCGCTGCTGGTGCTGGGGTACGTGGTGCTGATCCCGCTGGGGATCATCTGGCAGGGCAGGGACCGGGAGAAGGGCGCTTAGCTCAGCTGGTTAGAGCACCTGTTTTACACACAGGGGGTCGGGGGTTCGAATCCCTCAGTGCCCATTTTCTGCGGGAAACATCCTGTGATCGCCTGTTCGGGTTAAATTGAGGCCCAGCAACGACTTGCGCGTTGCTGGGCCTTTGGTCGTGTTGCGCCTGTGATCGTGGTCGTCGACAGCGACTCCAGAGAACTACGCAGCGTCCGGTAGTACGTCCCACCCGTGCCGTGTAGGAACTCGACCTTCACGTCCGCGTGCCTGGGGCTCTTCGCCGGATCTACCTAGTGCAAATCCGCCAGGTGAAGGATGGTAGTCATGGCCGCGGGTCCGCCGGCAGGTTGCGCAAAGACCATTCGGCCCATGCGGTCTGGAGGGCCGGGTTCGTGACGGCCGCTCCACATGCCTCCGACAGATCGGTCCACCTCCGGCGCCGGGCGGAATCTGCAGCGGCGATGCGGACGATGTTCTCGAATCCTTCAGGTAGCGAAGATGTGAGGGCTACCCGCCGGAATTCGTCCTGCCCCACGTCGCCACGGGCGAGATCGCTGAGGCGGAGGTTCGTCTCTCGGATGGCGGCCTCCGATAACTGACGAGGCAAGGCAAGATTGTCAGTACTGACCACCTGCCGGACGGATGAGTTCGGGCCGTCCCGTACGACTGCTACATCGGCGGCGTACGCATGCAGGCTGTCACTCACGTGGACATACTCCCCCATTTCCACCCCCAGCCATCCGGCGAGCACCTCCTGCAGCGAGGTGAACTGCACAATGTTGTAGGGAAGTCCGCGAAAGACGTCATTGCTGCGCAGGATCTGTAGCCATTCCAGGCGCCCGCCACGAACCTTCGGGAACGCAGACACGTTGCAGGGGATGTCCGGCCGCCTTGGCGCGCCATCTGGAGACGGCAGATCGGTGACCGGATCCCAGATCTGAAGGACGGCCTGCCGCGTGTTCGGGGCGGAGTCGAGCACGCGGTACACGCGGTCCAACTGGTCCAAGCCGAAGTGCGAGCGAAGCCGGTAGCCGTAGGCCCCCTCCTGCTCGGCGGCCGCACCAGAATATTTGGGGAGACGAGGATTCCAATGGGCTGGAAGCGCCAGGTCCCTGCGTCCCGCAAGGATCCAAATAACCTCGACAAGAGCGAAGGCAGGGTTGAGGGCGGGTACCCGGCTATAGATCCAACGCTGGCGCGGCTCGCTGATCGCGAGAACCGCGTGCATGACTTCCAGCGTCTCTCCACCGCGCCCGTCCTGCCTGTGAGCGGGGCCCTCGGGATCAAAGAGCGCCGCCACTCGACGCCACACCTCGTCCGCGGTCCTGCCAACCATGTGGATCATGGGCCCTCTTACTTAGGCGGCTCCAGGAGCCGCTCGGAACGGAGGAGGAATGAGCTCGTTGATCCCCCACTTTGGGGGATAGAAGCAGCGGAGCGGCTCCTGGTTTCTTCGGAATTGCTGCTTGATCCGGGTCCGGCCGGTGCGCCCCGTATACTCGGGGTGCCGGACGCGCGCGTACTTGTCCGTTTCGCAGAACAGGTTCTGGCAATCGATCAGCTGGAGGGGGCGGCCCCACAGTGACCTGAACTCGATCTCCAGCTTCGCGAATGCCTCCTCCTGCCGATCAGCGCACAGTCGGATCAACTCGGCTTCGTTGAGCCCGCCCGGATCGGTGAAGCACTTCCGGATTCCATCTCGCGCGCCAGGTCCCGGGACCACGAACTCACGCTCGCTGAACGATAGCGCGGCCGAGTAGTTCAGGTCGATGACGTACTGGTAGGCAAGGAAATCGCCGAAGGTCGGGTACGTCCGCAGCAGCTCGAACGCATCCTGCATGCGGCGGCAGTCGGCGATCTTCTTCGGGACCTCCTCCTTCATCATCCTCGCGAGAAGCCGCAGGTGCATCCTGTGCTTCCGCTCCGGTTCGGCCCCCCGTCCGCCGCTCGGCATGATGTACGCGCCCGAGTAGATGGATTCCCCCGTGCGCATCATCCCCTCTAACACAGCGTCATAGCGTCCTAAGTCGAAGGCCGACCAGCTGAGGATTCCCAGCTCGGCCACCAGCCGCCGCCACGTCTCGATCCGGTTGAACAGCTTGAACAGGATAATCCGGAAGAATACCTCGGTGAAGTCCTGCTCGCCGGAGTAGATGACCTCCCGGATGAGGAATTGGCTCACCCGATCTGACGCCCTGTACGCATTTGTGAACTTGTACTGAAGGAGGATCGGATCTTCCGTCCAGGGGGCAGGTTGCCCCTCTAGGCGTTTGAAGAAGATCTCCTGGCGCTCGGCGGCGAACCGCCAGTAAGAATCGAATACCGGCGTGGTCCGCGCAGGCGGTAAGCGAACGATGATCTCGAAAGGAGGCCGTGCGGTGGGCGGCGCCAGATCCAGCTGCTCCGCCTTGGGGACGGCGTCCGATGCCTTGCGGCGCGGCTTCACGATTCCACCAACGGCGCGCTTCGCGCACGAATGGTGTCGAGCACCGCGCTAATCGATGCTTCCAGCGATCCGGAGTTGTCGATGCGGATCGCACGTGGGTCCCGGCTCGCAAGTGCCGCATAGGCCTCCGCGACCCGGCATAAGCCCGCCGTCTGCGAGCCGGAGCGCTCGACCAGAAAGATGACTTCGGGCAGGAGGTCTCCCCAGAACGAGCGCTCCAGATCGATCATCCCGGCTAGCGCATCTTGGTTAGCGTCGCTACCCACCCCATAGGCCCATGTTGACCACCAGTATCGGTCTAGGAGAACGACGGCGCCGCTTTTTACGAGCGGGTCGATCTCACGCTCGATCGCGTCTAGGTGCGCCGCCACATGGACGAGCTGTAGCGCGGTCGGGGTGATCGACTGGACGCCCAAGGCGGCTGGATCGTGGTGCAGGCGGTAGACCAACTCGCCGAACGTTCCCGGTTCACGACCGGGGAAGGACCGGAGCGCAACCCGCACCCTCTCCTCTGCCAGGCGAGCGGAGACGGCACCGGCAAGGGTAGACTTGCCGGCGCCGTCCACTCCCTCGAACACGTAGATATGTCCGCTCAACGCATCACCCCGGCTAGACGGGCAGCTTCTTTGGCATTCCGGACCAGTTCGCGCGCGTGGCCTGCCCCGACCTCGATCTCCCCAACCGCCGCGATGCAGGTCATACGCTCAAGTTGGAGGCCCATCCCCACAGCCATGAAGTGGCCCAGCCGAGCAAGACCGAGATAGTTCCCATACGCGCGCTCGAGCATGTACTGCTTGCCGTAGAAGCCCGTTACCGCCAGTGTTCCCTGCTTGCGGTTCGGCGTGAACGCAACTTGCTGCAGACAGGGGAACCCGAGAAGTGGAGACGCGACCATGTCCTTCTTTGGGTACGTAATAGGCGCTTGGAAAGCGCTCCGCCGTTCCAGGCCGTCGCGGAACATCTTGATGATGCATTCCAGCTGGTTTCCCCCTTCGGGAGCGTCCGGATATTTCACGAGGCGATGGAAGTATGTTCCTCGCTGGTTTCCCTTCTGACGTTTCAGCGCCGGATAGATCTTCTGGAAGCGCTCGTAGAGCTTCTCACGTGGAAGATCCGGGTTCCATAGCGACGCCGGGAAGATCGTGTTCGCCACCGTGTGGCAGGTCAGCGGCTTGGTCGGCTTGGCGCGCGACTTCCCCTTCGCCGCCATCTCCCTGCGCTTCTTTTTCTCTTCTTCGGCCGCCCAAACCCTAGCCAGCTCTTGGTCAACTAGGCCGCGGACCGCCGGCACCTCCTCCGGCGATCCGTCATCCCCGAAGCCGGTGACTGTGAGCACCAAGGGGGCAAGTTCGTGGGCGCCGCCGTCCAGTGCCGCATCCATGGCTCGAATCCAAGCCACCGACAGGTTCGGCTCTGTGATCACGCAAGTCTCTGGATTAGGCATCACTCTACGCCTCGTCGTCGTCGGGCTCTACATGCCGGAAGCGGGCACGCCCCCGGTATTCGCGCTTGGAGCAGCGTACGAACACTGCCCATCCGTCGCCGATCACCTGCCCGATGCCGGGGCTCACGACATCCACGGTCATCATTCCGGCTGGACCGTCCCAGGCGCTCAGGACCTCACCCGTCACCTCCGTGCGCTCCGGCACGAGCAGGACGTCCCCGACACGAGCATCTACCGGCCGGCCCGTCCAGTGACCGTTCACGATCCAAAGGTCGCCGGTGACCGCTTGGCCGGCCATCTCAGCACGAATCTTCTTTGGCTGGCGTGTCAGCAAGGCCTTTGCGGTAGTCTCCGGGATAAGGCGCAGCGTCCAGAGCATATGATTTATCAGGGTGGTGTAGCCCACACCCAGCCATCCTGCCACAGTGAACACTTGCGCGGGAGTGGGCGAGGAAAGCGCGAATCCACGGACCCGAAACCCTCGTTCCACCGCCGCCTTCGGCATGAGGAAAGTCGCGGCGAAGCTATGCGCGAGCACCTCCTCCGGATCGTTGGATTCCTCTTGGCGAGCCAGATCGGCGTCGTCTGTTCGGTCGCCATGGCCGAAGACGTGGTGCCCAAGCTCATGGGCGGCCGTCCACACCTGCCGACCGGCCGGACGCATTGAGGACAGCGCGATCAGCGGGACCGCCTGGCCGGGGGCCTGGCGGAGGTAAAGTCCCTCCAGGCTCGGAGCGTTGAGAAACCGAACCTCCACCCCGAGGCGCTCAGCGGCATCGTACACGGATACCGCTTCGCCGGCGGGCACCTTGAGCCTCACCCGCGTCTCGAGCGCCGCCCGAGTCGCCTGCGTCCAAAGCTGCTTCCGCGCGTTCAAGCTGAGGGCTGGTCGGACGCTCATTCCGCCTCCGGCTCCGACGAGCGCAGCGCTGCCAGGAGCTGGAGCACGCGGTCCAGATCTTCACGGTGCAGCTTGCCAAGCTCGCGTGCGGCCAGCTGCACCCGCGGGTCCTCCGCCGGCAGCGCATCCGGGACCTCGCCGATCAGCCAGGCGCTCGTGACGCCGTAGATCTCGGCAAAGCGCGCGAGCTCCTCGGCGGACACCCTGCGCCTGCCCGCCTCAGTCTCGCTGACGCTCGGCCGGTGCAGGTCCATCATCCGCGCAACCTGGCCCTGGGACAGGCCGGCCATCTCCCGAGCGGTGCGTAGACGCGCGCCGATAAGTGCCTTGCGGTCGGTGGAATCGCCACGCGGGCTCATCCCGTCGCTCCCCTCGGATTCTTGAGCGCTGAACCATGCTCCGCAATGATCGTCCGGGCGATATCCGCACACGAAACTGGCACACCGCGGCCGGTGGCGAAGACCCGGTGCTCAACCGTCACGCCCAATCGCTCCGAGAGAAGCACCACCGCTTCCATGCAGTTCAGACTGTCGAAACCGCCCATCGCGAGTGGCACCACCGCGCCGTCTAACTGCGGCGGCTGCCGACCGCACTGCGCCTCAATCTCCTTCACCGCCTCAAGGATCTCGTCCAGCACCCATTTCATCATGTCGTCTGCCATAAAACCTCCTTACGGGTGGTAAGTATATCTTACCATCGGTAACCGACTGGCGCAAGTGCTTCACTTCCTCATGGCGATCCTGTGCCGGGACATGTTCCGCTCCCGAGCCGGAGTTCGGGGTTCGGCCGCGCGCCTAGCGTGACACCTCCGCGCCTCTCGCGACCGGGTCTGTACTGGAGCGCTCACGCACTGTGGGCACAGCTCGCAGTATCGTCCTTGTAACTAAGAGCCTGCCGCTTGGGATGCCTGCACCCAGTAACTGAACAGCCGCGGGTTTTCCGGAGAACTCCGTGAGGAAGAGGATGAGAGCGCGACACGATCCTGGCCGACTCGCCGCTGGCGCGTTACCGTGCAACGGCATGCCGGCGCGTGGACCCTGCGCCGCCCTCCACCTCCCGCACACGCGGACACCCCGCCGCCCCCGGAGGCACATGGCCGGAACCGAGATCGTCACCCGCACCTCGGGCGACGGATACCGCACCGACATCGACGCGGGAGGCTTCCGCCTCACCGCCGACGAGCCAGCCGCCGTGGGCGGCACGGGCGCCGGCCCCACCCCGTACGACCTGCTGCTCGCGGCGCTGGGCGCCTGCACGGGGATGACGCTGCGCATGTACGCGGCGAGAAAGGGCTGGCCGCTGGAGGAGGTGACGGTGTCGCTCCGCGAGGGCCGCGACCACGCCGCCGACTGCCTGCACTGCGAGCAGCCGGACGCCAGGCTCACGCAGCTCGACCGGGAGATCACGGTGCGCGGAGCGCTGGACGACGCCCAGCGCGACCGCCTGCTGCACATCGCCGAGCAGTGCCCCGTGCACAAGTCGCTCGCGGGCGCCTTCCACGTCCGCACCTCGCTGCGCCCCGCGGACCCGGCCGCCGGCGAGCCGCCGCCCGTCCCGTCCCCCTCCTGACCCTCCCTGCGGCGGGCGGCGTGGCCCGGCCACGCCGCTGGTGACATTGCGCGGCGCGTGCATTATCGTGGGATCTGGCCCCCGTCCGGCGAACGCCTGGATGGAGCCGGGACTCGCTCCCCGGTGGTGCCTCATGAGCTCCGACCCCGACCTGGACCCCGTCCTCCGCGATCCCGCGAGGCTCGCCGCCCTGCGCGATTCCGGCCTGCTGGACGCCGGCGTGGAAGCGATCTTCGACCGGCTGACCGCGCTGGCGCACCGGCTGCTGGAGGTCCCGCTGACCATGGTGACGCTGGTGGACGCGGACCGGCAGATCATCAAGAGCTGCGTGGGCCTCGCGGAGCCCTGGGCGACGACCCGGGAAAGCCCGCTCTCCTACTCCTTCTGCAAGTACGCAGTCGCCAGGGCGCAGCCCTTCCTGGTGGAGGACGCGCGCACCGACCCCCGGCTCCGCGACAGCCCCGCCGTCACCGAGCTGGGCGCGGTCAGCTACGCCGGCGTCCCGCTCGTCAACGCCCAGGGGCAGGCGCTGGGCGCGTTCTGCGTCAGCGATTCCAGGCCGCGCCGCTGGACCGACGACGAGGTCGCCATCGTGGCGGAGATGGCCCGCTCGGCGCTCACCGAGATCGAGCTGCGCACCCTCCTCCGCCAGATGGAGGAAGAGCAGGAGGCGCTCCTCACCGCCGAGCGGCACCGGGCGCTCCAGGAAGTGTCCACGGGGCTCCGGCACGAGGTGAACAACGCGCTCGCCGGCATCGTCCTGGTGTCCGACCTGCTGGCCGCGCCCGAGCTTTCCGACGAAGACCGGATCCGGTGGGCCGAGTGCGTCCGCTACCAGGGGCTGCGGATCGCGGGGGTGCTCAGCCGGCTGGAGGACGTGGAGGCCCTCGTCACCCGGCCGTACGTGAACGGCGAGACCATGATCGACCTGTCGCCCGACTGATCCGGCCCGCTCGCAAACCAGCCCGTCCACGCCCCGCGTGAGCCCCGTCGACGCCCGCCTCGCGAAGCCTGTTACGTTGAAATAGAAAAGTCCGGGGTTTGGTTGCTTTAGAAATGTCCTCCTGCCAGGGTGCCTGAGCGCCGCCACGGGTGGTGGGGCGCGGGTTTGTTCGGGGTTCGAATCGGTTTCTCTTCCGCCCT
>JBEVLE010000607.1:0-4046 GCA_040509335.1 Longimicrobiaceae bacterium | reverse complement strand
CGGCCCCGGGGCGCTGCGCGCCCTGCTCCGGGTGCGCACCCGGCTCGAGGTCCGGCAGGTGGTCCTGAGCCCGGCCTTCGCCGTCGTGATGGCGTGGGGGCTGTTCACCACCCTCTACGCCCTGCTCGCGCGGGACCCCGTCGGCAGGCCCACCTACCCGACGACGCTGACGCTGATCCCGGACATCCGGGACGCCTTCGAGGTGATCCTGCTGGTCATCGCCATCTTCTACGCGGGCGAGCTCGTGTGGCGCGAGCGCGACCGGAGGGTCCACGAGCTGGTGGACGCGACGCCGATGCCGAGCTGGGCGTACGTGGTGCCGAAGACGCTGGCGATGGCCGTCGTGCTGATGGCGACGGTGCTGACCAACGTCGCCGCGGCCGTCCTGTTCCAGCTCGCCGCCGGCTTCACGGAGGTGGAGCCCGGCAAGTACCTGCTCTGGTACGTGCTTCCGGCGACCTGGGACGTGCTGCTCCTGGCCGTGCTGGCGATCTTCGTCCAGGCGCTCAGCCCCCACAAGGCCGTCGGCTGGGCCGTCATGGTGGTGTTCCTGGTCTGGCAGCAGCTCAACAAGGCCATCGACCACGACCTTCTCAACTACGGCGCCACGCCCGGCATGCCGCTGAGCGACATGAACGGCGCCGGCTCGTTCTGGCGGGGGGCCTGGACGGTGCGCGTCTACTGGGGCGCGTTCGCCGTCCTGCTGCTCGTGGCCGCGCACCTCCTGTGGCGGCGCGGCACCGAGATCCGGCTGCGGCCGCGGCTCGCCGCCGCCCGGCGGCGTTTGACGCGGGCGCCGGGCCGGGTCGCGGGCGCGGCCCTGTTGGTCTTCGCCGGCACCGGCGCGTACGCGTTCCACAACATCAACGTCCTCAACGAGTACCGCTCCCCCCTGGCCGGCCTGGCGCGGCAGGCGGCGTTCGAGAAGAAGTACTGGAAGCACCACGCCCTGCCGCAGCCGACGGTCGCGAGCATGACGGTGGCCATCGACCTGTATCCCGGGGAGCGGCGGGCGGTGACCCGGGGGCGCTACCTCCTCCGCAACCTGACGCAGCTGCCGATCACCGAGGTCCACGTCCGGCTGCTGCACGACGACCTGGAGCTGACCCGCGCGGCGATCGCCGGCGCGCGGCTGGTGGTGGACGACGGCGAGTTCGACTACCGCATCTTCCGCCTGGACGCGCCGATGCGGCCGGGCGAGGAGCGCGTCCTGACCTTCGCGACGCGGCGCTGGCACCGCGGCTTCCGCAACGGGCCGCCGAACACGAGGCTGGTGGAGAACGGCACCTTCCTCGACAACCACGAGCTCACGCCCGTCATCGGGATGAGCCGCGAGGGCACGCTGGAGGATCCCACGGCGCGCCGCGTCTACGGCCTCCCCGAACGAGGGGGGAGGGCGAAGCTGGAGGACCTTGCGGCGACCGCGAAGGCAGCCTCCCTGGGCGGATGGACGACGGCGGACATCACCCTCTCGACCACGGCGGACCAGACGCCGATCGCGCCCGGCCGGAGGGTCTCGGACGTCGTGCGCGGCGGCAGGCGGGTCGCCCGCTTCGTATCGGAGGCGCCGATCCGCGAGAATTTCTCGGTCCAGTCGGCGCGCTACGCCGAGAAGCATCGCCGGCACGCCGGGGTCGACCTCGCCGTCTACCACCACGCGGCGCACGCGTGGAACGTGGACCGGATGCTCGACGCGCTGGCCGCGTCGCTGGACTACTACCAGGCGAGCTTCGGCCCGTACCCGTTCGACCACGTGCGCATCGTCGAGTACCCGGGCTACACGAGCTTCGCGCAGGCCTTCGCCGGCACCGTTCCCTATTCGGAGACGTACGGGTTCATCGCCGACTTCCAGGAGCCGGAGACCATCGACCACGTCACGGCCACCACCGCGCACGAGCTGGCGCACCAGTGGTGGGCGCACCAGGTCACCGGAGCGGACATGGAGGGCTCGCTGGTGCTGTCCGAGACGCTCGCCAACTACTCCGCGCTGATGATGCTGCGGAAGCTCCGCGGCGAGGCCGAGATGCGCCGCGCCCTGAAGTTCACGCTCGACCGCTACCTCGCGTCGCGCGCCGCCGGAGGTTCCGTGCGCGAGCCGCCCCTCGCCCGTGTCGAGAGCGAGAGCTGGATCGCCTACCAGAAGGGGGCGCTCGCCATGTACCTGCTGCAGGAGCGCTTGGGCGAGGACGCGGTCAACCGGGCGCTGAGGAAGCTGCTGCGGCGCTACCGGTTCAGGGGGGCGCCGTACCCCCGCTCGCTCGACCTCGTCGAGGCCCTGCGCGCCGAGGCCCGGACGACCGGGGAGCAGGAGCTGATCACCGACCTGTTCGAGCGCGTCGTGTTGTACGACCTCGAGGTCGCCGCGCCGACCGCCGTCCGGCGCGCCGACGGCAAGTGGGACGTCGCGGTGCCGGTCGAGGCGAAGAAGTACCGCGTGGACGGGCGCGGCGCCGAAACGGAGGCCGCGCTCGCCGAGCGCATCGAAGTGGGCCTCTTCAGCGCGGAGCCGGGCGCCGACGCCTTCGACGCGAAGCACGTGGTCGCCATGGAGCGCCGGCCCGTCCGCTCGGGAGCGCAGGTCCTGAGGTTCGTGACCGACCGGAGGCCGACCCACGCCGGGATCGATCCCTACAACTACTACATCGACCGGAACTCGGGGGACAACGTGCGGCGCCTCGCGGGCCCCGAGTAAGTTCGCCCCGACCGAGTGGACACGCGAAAGCGCCTCCAGGGAGACTCCCTGAAGGCGCTTTCGTCGGCCACGACCGTCCCCAAAACGACGCGCCCCCGGTCAGCGTCTCCTGCGCCCTGGTGTCCTGCAAGGACACCTTTCCCTGGCCGCCGCTGCGAAGGGCTTCCGCTGCCTTGACTGGTTGTGGCCACCAGCATCCACTCCGCCGGCGTGGGTAGCCGGCGCCCCAGGTGAGACACCGGGCGTACATCAACCGACTGGCCGTAGCAGGAAGCCGGGAACGGAGTTTATTGCTGCCATGACGCATGTTACACGCACCGGCGGCAAACCAGGTCCCGTGGTATGAAACGTGCTCGCCTCGCCGACAACACGGATTGTCGGCTCCATACCGTCTCCCCGACCCACATCAGAACAAGCAGCAAAGACGAGTGCGTTCGGGCACAGCTTGCGCGTCCGCCGCGGGAGCGGTGCCTTTGCCTCGTGGGAAAAATCTACACCGGGGAAGACGGTTCGCGCCACGGTCCGAAGGCTGTTCCCGGCCCTCCGGCAGCCGCATGCGTTCGCTCGACCCAGCGACCGAGCCATGAGCGTCCCGACCCAGCCCCCGGAGCCGCACCCCGCGCCCATTGCCGGGCGCGAGGTCCGCGCGGTAG
The DNA here is from genome assembly GCA_040509335.1 of Longimicrobiaceae bacterium. GTDB lineage: Bacteria > Gemmatimonadota > Gemmatimonadetes > Longimicrobiales > Longimicrobiaceae > JAFAYN01. The sequence continues at coordinate 701 of JBEVLE010000607.1, read as the reverse complement.
TCGCCGCCGCCGTGCGCCTGTACCGCGAAGGCGTCTCCCTCGGCCTGGAGCGGTGCCCCGGCGTGTGCGTGGTGGGCGAGGCGCGCGACGCCGACGAGACGCTGGCCGCCGTAGCGCGCGGCGCGCCCGACGTGGTGCTGCTGGACGTGTCGATGCACGGCGCGCTGGCGCTGGTGCGTGGCATCCACGAGGCGCGGCCCGACCTGAAAGTGGTGGCATTCGCGGTGGACGACGCCCACGAGGACGCGGTGCTGGCGTGCGCGGAGGCGGGTGTTTCCGGCTGGGCGGGACACGACGCATCGCTGGACGACCTGGTGCGCTCGGTGGTGAGCGCGGCGCGGGGCGAGCTGCTCTGCTCGGCGCGGGTGGCGGCGCTGCTTTCCCAGCGGGTAGCGGCGCTGGCCGTAGGCCGCGCCGGCGCCGCCTCGCCCGCGCAGCTCACCCCGCGCGAGGCGGAGATCGGCGAGCTGATCAGCCGTGGAATGTCGAACAAGCACATCGCGCGCACGCTCAGCCTGCGGCCGGCCACGGTGAAGAACCACGTGCACAACATCCTGGAGAAGCTGAACGTGAACACCCGCGGCGAGGCCGGCGCCCTACTGCGCGACACGGACTCCGCGGGGTGGGGCACTCGAAGCTGAACCGCACGCAACCGCGGGCGGTGTGAGCGCCACGCAAGAACGCACGCAAAGACGGACGCG